>CACBDC010000001.1 GCA_902537845.1 uncultured Pelagibacteraceae bacterium
TAACAGATATCCTTTACGTTACTTATGGCGCTGGACATGCTTTCGGCATTAATCTTGATAAATGTTTTAATGAGGTTCAAAATTCAAATATGAGCAAATTAGGATTGGATGGAAGACCAATTTTTAATGAAAAAGGTAAAGTCATGAAAGGGCCTAACTATTTTAAACCTAATTTGAGTAAGTTTGTTGCATGATAAAAGACAACTATTATTGGATATTACTGGGTATTGCTGTAGGTATATTATTGTATTTAGGAGATAAATATATTTTCTAAAGTTTCGTGCCTTTAAAAATTTGGTTAAATTTATCATCCTCAAGAAAATAATATTCAGTTGAAATATCGAAGTTATTGAATAAATTTTTATAGAACTCTTCAGTTCTAAAACTCCATTCATCTTCAACTTCTTTATTTGAAATGGCTTCTACCACAAAAATTTTACCTCCAGGTTTTACCTTTTTCTCTAATATTTGAAAAATATTCGAGGCTTTATTTTTTTTAAATCCACCAAAAACTGCAAACACAAATAATAAATCAAAATAATTTTCATATGTTTTATTATCTTTAAGATCATTAAAACTTAGAAATGTTTTATTCTTTGAATTCTGAAAATTTTTAAGAAAAAATTCATTATTTTCAACACCTATATAGTTACAATTAAATTTTTTAATGAAAAAATCAGAAAACCTTCCATACCCGCATCCAAAGTCTAACACGTTACTTCCTAACTCTATATTTCCATTTAAACATTTTAATAATATTTTTTCGTGTATATCGGTTATTTTTTTTTGCTCAGATAATGAGATTTGATTGCCAAAAACAGATGAATTTCCCATTTTTGCAGATCTTTCATCCCAATTAGTTTCTTTAAAATATTTTTTTATTTCCCATATAATTCTTGGAAATATTTTAAATGGATTTAAGATATATTTAACTAATTTTTTGCTAATTTTATTTTCTTCTTTTTTTTTTAAATCTGATAAAGACGTTTTAAAATTATCTAAAAGTATTTTTTTCATATTCTGTTTAGGGACGTTCAGTTACCTGGTGCCGTGAACCTTTTAACATTATTCCTTATTATACGCCATTTGCAATTTTATTTACAAAAAGATAAACTAACGTTACTTCATTTTTATCTATAAAATTAATAAAATTGTATGAAAAAAATTGCAATAACTGGTGGTTCGGGTTTTTTCGGAGAGTATCTTATTAATTTCATGCTCTCAAAAAATATTGAGTGTTTATCTATTGATATTAATTCTCCTGACAAAAAAAATAATAAATTCTCATTTGAAAAAATAAACATATGCGATCAAGAAAAACTATCAAATAGCCTGAATGATATTGACGCGATATTTCATTGTGTCGCGAACGTCCCTCTTGCAAAAAATAAAAAACTTTTTAAACATACAAATATTTTAGGAACAAAATCTATACTGGATGCAAGTTTAAGAAAAAAAATAAAAAAAGTAATAATACTCTCTTCAAGTGCAGTTTATGGAATTCCAAAAAAAAATCCTGTAAATGAACAAAGTGAGACAATCCCTAAGGAAGATTACGGAAAAAGTAAACTTGAAGCTGAACAAGTATGTTATGATCCAAAGTATAAAGACTTAGATATTACAATAATTCGTCCCAGAACGATTATGGGACACGGACGTTTGGGTATATTTGAAATTTTATTTGACTGGGTAAGCAAAGGATACAATGTTCCAGTTTTAAATAATGGAAAAAATATCTATCAGTTTATTCACGCAAAAGATTTGGCTAAAGCTTGTTTCATTTCCTCAAAATTAGAGGGTATAAACTTGATTAATTGTGGTACAGAAAAATATTCAAGCATGTATGAGACTTTAAGTAATTTATGTAAATACGCAAACACAGGATCAAAAATTAAATCTTTACCTTTGGGGTTGATAGAGCCAATCATGAATGTATCTTCTTTTTTAAAGCTTTCACCTCTTGCTCCTTATCATTCATTAATGTATGGCAGATCGCTTTATTTCGATAATAAAAAAATTAACGCTTTAGGATGGACATCAGAGTATTCCAACGATCAGATGTTTAGAGAAAGCTATGACTGGTATTTGGCTAATAAAGATAATATAGGTTTACAAAATCAAAAAAGTGCTCATAAAAACAAAGTTCAGCAAAAAATTTTAAAACTTCTAAGATATTTATTATAAAAATGAAAACAGTAATTCAAAATCTTGTTTTTTTTATAAACGACATTACAGATATAATAGTTAAAAAAGAGGGAATAAAAGATTTTAGTCGATCAAACAGAAGACAACTTTTAGCTCATTTTCTAAAGAGCCAGCAATTAATTAAATTTTTTTTTCTTGTTCATTTATTTTTTCTTAATATTTTCTCATTTTTAATAGGTTTAAAATCACTCAAAAGCCTCTCTTTGTCAAAAAGAGAAAAGTTATATAAAATATTTGAAAAGAGAAATTTAGTAAGATTTAAAAAAATTACAGAATTAATTACTGCTCTTGTTTTTTTAATAAAATACAATAATGAAAAATTAATAAATCAAAAGAAAAGCTCCTCTTTCCAAAACAAAAAATATTATGATAATATTGTGATAGGCTCTGGCCCGAGTGGAGCTGTTACAGTCAATAATTTGCTGAAAAATAAGTTTCAAACTTTATTAATCGAGCAAGGGTATAAAACATCAATTCCAAAAACTAAACATCCTGCAACAGAATTTTATCATAAGTGGAAATATTCAGGATTATCAGGAGCTGTAGGAAAATATGATTTACAATTTGCATCAGCTGAGTGTTATGGAGGAGGAAGCGAAATTAATAGTGGTCTATATCATGAAATTGACGAACTATTCATAAAAAAATTAATAAATAAAAATGATATTAAAAATTTAATTAAATCTAATGATGAATGGAAGTCAATTACTTCATCAGATAATTTTGAAGCTCTGAGTCAGAGGGATAAAAATTTGACTAATTATTTTACAGACGGCTCCAAAGTTTTGGGCTGGAAATACGAGAGTATTAAAAAATTTTTTAAAACCAATGGCAGCGCTTTAAAACAATCAATGACGTCTACTCTTTTGAAAGAAGCTGAGAGATCTGGTTTAGAATTGTTATTGGGTCATAAGGTAAAAAAAATTTTGAGAGATAAAGATAAATGGAAAATAACCTTTTCTAAAAGCCCAATGGAGATATCGTGTAAAAACCTTTTTTTGTGTTGTGGCACCCCATACACTTTGAACTTATTAAAAAAAAGCGGAATAATGTCCTGGACATATAATGATAATTTTCATTTTCATCCAATGATTAAAATTGTTGCAAAATTTCCACTAAAGGTAAATCACAATATAAATAAAAATGTTATCTCAGCACAAATTACTCAATTTTATCCAAACTATCTTTTTGGGAATGCCGCAAGTGATATTCAATTTTTAAAGATTAGTGCAATAGGCAATAAACTATTTAGCAAAGATGTCGATAAAAATTCTGAACACATGGCTATTTTACATGCAACTTTCACTAATGGAAAATGTAATTTTATTAAAATCCCATTTATAGATGAGCCAATAATCACTTTTAAAATTAATAAAGAAGAGGCTCAAACAGTGAAAGAAGGTTTACTTAATTTAATTAAATTTGCTTTCAAATCAGGTGCTGAATATGTTTACATTTTAGACGATTCAAAAACAAAATTAGAGAGTTTTGATGAAGAAAAAATTAAAAATATTTTGAAAAAAATTAAGTTAAGTTTTTCAGCAGTTCACTTGCTTGGTGGAATAAATTTTGGTGAAAAAAAAGAAAATTTATTTGACTCATTTGGAGAGTGTAAAATTAATAAATTTAAAAACCTATTCGTAAATGACTCATCGCTTATCTCAGAAAATTTACTTAAAAATCCGCAAGGAGCAATCATGAGTTTAGCTCAAAGAAATATTGATCATTTTATAAGGGAACAAAAGAATGATAAGTGAATTAAAATATCTAAGATTTAGTCATATCTTTAAAAATTTTTTAATTCTAGCACCAATTTTGGGATCACAAGGTTTAGAAAGTGAGTTTAATTATTTCTTATTTATAAATGGATTAATTTCTTTTTCTCTTCTTACACTAAGTTGTTATTTAATAAATGATTATACTGATAAAAAAACTGATAAAAAAAATGTTTTAAAAAAGAAAAAATATTTAGCTTTGAGTAAAAAAAAGGTTTTTTTAATTCTTAGTTTATTAATATTTTTATTTATTATCCACGGATTATATTTTTCAATTCTAAACAATATATTTCTCTTTTGTTATTTTTTAAATTTTATTCTTTATAATTTCTACCTTAAAAAATTTAAGATTATTGACTTATTGATGCTGAATAATTTTTATATGATAAGAATTTTGTATGGAGCTAAGTTATTTGTTATCGATATAACATTTGGTTTTTTGATATTCTTTTATTTTTTATTCCTAGGTTTATCAACTGCTAAACGTTTAATACAAGTTTCTTCAAATAAACTCAAAAAAAATAATGTTATTTCTCCTTATTACATTGGAGATAAAATAATCTTAAAAAAAAATATTTTGTTTTCTTTTTTTACCACTCTTATAATCCTAGTTCTTTTTATTTTAAATATTCGAAATATTATTTCTCTTGAAGATAAAATTTTTTTACCTTCATTCTTAAATTTTACGGAAACATTAATTTTGTTTAGCTTCTATGCCATATGGATAATGCGTTGTTATTATTTAATTAGTAAAAATAGAATTAAAATAGATATTTATAAATATTACATTGAAGACAAATTTAGTTATCTTTTATTATTAATATTTCTTTTAATTTTTTTTTCATAATTCGTGAGTAAAATTAATTCTATTTTTGTTTATGGGACACTGCAAATCGGGAAACAACATGAGAATATTTTGAGAGAATTAGGGGGAAATTGGCAAAAAGGATATGTATACGGTAAGTTGACTAATGTAAGTGCTGGTCCTGATTATGGTTACCCTTGCCTTAAATTAGATAAAAAAGGTGTAAAGATATACGGCATGGTTTTTGACTCAAAAAATTTAGAGAAAAAAATTGAAGAAATCGATAAGTTTGAAGGAAAAAATTACAAGAGAGTAGTTACAGAAATATATTTGGAAAATGGTTCAAAAATTCAAGCCTATTTGTATGAACTAAAGAAAAAAAATTGAAAAGATTAGAAAGGGGCGTTCTGTTGCCAGATACCCGGACTTTGTAACATTATTCCTTATTATCTACCATTTGCAATTGTTTAAAATCTAAAATTTTGATGAAAATTTCGGCAGAGGATCGGTAAGATTTATGCTAGTTTCTTGGACTATGAAAAAACTTTTAGGAATTGTAGTGTTAGGTTTGTTACTTACAAACTGTACTGTTAAATATAATGTGGTCGGTAAGTACGAGGAATTTAACGAAGTATTCATCGGCACTGTTAATAGTGATTTAATGACAGGTACTGCAGTTATAGAAGTCGAGACTGTTCCTTCAAAAATGAAATGTAATGGTAATTCTAGAATTACATTTATACCTGCCTCAAATTATTTTATTCCAGGATACTGCGCAGGTCAGAAAGGAGTGGCCACTCTAATGTGTTCGTTAACAGGGAGAGTTGAAGGAACATTTACAGCAACTTCTTGCACCAAAGGTTATGGAACTGGTTATGATAAAAAGGGTAGGATGTTTGCTTTCACATTCGGACATAAAGAAGAAGAAGCAAAAGTTGAAATTGCAAAATTAATGGAGCAATCAAAAAGTAAACCAAAACTTCCAATTTACGAGCCAGAGAAAGTTAGAAAGAAAAAAGGTTACAGCACAGGAACTGGTTTTTTTATTTCAAATGATGGTCATATGATTACAAATTATCACGTTATAAGAAATGCTAAATCTGTGAAGGTTTCAATTGAAGGCAAAGAAATAGATGCAAAAGTAATCTCTCAAGATAAAGCAAATGATATAGCGATAATTAAAGTTGATACTCCAGTTAAAAATTCAATACCAATAATTAAATCAAATAAAACTGATGTTGGAGAAGAGGTATTTACTTTAGGATATCCATTAGTGGACGTGCAAGGAAAAGAACTTAAAGCTACTTTTGGTCGAGTTAATGCAATGTCAGGTTTACAAGATGATATTAGACTAATGCAAGTTGATGTTCCAATCCAACCAGGTAATTCTGGTGGTCCACTTATAAATGCTAAAGGGGAAGTTATTGGAATCGTTACTGCAACTTTAGACTCTATAGTTACATTGTATAAAAAAGGTGTCCTACCTCAAAACGTTAACTTTGCAGTTAAATCTGATTACGCTTTTCCAATTATTAGCAATATTACCTCTGAAGGAAAATCAGGTAGCAAAAAAGATTTCTCCGAGTGGGTTAAAAAATATAGAGATAGCGTAAAAATGGTTATTGCTAGATAAATCTTAAAATTGAGTGTACGAATTATTTGCAAATCTTACTTTAATTGTACATTTAATTTTTATTTTATTTGTTATTTTTGGTGGATTGCTTTTTTTTATTTTTTCAAAAATCATCTATATTCACCTCCCAGCATTATTATGGGGAATTTATATAGAACTAACTAATGCTGTTTGTCCACTAACTTATCTCGAAAATTGGTTTTTATATAAAGGAGAGTTAACAACCTATTCTAATGATTTTATTAATAACTATTTTTTTCCAATAATCTATCCTGAGGGCTTAACTAATGAAATTCAAATATATCTTGGTATATTGCTTATAGTTATTAATATTTTAATTTACGGATTTATTTTTAAAAATTTTAAGAAAAAATAAGGAGCGTTCTGTTGCCAGGTGAATTATTTTTAAGTATATTTAATTATGTTTTTTGGATGGCTTAAAGGTATATTAGCTAATTTCTTAATTTGGCTGGGATTAACATGCATTGTTTATGGAATGTATTTATTTGGCGATGAAAGAAATGGAACAGTTTCACTAATAATTGGAGTTATTGCTGGTACTGCTGGCTCATATTTTAGATACGTTTCGAAACAAACTGTTAGAACTACAAAAAAATAAATTTTAGGGGCGTTCTGTTGCCCGGCAATAGATTAGAAATCGGCATATTTGCTCACTAATCAAAACTACTTCGTTGTAAACTTCGTTGAATGATATCTTTATTTTACCCAAAGTTTGCCTTTTGACTTCGTTGAAAAACTCTAAAAATTTAACTAGATTTATTCTAGTGAAAAAATTTTATATCATATTTATTTTATTTTTGTATTCAGAAATACTAGATGCAAAAACAACAAACTTAAGTTGCAAAGTTGATGGAAAAACTTATTCAATAATTGTAGATGATGAAAACAAGAAAGTTACTTGGTTAGATAAAATAGTTGAAGCAAAGTTTTCTGCAACGACTGTAAATTTTATTGTTCATAATGAGGAACACAAACCAGGGTCGGGTGTTTATGTAGTTATAAGTTATTCAATCAGCAGAGAAAATCTTGGAATTGTTCAAACAGTAAGTATGATTACGCCAATATTAGATAGCAATGAAACTCTAGATAAAAAAACTGGAATTTGCGAAATTGGAAAAAAAATAGAGACCAAGTTTTAAAGTGGCGTTCTGTTGCCAGGTGCCCTTAACCTTGTTTATTAAATCAGTTTAATAACCACAATTAATACGTCTACTTGTTTTACCATATAATGGAATAGCTAATTGACAATTTTGTTCAACTATTCTTTTAACTAAAGTACTAGTCACCATAGTTAAACGAAGTTCATTTCTTACATCCTCAACATCATCTTTGGTAGCCCAATGATTTCCAGCCAAAACATTATTTGGTGTCCATATTTTAATGTTTAAAGAAACTAAACAGATTGCAATAATTGTTAAAATTATTTTTAAGTACATTTGCTCCTTTCATTAGGGGCGTTCTGTTGTCCGTCCCAATTCAACTTATAACAGAATATAACACTTTTTGAATAGGTACATAGTAAGGTACATAGTCTTTTGGTCATTTCTTTGTAATCACTTTTAAATTTTTAGTAGATTTCTTTCTTTCAGGAAATACTTGATTGTGAATTTCTAATAAATGGTCATCTGACAATACTGAATAATGTTGGTTAATCATTTGAGGACTATTATTAGAGTGAAGTGCCAGAACATTAGTATCTACACCTTTCTTTCTTCTACCAGTAATAAATGAGTGTCTATAAACATAGATTGGTCTTTTTCTGCCGTCTTCTAACTCATACAAACCTAATTCATTAGATAATCTTACAAAGTTCTTTCTTATTCTTTCAAATAACTTTTCTCTATTTTCTACTTTAGGAAAAAACAAGTAATCAAGTTCATTACAATTTTGGTGTCTGTTTATAATTCTAGGATAAACATCATCTCGCCACCAATCTGCTAATGTAAATGTATGTTCTTGTTTTTTAGTTTGTAATAATCTCATTTTAATTACAGGTTTATCGCTGTGTGGGTCGTTTATAAAACCAATATGATTTCTTCTTACTCTTAAAAGTTCTAAACCAGGTCTAGCGCCACTACTACTATCACAAGTAGATAAGTAGTCTGCTGTTTCGTCATAAAAATTATCTTCAGTAATTCGCCATTCATCTTTAAATCTATTTCTAATTTGTTTTCTTTCTTTAGGTTGATAACCAACTCTCTTAATACCTTTGCCTGTTAATCTAGGAAATTCTGGTACTTGGTCAAATGGTACTTTGTTATTCTTTAATGCTTTATTCATTTGATTACTTAAAATGATTTTATAATTTCTTTGTGTCGCTACTGCTTTGCCTTGTTCATTTAAGTTGTAAAATATTTCTGTAATAGCGTCATCAACTTCAGATGGATTTGTATAATCAATTCTTTCTAAAATAGTTTTCATCTCATTATTGAATTGACCTTGTTCTTTTTTATTTCTTTGAGGATTTACAAGTTCTCTACTTTTGAAATAAGGTAATGCTATATCTTTGTAATAACTTCTCTCAACTTTTTTGATTTTATTTTTATTCTTCTCAATTTCTGATTTGAAATCAAAATTCTTAAATACTTTAATCGCTTCTTTTTCTGCTTGTCTTTCTTCAGAAACTTTTAGTGATTGAGTATGACAACCATTGTTGTTGTATCCTTTACAAACCCAAAATCTTACATAGTAAAATTTACTTTTCTTTTCGTACTTGTAAATTTTCGCTGGTATTCTTTTGAGTTGTTTTTGTTTTTCTATCTTCGGCATTCTATTATTTCTTTTTCAAATTATGGTAGATGGATATTAAACATAATCAATCTTAATACCTTGTTTGAGTAGGAATCTTTCTAAACTATTCATCTGTTTGTCTTCAGTTTTTCTGATTTTATCAATTCTTCTCTGCCACCAATTGATTGTTGATTTAATCTTTCTCAATCGTGCTGTTGTCTTTTTACCTTTTTTGATTTTCTTTATTTCTTTTCTAACAATTGGAATCATACAATTTTTAAGTTCTGATAAAGTTCGTTCTTTTTCTGTTAGATAACTTTCTTTTTTTTGTACAACTAATCTCATTGGTCTCATAATTTAGTCTGCCTTTCTTTTGTTTGTTTCATAGTGTAAGTCTTCATAGATTTAATTGATTGAACCACTAAACTTTTCTTTCTCTCTAAAAAGTTGTTGTAAGTATTCATTCTGAAACATACGAGATAGTTTCTGAATTGTTTGTTTCATCATTGGTCTTCTATCGTCAATTGTTTCGTCATCATCTTCACTATCATTGTCATAATAGTCAGATAAAAAACCGATAGCGTTCATAAGAATTATCGGTGTTTCTTCCCATTCACCTTTTCTTAAGTCAATTGTGTTTTCACATTCTGATAATGTACGACCTGTTTCTTCTTCAACAATGTCTTGTATATGTTCAGCGCCAAACCAATTTTTATATTCGTATTCTTTACTCATTACTTACCTCCTGAAATTAGATTTGAATTTACAACTGAAAGATTGTCTTTACTGAAGTCTTCTCTCATAAATGTACTTGAAAGATGTTTAACAACAATTTGTTTCGCTCTTTCTATTAAGTCTTCTTTAGTTTCATCTAGTTCTGATGTTAAAGAAAGTTCAATATCTTTAGAAAGATTGAAGTTGATGTGAATATCCTCAAGTTTTGAATATTCTTTTTCTTTTTCAGAGAATGCTTCAGTAATCTTAAATTCATCATCAATTTTATCAAAACTCATATAACTCACAAATTTATTAGTTTGAGTTTCGTCTAAACCAGCGTGAAAATTTAAGAGAGTTTCTTTAACTCTTTGTGGATTTCCCCAATTGTATGTTTGTTTTTCATTTTCAATATGAAAACTTTTATCAACAATAATAACATCTTGTATTATTTCTGTAGCGTAAGTTAAGAAAATATTAACTATTTCGCTTTCTGGATTGTTGTTAAGTTCTTGTAGTTTAAAAAACACATCTATTTGTTTCTTAAATTGAATTGGATTATTAGTTTCAGAACTTATTGGTAATAATGAATATTCAAATTTATCTTTCCAAATTGTATCTTTAACAAGTCCAACACAATCTTTCGCCACACCTTCAAATGAATAACTATCATCTGTATTATCTCGTTTCCAACCTCTTAAATTAAAGTTGTTAATTCTGTGTGTGATTAAACAACTAACTCTATCGTTGTGTTTAGAGTATCTTGGTAATGGATTTTGGATATATTTTTCTAATTGTAAATTACATTCAATAACTTTCTTATTGAGTTTGAAGTAATCGCCAGAGATATTAAATCTTGTGAAAAATATTAAATCACAATTATGTACTTTATCATCTCTTTTTCTTTTCATTAACTTTTCAATTTTCATAGTTATTTTTCCTTTCTGTGTTTAATTAACTATGAGTACATACTATCAGAAACAAACTTGAAAATACCTGACACAGATAAGGTGACCTCTTATTTGTCCTATCTAATTTTAGTTATGAAGTGTATTGACCAGGAAAAATACCTTTAGAAACATTTTCTAGTATTCTTTTAGCGTGAAGATTATATCTTAATATAATTCTTTGAATTACATAGTAGTCCATTGTTTTTCTATCTAAAAATTTGACCGTTCTTTCATCTTTCATCAATGCTCTGCTTTTGTGAGTTTTCATAATCTTCAATCTTTTCTCTCTTAACAATTTAGCGACCTCTAATAATCGTTTATTTTGTTTTCTTAATTTAAATGTTTCTAGGTAAATCTGTAATTCTAAAGGTCTTAATCGTTCATTTGTTTTAGTAGATGTTTTTGTTTGTAAAATATCTCTTATTTTCTCAATAGCGTATTCAGTAGGTGTATCATTAGGTATTTCTATAAAGGTTGAAGTGTTTGATTGTCTTGCTGTTCTTACTTCTTTTACTTGTTCAATCTCTTTTTCAAATAAACTACTTCCGATTTTAGACCACCATTGATTAAATTTGTATTTTGATACTAGATTGAGTTTCCAATGAGTGTATTTTGACTTATCTACTTTAAAATCGTTAGGAAATTCCAAACAAGTCTTCAAATAATCATAATGTAATCTGTATTTCTGAATACGACTTTCAATAAGTTTGTCGTTTTTAATTCTTTTGAAAATATCAGTTCTCGCCATAACAATTATAGAGAAACCTACTCTCAAAATGACAAATAATCAACAATCCTATGTGTGATATGACAAATAAGAATGGTTTTTATTTGTGAAATGGTTGATTACCGTCGGTTTCCTGTTAGCGTATTCTAATCAAGTTCTCGGTTAGAACAAAACGAAAGGAGTTAAAATGACCGTTTATTTCTATGGAAGAAATAGTGATAGTGAGAGTTTTGAAAAAGGAAGTTCAATAGAAACTCAATTATCAAAGTGTAAATCATACGCCAACATCAAAGATTTAAAGATTGATGTTGAAATAACAGAACAAGTATCTGGAACGACAAATTTTGAGAGGCGTGAGAAAGGTAGTGAGTTGTTAAGTCTTTTAAAAAAAGGTGACCATATAATTTGTTCTCATTTAGATAGATTTAGTAGAAACACATTAAACTTACTAACTCTTGTTGAAAAATTTAAAAAACAAAAAGTTAGTCTTCACTTTGTAGATATTGGAAGTGAGGTGACAGGTACAGATGCTATGGGTAGTGTGTTCTTTAAACTTCTATCTGTATTCGCTGAATTTTACGCCAAACAAGTTAGTGAAAAATCAAAAGCGACTAAACAGCGTATGATTAAAGAAAACAAATACACTGGAGGATTTAGACCTAAATTTGGTTATGATGTAGATGACAATGGTTATCTAGTTCCTTGTGAGAAAGAACAATCAATTATTAGATTGATGAAGATTTTAAGGAAGAAAGGTAAGTCATATAAAAAGATTTCTGAAGTAGTGACCAAATCTACTCGTAAGAAATTTCCTCAATCTTGGGTTTTCAATATTCTTAAAAGAGAGAATACGATTCCACCAAATGATAGTGTGTTAATTCACAACATTTGTAATACAGAACTTCAACCAAATATGTGTGATGTTTAAGTTAATTAAAATTACATTTATTGTTTTCTGTATTCTTACAACAACGGTAGCGTTTGGAAAATCTTCTCAATACTTTGAGAATACACTCGTACATATGTTTTCTTCCGAGTGTAATAAAAAGTGTAGAGAAGAAATCATCAAATCTGAAACTGACTTCGCTGTAATTTTATTATTAAAAGTAGTCAGTCAAAATCTTCAACAACAATTACTGAAGTTAGAAAGACAAGTTTATGATTAGAAAAATTGTATTCTTTATTCTTTTTACTACTTCAGTAATCGCCAATGAAGACCATTGTACTTACAGAACAGAACAAGTTAAAGAAAATGGAAAAATAGTTAAAGTTATTGAGTACAAAACTTGTACTGAAACTGAAAATCTAAACAAACAAAATTTTCTTAAAACTTTCCTTACTTCACCTGAATACGAAAATTCAGTCATCTTTGTAGTAATGGCGATTTTAGAAAACATTTAGAAAGGAGGTAAAAATGAAATCAATATTAGTTTTATTAGTTGGTGTAATGTTAGTTGGTTGTTCTCAAACTAATTACGCCAAAAAGAAAACTACAATCTCAAATATGAGTGAGTTTTTAAAGGTAAATGAAAGTGTTTGTTCTCAATTTAAATCTACTTCTAAAAAGATTTATGGTTGTGGAACAGCGACTTCAAAGGATTTTGAACTATCTAAATCAAAAAGTTTGTTAAATGCCAAAATCCTCGTAAGTGATAGTTTATCTAATTCTTTAATTAAATCTGAAAATCAAAAAATTAAAGAAGATACAAAGAATGGTATTGTTAGAGAATATACATCTAACGAAACTAATCAAATATTTGAAACTAATCTAAACAATTACAGAATTGTCTATGATAAGACTTTTGTCCATTCTGGAAAGTATCGTAGTTATGTTGTGATTGAATATATTTTAGAAAGTTAAAGAAGTAGAGTGGTGGCGAAAGCGACCACCACTCTTAATAACAAAATACTTAAAACATATTACTATTTATCAAATACCGAGTTGTCGTTTAATAGAGTGTTCAATAACTGCCGACATTATCCAACCTTTTCTATTACACAAATCTTTAAATTGTTTTGATAAACTTTTATTGATTAAATAATTTACTCTTACTTTTTCCACTTCTTCTTTTTTTATTTTTTCTGATTGTACTGACCAATTCATATGGAGATTTCCTTTTCGTTTAAATGTTTTTATCTGAACCTAATATGTTGTCAGTATCTTGTTATTCTTTTACTTCGTACTTCAGTTTAATTTCATTAACTAAATCTGAAATAAACTTTCCAGTTTCTCTGATAGTATAACTATCGCCATCTCTACCAGAAATCTTTTTAATAAAATCACTCGTAATATCTGTAAATTTGTAAAGACGATTTGCCTGTAGTAAATCCTCTAACTCACTTCTCGCTTGTTCCACATTGTAGTGATTTTGTTGTTCTTTAAATTGTTTTGATTTCGCTATCGCTCTTATGTCATATAAACCACCAACATTGTGTTTAGACATTTGTTCAATTTTCATATTATATTCTTTTTCTCTTTGTCGTTTCGCTTCAGCGTTCTCAATACCTTTTCTTCTCATCTGTTCTGCCGACATTCTTATTAAATCTGTCATTGTTTTTCCTTATAGTGTTTCAACAATCAATTCTAAAATTTGAATAATCTGAAGTTGTCTTTTTTCAGATGACTTTTCTCTTTTAACTTGTTGTAGTAATTGTTTTATTTTTTGTGAGTTCATACTTATATTTATTCCTTTTCGTCTTTATCTTTTAATCTGTCTTCAAATTCTTCTTGTGTTTCATCATCTAATTTATTGTTCCACGCCTTTACAATTTCTTGTGCTAGTTCTTTATTAGTTTTTATTTTCTCATCATTCGTCATCAAATAACCTCGCTCTGTTTCTGTCCTCATTTATGTGTGTCATAACTGATTGATTGTGTCCTGTTTGTTCAATAAATTTCATAACTCGTTTTGTTAATCTTTTCGCTCTTAAATTCTGACTATGATTTGAGTTAGTATTTTTTATAACCCATTCACTTAATCTTAAAACTTCCGCCAGATAGAAGTCGCTCATTCTCATCGCCCCCATTTTTCTCTCCTCATCTTAAGTAGTTTGACTTCGTCAAACGAAACTTCGTTTCGTACCTATTGTTGAAACTCATTAGAAATATATTCTGACGAGATGTTTTTAGATGTACTTCACCTATCCGAAATAGGTGAAATATTACACATCTGACGCTGACGCCTTTGAGTGTCTTTAATCTGAAAACTTACTCTCGTAAGATTACTCGGGTTGTCCGAATTTAAGTTTTACATCAACTTCATACAACGGTACTTGTATTAGTAGAAACTGATTAAATAATCTCTACTTTACTCTTTCAGTTTTATTTTATTAAAGTGAGACCTTAACTGCTTATCTCACTATCATTATAAAAAAATTTGATTGTCGTACCAATCTCAATTTGAATTACGAAACCACAACTTTTACATTGTTTCGTATAGTCGTTATTGTCCTATAAAACTTGATATGTAAATTTTGTTGAACCGATATATTGTTCTCTTTAATCAACTCAACATATGTCATTTTTAACTATTTCTAAAAATGTACTTATCTTTAAATATTTATAAGTATTAAGTTTTTGACTTACGAAAAAAATATGACGATTAGCGTAAAACTTCTATCTGTCATATCTAATCTTCATTTCTTCACATAACTTCACATATATTCTAATTGTTCATTAGTCATAGATGTGTGTATTTTTAAGTAGTTAGTCTTTTGAGTACATTTACTCACAAAATTTTTTAGACCTCTCCAGCGTCTTCTAAATCAGTTATTTTAAATTAAAGAGATTACTTAAAATGTTCTAAATTTTTTAGTCTAGGTACATAGTCAGGTACATAGTCGGTACATAGTAAAATATTTTTTGAAAAGTGAAGTGGTACAACGAATTGTACCACTCCTAGAGCGTTCTGTTGCCAGGTGCCCCGGACCCCGTTACTTAATTAACAAAGTTAATTAAGCTGCAAGTGCAAATTTTTGATTTGCAATTATAAATTAGCCCGTTACGTCGGAACCATCTCGTACGAAAGAATAGCCTTTAGACATCCGTCGATCCTGATTCACCCCCATAAGTTGTAAATGGTGGAGGTGGTGGGTACTGCCCCCACGTCCGTAATGTTTATTACGAAATTCGTTTATCGTCATAGTTGGAAAACCAACACTATTAATATAAAACTCTTTTACAGAGATTCAATAAATTATTTCAAAATGAAACTTACACCAGAACAAAAGCAAGAAATTGCAGATCAACAATCTCAAAAAAACAATACAAAAAGAGTTACTTCAGCGGAATTAGAAAAAATTCTTTATGAGGCCTTACCAGTTTTAGATCATGGTTTTGTCAGAGTAGTTGATTATATGGGGGATGATAGTTCTATAGTTCAGTCAGCTAGAGTTTCTTACGGTAAAGGAACAAAAAAAGTTTCAACTGACGAAGGTTTAATAAAGTATTTAATGAGACACTGGCATTCAACACCATTTGAAATGTGTGAAATTAAATATCATGTTAAGCTTCCAATATTCATAGCTCGTCAATGGATTAGACATAGAACAGCAAACGTTAATGAGTACTCAGCAAGATATTCTATTTTAGATAAAGAGTTTTATATTCCGACTAAAGATCAGTTATCAGCACAATCAACTTCTAATAGACAAGGAAGAGGTGATTTGATTACAGGAGAACAAGCCGATGAAGTTCTAAAAATTCTAAAAGATGATGCTACACGAACTTACGATAACTATGAAAAAATGCTTAATGAAAGATATGATGGATCAACAATACATGAAGGAAAAACTGGTTTAGCAAGAGAGCTTGCCAGAATGAATTTAACTTTAAACTCGTATACGCAGTGGTACTGGAAAACAGATTTATTAAATTTATTAAACTTCTTATTTTTAAGAGCAGATAGCCATGCCCAATATGAAATAAGAGTTTACGCTGAAACAATGTTAGATACTGTTAAAAAATGGGTGCCAATAACTCACGCAGCTTTCTTAGATTATAGAGTAGGCGCAGTGCACATTTCAGCAAAAGGCAAAAAAGTAATTCAGCAAATGGTTAAAGGAGAAGAGGTAACTTATGAAAGTTCAGGTTTATCTAAACGAGAATGGAATGAACTAATGACCTCATTTAACTTTAATGAAAAGATTGTTTAATTTTTTCAGCTATGTTTTTAAACAATTTTGAAACTTCATGATCGGGATTAGAATGCGTTAAAGGCTCACCTTTATCAGCTGAAGATCTTAGATCTTGATGAATAGGTAAGCTACCTAAGAATTCTTTATTAAATTCTTTTGCAGTTTTTTCTACTCTACTTTCACCAAAAATTTTATATTCTTTACCATCATCTCCTCTGAAGTAGCTCATATTATCTATAAGTCCTAAAATTTTAACTCCAGTTTTATCAAACATTTGAATTCCTCTTTTTACATCTAACAAAGCTAAATCTTGTGGAGTTGATACAATCACTGCTCCATCGACTTTAACTTGTTGTGCAAAAGTTAATTGTGTGTCACCTGTACCTGGTGGCATATCAACTATAATTATGTCTCTGTCTTTCCATAAAACATTCTGAGTCATTGTTTTAATTGCACTAATAACCATAGGCCCTCGCCAAATCATTGGAGTTTGTTCATCAACTAAAAAACCCATAGACATACATTGCGCCTGATATTTTTCTAAAGGTATCATTGCTTTACCATCTTCACTTTTCGGTTTTTCATTTAAGTTAATTAATTTTGGAAGTGACGGACCATAAACGTCAGCATCAAGTATTCCAATTTTAAGTCCTAAATTTTGAAGAGCGAAAGCGAGATTAACTGCAACAGTAGATTTTCCTACACCACCTTTAGCGCTAGAAACTAAGATAACAGACTTTGTTCCATTAATTGGAGTTTTAACAAATTGTTTTGGAGGCGGTTTTTGGCTCATCTTTTTATAATATTAATCAATTTAGACATAATAACGCTCTTACATAACTTGTTTTTGAAGCAAAAGTCACTATATAAAGTGTCATGAGTTTCAAAGACAAGATATTAAAAAACCAATCTCCTTGGGGGTCACCTCCTCCAGGCGGTGGCGGACGTATGCCAGGTGGAAATGGCTCAGGTTCAAGACAAGATCCACCAAATCTTGACGATATAATTAAAAATTTTCAAAAAACAATAAACAAATTTTCTGGAGGAAAATCTGGCGGGTCGCGCCCAATATTAATTGGTCTATTAATTTTAGCTTTATTATATGTTGCAAGCGGTCTTTACAGAGTCTTACCAGATGAACAAGGAGTAGTTTTAAGATTTGGTAAATATGTACATACTACTCAGCCAGGATTGCATTATCATTTTCCAACACCTTTTGAGAGAGTCCTTACTCCTAAGGTTACAAAAGTAAATCGAGTTGATGTCGGTTTCAGACCAGCGAGCGACACAGGAAGATCTTCTGGAGTTGGAAATGTTCCAGAAGAAAGTTTGATGTTAACTGGAGATGAAAATATAGTCGATATAAACTATTCGGTATTCTGGGTGATTAAAGATGCACAAAAATTTTTATTTAATATCCAAAGTCCAGTGGAAACAGTAAAAGCTGCCTCAGAAACAGCTATGAGAGAAGTTATAGCTAAAAATAGAATTCAAAGTATTTTAACTGAAGGAAGATCCGGAATAGAAATTGAAGTTCAAGAAATTACTCAACAAATTTTAGATGAGTATGGTTCAGGAATACAAGTGACCCAAGTTCAAACTCAACAAGCCGATCCACCAGAACAAGTCATAGATGCTTTTAGAGATGTACAAGCAGCAAGAGCAGATAGAGAAAGATCTAAAAACGAAGCTGAAGCATATGCTAATGATGTAATTCCGAGAGCACGAGGGGAAGCAGAACAAGTTTTACAACAAGCAGAAGCTTATAAAAAAGAAGTAGTTGCAAAAGCTGAGGGTGAGGCGAGCAGGTTTTTAGCAATTTATAATGAATATAAAGATGCAAAACAAGTAACGCAGGAAAGAATGTATCTTGAAACTATGGAAAAAGTTTTAGCGGATATAGATAAAGTAATTATAGATAAAGAATCAGGTTCAGGTGTTGTTCCTTATTTACCGCTTCCAGAACTAAAAAAATCAGGAGGTAATAATTAATGAAAGGAGTTAAATTTATAGTTCCAACAATTATTATTATTGCAGTTACTGCTTTCCAATCTTTGTTTATCGTACAAGAAATAAGTCAAGCTATTGTTCTTCAGTTTGGTGATCCAAAGAAAATCGTAACTAAAGCAGGGCTAAACTTTAAATTACCATTTATTCAAAACGTAGTTTACTTAGATAAAAGAATTTTAAATTTAGATAATGATCCTGAGGAAGTAATTGCAGCCGATCAAAAAAGATTAATAGTTGACGCATTCGCGAGATTTAAAATAGTTGATCCTCTAAAGTTTTATATTTCAGTAGGCAATGAAAGGGTTGCAAGATCAAGATTATCTACGATTATAAATTCAAGAATAAGAGGTGTTTTAGGTACACAAGAACTAGCAACTTTATTGTCAACAGATAGAGCTAGACAAATGCAAATCATTCAGTCTCAAGTAAATGAGGAGGCAAAGAATTTTGGAATTACTATTGTTGATGTAAGAATTAAGAGAGCAGATTTGCCTCCAGCTAACAGTGAAGCAATCTATAAAAGGATGCAAACTGAGAGGGAGAGGGAAGCTAAAGAATTTAGAGCTCAAGGTGCTGAGATTGCGCAAAAAATACGATCCACAGCAGATAAAGATGTAACTGTAATTTTAGCGCAGGCAAATAAAAAATCAGAAATCATGAAAGGTGAAGGTGATGGAGAAAGAAACAAAATATTTGCAAATGCTTTTGGAAGAGATCCTCAGTTCTTTGCTTTCTATAGAGCTATGCAAGCATATGAAAAAGCATTAATTGGAGGAGAAACATCGCTTGTATTATCGCCCGATAGTGAATTTTTTAAATTCTTTGGTAAATCCGTAAAACCTGCTCTTAAAAAATAAATACAAATTATCATTGTGAAAGAGTTTGTAATTGCAATAGGCTTAATACTTTTTCTAGAAGGTCTGCTTTTAGCCATTTTCCCGTCAAGAATTAAAAGTATGATAGAATTTATTAAGAACACACCTGAAAGTAAATTAAGATCACTGGGTACAGTTTTTTTAATTATAGGGTTTATAATAATTTGGTATATTAAAAGTTAGATGAATTCTTTAAAAAAAATATTATTTTTATTAGTTATTCTAAATTTTTCTTTGGCTAATGCTAAGCCTGTTCCCGAGTCTTTTGCTGACTTAGCAGAAAAGTTAATGCCCTCTGTAGTAAATATTTCTACAACGCAAACAGTAAAAACAACAACAAATCAGTTCCCTTTTCAATTTCCTCCAGGATCGCCATTTGGAGAAATGTTTAAAGATTTTGAAAGGCCAACAGAAAGAAAAGCTGCATCTCTTGGTTCTGGCTTTGTAATAGATGAAGACGGAATTGTTATTACTAATAATCACGTTGTTGCTAATGCAGAGGATATCCTGGTTAGAGTCGGTGAAAAAGAATATGAAGCAAAAGTTATTGGAGCTGATCCATATATGGATATTGCAGTAATTAAAATGAAAACAAAAGATAAGTTTAAACCAGTGCTTTTTGGTGACTCTAGTAAAGCGAGAGTAGGTGATTGGGTTGTTGCGATTGGAAACCCTTTTGGTTTGGGCGGCACTGTAACATCAGGAATTATTTCCGCTAGAAATAGACAGATTGGATTAACACGATATGAAGATTTTATTCAAACAGACGCATCAATTAACCAAGGAAACTCAGGCGGACCTTTATTTAATTTAAAAGGTGAAGTGATCGGAATTAATACTGCGATAATAGCTCCAGGACAGTCAGGTTCGATTGGTATTGGTTTTGCTATTCCAGCTAATGCTGCTTCAAATGTCATTGATCAGTTAATTAAGTTTGGAGAAACAAAAAGGGGTTGGTTGGGTGTTAGAATACAAGAGGTAAGCAAAGAGATTGCTGAAGTTGAGAAATTAAAAAAACCTGAAGGTGCATTAGTTGCAAGTGTTGGTAAAAATAGCCCTGCTGATAAAGCAGGAATTAAAGCAGGAGATATTATTTTAGAATTTGATGGCAAAAGAATTAGCACAATGAAAAAACTTCCAAATGTTGTAGCTAGTACTGAAGTGGGCAAAAGTGTTGAACTTAAAATTTGGAGAAATAAAAAGTTAATTTCTAAAAGATTAATTCTTGGTAGGCTTGAAACCTCTGAAGAATTTAAGGAAACGAAACCTCAAAAAGTAAAAAAAGATATTGATATTGAGAGTTTAAAAATAGCAGTAAGAGAAATTACAAATGAAGATATTTCTTCAAGAAATTTAAATAAAAAAACTACAGGAGTTATAATTACTGATATTTCAAATCGTAGCCCTTTGTATAATTTATTAAGTGTTAATGACATTATTATCGAAGTTCAAAAAACTTCTGTAAAAAATTCTTCCGATCTTAAAAGAAAGGTTGAAGACATCTTTAAGAAAGGTGAGAAAACATTATTATTAACAATAATTAACAAAGAAAATCGAAGACGTTATTTAGGTGTTAAAATAAATTAGTTTGTCAAAAAAAATTATTCTCTTAGCCGGACCCACAGCCTCAGGAAAATCAAAACTAGCTTTACATTTAGCAAAAAAAATTAATGGAGAAGTAATTAATGCAGATAGTATGCAGATTTATAAAGAGTTTAAAATCTTATCCTCAAGACCTTCTATAAGTGACATTCAAAAAATCAAACATCATTTGTACGGTATAATTTCTGTAAAGAAATACTTCTCAGCTGGGAATTGGCTAAAAGAAGTAAAAAAAAAAATTAATCTTTGTTTGAAGAAGAAAAAAATCCCTATTGTTGTTGGTGGCACTGGTCTATATTTTAATACAATTACTAAAGGAATAAGTAAAATTCCAGATATTGATCTCAAAACAAGAAATAAAGTTAGAGCTTTATATAGAAAACTTGGTTCAAAAAATTTTTTTGAAAAACTTTTAGTTCTTGATCCTAAAGTAAAAAATAAAATTTTACCAACAGACTCTCAAAGATTACAAAGAGCCTATGAAGTTAAAATTAAAACAAAGAAGTCATTATTTGATTGGATAGTTGAAACTAAATCTGATTTCTTAGATTTTAATGTTAAAAAAATTTATATAAATATATCTAGAGAGGAGCTCCTTTTAAAAATTTCAAAAAGAACTCAGTCCATGTTTAAAAAAAATTGCATAGCAGAGGTAAAAAAATTTAATTCTCTTAAGATTAAAAAAAGCTTATCCGCTAATAAACTCATTGGTGTTCAAGAAATCAATCAATATATGAAAGGCACAATTACATTAGAACAATGTATAGAACTAATTAACATTAAAACAAGGCAGTACGCTAAAAGACAAAATACTTGGGCTAGGGGGCATATGAAGAATTGGAACAAGATTTATTCGAAAAATTTCTCCATTCTTCTAAAAAAAACATTAAAAGTGGCGAGCTAAAACTTGACGCAATCCATTTCTAGGCTAGATTGTATGAATGCCAAAATTATTAAGTGGAGCAGAAATTGTTTTTAAAGCGCTAGAGGATCAAAAAGTAGAATATATTTTTGGTTATCCTGGAGGCGCAGTATTACCAATTTACGATGAATTAAAAAATCATAAATCAATCAAACATATTTTAGCAAGACACGAACAAGGCGCAGGTCACTCAGCTGAAGGATATGCAAGATCAAGCGGTAAGCCTGGAGTTTTATTAGTTACATCTGGGCCAGGAGCAACTAATGCTGTAACAGCACTTACAGATGCTTACATGGACTCAGTTCCTCTTGTTTGTATCTCAGGACAAGTGCCAACACACCTAATTGGAACTGATGCATTTCAAGAGTGCGACACTACAGGTATAACTAGACCGTGTACAAAACATAATTGGTTAGTGAAAGACGTAAATGATCTTTCAAGAGTTTTACATTTGGCATTCGAAGTAGCAACGACAGGAAGACCTGGACCAGTTTTAGTAGATATTCCAAAAGATATACAATTTAAAAAAGGTAAGTATAAATTTTTTAAGAATACACTTAAAAAGAAACTAAATGGAAAAGCTGCACGTAAAATACCTAACACAGAATTAGATAAATTTATTGATCTGATAAAAAAATCATCGAAGCCTATATTTTACACAGGCGGAGGAGTAATAAACTCAGGACCAGAAGCAAGCAAATATTTAAGGGAATTAGTTTCGCTAACAGGTTTTCCAATTACTTCAACTTTGCAAGGATTAGGAGCTTATCCTGGAGATGATCCACAATTTTTAGGTATGCTTGGAATGCACGGAACTTATGAAGCAAATAATGCGATGCATGATTGTGACTTAATGATAAATATTGGCGCAAGGTTTGACGATAGGATTACTGGTAAGGTTGATGAATTTTCACCAAGGTCAAAAAAAATTCATGTTGATATTGATCCATCATCTATTGGAAAAAATATAAAAGTAGATTTAGCTATTGTTAGTGATGTAACAGAACTTTTAAAATCATTAATAAAAAGGTTTAAGGAAAAAAATAAAAACTTTGTAAATTCTAATAAACAAAAAACATCAAAATGGTGGGAACAAATTGAAAAATGGAGAGAAAAAAAGTCATTGAACTTTATTAATAGTGATAAGATTATAAAACCTCAACACGCAGTACAAAGATTATATGAGTTAACAAAAACTCAAGATACTTTTATCACTACTGAAGTTGGTCAACATCAAATGTGGGCGGCTCAACATTACAAATTTAATAAACCCAATAGATGGATGACGTCTGGAGGTCTTGGTACAATGGGTTATGGACTCCCGGCAGCTATCGGTGTTCAAATAGCAAATCCTGGAAAATTAGTTGTTGATATTGCTGGTGAGGCATCTGTCCTAATGACAATGCAAGAAATGTCTACTGCGGTTCAATACAGATTACCAATAAAAATATTTATTTTAAATAATGAGTACATGGGCATGGTTAGACAATGGCAAGAGCTTCTACATGAAAAAAATTATTCTGAAAGTTATACAGCGGCGTTACCGGACTTTGTAAAACTAGCAGAGTCTTACGGTTGCGTTGGTATCAGAGCAAAAACACCTGATGAACTTGATGAAAAAATAAAAGAAATGATAAATATTGATAAACCAGTAATATTTGATTGTGTAGTAGACAAAGCAGAAAACTGTTTTCCAATGATACCTTCAGGTAAGCCACACAATCAAATGTTATTAGGTCCCGAAGAAGAAGAAGAAATTTCCGATGAAGGGAAAATTTTAGTTTAATGGCAAAGTCTAAATCTGCTTATAGCGTTCCCGGAAAAATTGGAAAAATTGAAAGACATATAATTGTAGTGTGGGTTGATAATGAAGCAGGTGTTCTCGCAAGGATCGCAGGGCTTTTTTCTGGCAGAGGCTATAATATTGAGTCTTTAGCAGTTGCCGAAGTAGATAAAAAAAAACATATATCAAGAATTACGATAGTCACTGAAGGTACGCCTCAAGTGATTGAACAAATAAATTTGCAACTAAAAAAACTCGTACCAGTCCATAAAGTAGCTGACTTTAAAAGAGGAGAAAAAGATATTTTATTTAGAGAATTAGCTTTATTCAAAATTTTAGGAAACTCAAAAAAGATTGAAAAAGTTAAAAAAATTTGTAAGAAATTTAATCCTGTGGTGCTTGATAAAACAAACAAATCTGTTGTTATACAAGTTACTGCGTTGAGAGCTGAGATTGATAAATTAGCCCTTGATTTAAAAAGTTTAGGCCTTATAAGCACTTCTAGAACAGGAGCTGTAGCTATGACTAAGGGACCAAAAATATTTAATTAATATGAAAACTTATTACGATAAAGACACTAATAAAGATCTTATAAAAAATAAAAAGGTAGCTATTTTCGGCTATGGAAGCCAAGGTCATGCTCATGCATTAAATTTAAAAGATAGCGGAGTAAAAGAAGTCGTAGTAGCTTTGAGAGAGGGATCTTCAAGTATAAAAAAAGCTGAGAGCGCTGGATTAAAAGTGATGTCTCTTTCTGATGCAGCTGCATGGGCAGATGTAGTTATGATGTTGACTCCAGATGAACTTCAATCAGAAATTTACAAAAATCATATTGAACAAAGAATGAAAGAGGGAACAAGTTTAGCTTTTGCTCACGGATTAAATATTCATTTTGATTTAATTAATGCAAGGAAAGATCTTGATGTTTTTATGGTAGCTCCAAAAGGACCAGGTCATACTGTTAGAAGCGAATATCAGAAAGGTGGAGGAGTTCCTTGTTTAATGGCCGTGCATAAAGACAGTTCCGGAAAAGCAAAAGATTTAGCTCTCTCATATGCTTCAGCGGTGGGAGGTGGCAAAGCTGGTATTATTGAGACAACTTTCAAAGATGAGTGTGAAACAGATTTGTTTGGTGAGCAAACAGTTTTATGTGGTGGTCTAGTTGAGTTGATTAAAAATGGTTTTGAAACACTCACAGAGGCAGGCTACCCCCCAGAAATGGCTTACTTTGAAACACTTCATGAAGTTAAATTGATTGTTGATCTTATTTATGAAGGTGGAATTGCAAATATGAATTATTCAATTTCGAATACTGCGGAGTATGGCGAGTATGTTTCAGGCAAAAGAGTTGTAGACAGCAAAACAAAAGAAAAGATGAGAGAAGTTTTAAAGGATATACAATCAGGGAAATTTACCAAGCAATGGATGGATGAACATAAATCAGGCCAAAAAAACTTCCTAAAAATGAGAGAAGATCTTGCAAAACATCCTATCGAGAAGGTAGGTAAAGAGCTAAGAGCTATGATGCCATGGATAGGCAAAAATAAGCTGGTCGATAAAGATAAGAATTAACCCATTCTGAGTCTAAATAACAGAGTTAAACTACATAATTATTTGCAAATTCTAGCTTTGATTGTAATATAAGTTGCTATAAATTTTTATAATTATTTAGCTATGACAGATAAAAACAGAATAATAATTTTTGATACTACAATGCGTGATGGCGAACAATCACCAGGTGCATCAATGAGCTTAGAGGAAAAATTACAAATTTCAAGAGTGTTTGATGAGCTAGGAGTTGATGTCATTGAAGCTGGTTTTCCAATCGCTTCACCAGGAGATTTTGAAGCTGTAACAGAAATAAGTAAAACTTTAAAAAAATCTATTCCTGCAGGATTAGCTCGTGCAACTAAAAAAGATATAGATGCTTGTCATGAAGCATTAAGGCATGCAAACAATTTCAGAATTCACACATTTATTTCTACAAGCCCGCTTCATATGAAGCATAAATTAAATAAATCACCTAATGAAGTTTTAGAATCAATCAAAGAAAGTGTCACTTATGCAAGAAAATTTACTGATGACGTTGAATGGTCTTGTGAAGATGGAACAAGAACAGACATGGATTACATGTGCAAAACAGTTGAACTTGCAATTAAATGTGGAGCAAAGACTATAAATATTCCAGATACAGTTGGGTATACAGTACCATCAGAGTTTAAAAAAATTATTGAAACTTTAATAAACAAAGTTCCAAACATAGACAAAGCAATTCTCTCAACACATTGTCATAATGATTTAGGTTTAGCAGTTGCAAACTCATTAGCTGGAGTTATGGCTGGAGCAAGACAGATTGAATGTACAATTAACGGAATAGGTGAAAGAGCTGGAAATGCTGCTCTTGAAGAAGTTGTGATGGCAATGAGAACAAGACATGATTTAATGCCTTACACAACAAATATTAATACAAAACTTTTAAGCAAAGCATCCAAAGTCGTTTCGAATGCTACAGGTTTTCCAGTACAATTTAACAAAGCAATAGTTGGAAAAAATGCTTTTGCTCATGAGTCAGGAATTCACCAAGATGGGATGTTAAAAAATAGAAACACTTATGAAATTATGACTCCTGAGAGCGTAGGAGTTAAACAAACTTCATTAGTAATGGGAAAACATTCTGGCCGGCATGCTTTTAGAGATAAATTATCAGACATGGGTTACGTAGATATTACAGATGATATTATTGATACAGCTTTTGGAAAATTTAAAATCTTAGCAGATAAAAAGAAACACGTATATGATGAAGATATAGCTGCAATTATTGATGATAGCTTAGTAACAGAAGACAATGCCATTAAATTAAAATCTTTAAAAGTATTTGCTGGAACTGGTGAACCTCAAAAAGCCGATATGACATTAGAGGTATATGGCGATGTAAAAAGCGCATCTGAGACAGGAGACGGTCCAGTTGATGCAATATTTAAATGTATTAAAAAACTTTATCCTCATGATGTTAAACTTTTGTTATATAATGTTCATGCAGTCACTGAAGGAACGGATGCTCAAGCTACTGTTAGTGTAAGAATAGAGGAACAAGGCAAAACAACAGTGGGACAAGCAGCTGACACTGATACATTAGTCGCATCAGCAAATGCATACTTGAGCGCATTAAATAAATTAATTATTAAAAGAACAAAAACTGCGCCAGATCAAACTATGAGCGCTCAAAACTAGAAAGGAAAATATGTTTAAAGGTTTATCAGGATTGTCATCATTATGGTCACAAGACATGGCTATTGACTTGGGAACAGCCAATACTCTTGTAGTTTTAAAAGAGCAAGGAGTCGTTTTAAATGAACCATCTGTTGTTGCTGTTATTGAAGACGGGGGAAGGAAATCTGTTTTAGCTGTAGGGGACGAAGCAAAAACAATGTTAGGTAGAACTCCCGGTAATATTTCAGCTATAAGACCTTTAAAAGATGGTGTGATTGCAGATTTCGTGGTCACAGAAGAAATGATTAAACACTTTATAAAAAAAGTTCACAAAAAGAATGCATTTGCAAACCCTAGAATTTTAATTTGTGTACCGACTGGTTCCACTCCTGTTGAGAGAAAAGCAATTCAGGACTCAGCGTTAGCAGCTGGTGCTAGAAAAGTTCAATTGATTGAAGAACCAATTGCCGCTGCAATTGGGGCAGGACTGCCTATTTCAGAAGCGACAGGGTCAATGGTAGTTGATATTGGAGGTGGAACTACAGAAATTGCCGTTATGTCTTTAGGAGGAGTGGTCTACTCGAAATCGCTTAGAGTCGCAGGAGATGCTTTAGATGGATCAATTATAGCTTACATGAGAAAAAAAATGAACTTAATGATTGGAGACTCTACAGCAGAAAAAATAAAAAAAGAAATTGGTACAGCAATTCCTTCTTCTAGTAATACGTTTTTAATGAAAGGAAGAGATATTAGATCAGGAACACCAAAAGAAATTGAATTAACAGAAAAAGATGCTTGTGAAGCAATCATGCCAATTTTAAATCAGATTTTAGGAGGCATCAAAGAAGCTTTAGAGAATACTCCTCCAGAATTATCTGCTGACTTGATTGACATGGGGTTAGTGCTTACAGGCGGCGGTGCATTATTAAAAAATATAGATAAATTAATTTCTCAAGATACTGGTCTACCTGTTACTATAGCTGATGATCCTTTATCATGTGTAGCAATTGGAACTGGAAGAGCTCTAGAAAACGAAGAGTTGTTTTCTACTATGTTGTCAGAATATTAATTTATTTTTAATGAATAAATGTCAGTTAGTAGAGATGATTTTGGTATAGCTTTTCGTTCAGCCCTTTTACAAAGAGGTGCAACGCAAAAATTTTCAATTTTTTCACTCATAATTGTCGCAATAATAATTTTCTTTCTAGATATTTATGGTTTCACCGCAGTTAAAACAGCGAGAAGTTTTATTAACGATGTTGTCTACAGAGTAACTTATCTAGCTTCAGCACCAACAAGATTGTTCCCAGGAATAAACCAAGGTGTTGCTAGCCATTTCAATTTAAAAAAAGAAAATGAAGAATTAAGAAAAGTAATTGAGCGTTATAAATCGCTTGATCTTAATTTAGAATATATATCTAATGAAAATAAAAATTTAAAAAAGGTTTTAAATACTGAAAATGTTGAGAGCGTTTCGAATATAGTTCTAGCTAAAGTTTTAGTAGATCGTAATAGTCCATTTTTAAAATCAATAATCATTAATAAAGGAAGCAAAGAAGGCATTATAAAAGGTATGCCAGTTACTCAAAATAAATATTTAATTGGGAGAATAGTTGAGACAAATTATTTATCATCAAGAGTATTATTACTTAATGATTTGAATAGTAGAATTCCAGTTACTTTTGACGAAAAAGGCACCCAAGCGATATTGACTGGAGGCGGAACACGTAAACCAACACTATCATATTTACCGGAAAATTATCAGTTTGTTGAAGATGTTACGGTTTTTGCTTCAGGAAAAGATGGAATTTTTAGTGCAGGTACACCAATTGGAAAAACAAAAGATAATGGGGAAGTCGAGCTATTCGTTGATCCAAATCAATTGTCTTTTGTAACAGTAAATCTAATTAAACCAACTAAGGAAGTTTTTTAATGGCAAAAGGAAATATCATAAAAAAATTTTTTGCATCTGGCCCATTAATCTTATTGTATTACTTATCAATAAGTGAACTTGATACAAATCTTGAAAAATTATTTGAAGTTTTTTCTTTAAATTTACAAATTATTATTATTTATTTTTGGATTATTAAACGTCCAAATCTAATGGGAACAGGACATATCTTTTTTGCAGGACTTATAAATGATGTAGTCATGGGGTTTCCCTTAGGTATAAGCTCACTATCTTATTTAATTGTTTGTTTTGTTGGCAATTATGTAAGGAACAAAAGTGTTAATACGACGATAGCATCTGACTGGTTTACTTTCTTAATTGCTTTATTGTTTGCTAATTTACTTTTCTTTTCACTATTAAATAATTTCTCCGATGTCGCCATTTCTTACTCAAAAATTGGTTACAACACTTTCTTTACTTTGTTTTTGTTTCCAGTTTTTTGGTTTTTATTTCATCTTTATCAATTAAGTTTTATAGGTTCTCAAGATGCTTAGCCCAGGCTCAGGTAATACTGTTATAAAATCAAAGCTTATAGGCAGAAGAATGTTTTTAATTACAGCTGCAAAAGCTGTGGTAATGGTTGGTCTAGTAGGTAGACTTATATCTCTCCAAATCAATCAATCTACAAAATACAAGTCTTTATCTGATAAAAATAGATTTAGAGAATGGAAATTGGCTCCTGAAAGAGGAATTATAAAAGATTTTTTCAACACAGAAATTGCATCAAACGAGCCACTTTATCAAGTTCATTTAGTTCCAGAAAATGCGAAAGATATTGATAATTTATTTGTAAGACTAAAAGCAATCTTAAATATCACAGATAAAAAAGTATCTTATTTAAAAAGAGTTATAAAAAAACAAAAACCTTGGGAACCAGTAATAGTTTCTGAAAATTTAGATTGGTCTGATTTTTCAAGAATTAATTTATTTTTGCATGAACTTGAGGGCGTAGAACCCATAGTATCTGTTGCAAGAACTTATCCTGATAATTCTTCAGCTCATATTTTAGGCTATGTATCTCAAATTAGTGCTAAAGATTTGAAAACAAAAGAATATCTTCAAGATCTAGCCGTGCCAGGTATGGCCATTGGAAAAACAGGTCTAGAGAGAAAATTAGATGAGAAGATAATTGGTAAACGTGGTTATCAGCGTTATGAAGTAAATGCTTATGGTAAAAGAATTAGAGAAATTAAAATTGACCAAGGTCAGGCAGGTAAAAGTTTTAAAACTACATTAGATTATGAAGTACAAAAATTCACTAATGAACTTTTAAAAGACAAAGCAGCGGCAGTATGTGTGATGGATGTCTACAATGGAGATATAGTATCTTTAGTTTCGTCTCCAACATTTGAACCTAATGCATTTGTTCATGGTCTAGATAAAATTTATTGGAATAGTTTAATTAAAAATGAAAAGAAACCTTTAGCTAACAAAGCTTTGTCAGGATTATATCCCCCTGGGTCTACAATTAAAACTTTGGTGGCTTTGAGCGCTTTAGAAAATAAAATTATAAGGCCTTTAGACACTTTTAGATGTAAAGGAAAGATAGAACTCTACGGCGAAAAGTTTCACTGTTGGGAGAAAGATGGACATGGAATTGTAAATCTAAGAAAGGGCATTCAAAGATCCTGTGACGTTTATTTTTATGAAGTCGCGAGAAAACTCGGTGTTGATCGTTTATCAGAAACTGCAAAAAGATTCGGTTTAGGTAAGAAAGTTTTAGATGACTTTATTGAAGAAAGGTCAGGAGTAGTTCCAAATACCAAGTGGAAGAAAAAATTTATTGGACAAAACTGGTATTTAGGTGAAACTCTTCACTCAGGTATTGGCCAAGGATATTTTCAAAGCACACCTTTACAATTATGTTTAATGACAGCTCAAATAGCTAATGGAGGTTTTGAAATTAAACCAAGAATAATATTTGATGAGAAAAATGACAATCTTAGAAAATATTTGAAATATAAAAACGAAAATCCAAATGAACCTCTTCCAACTGAATTATTATTATCAAATTTTAATTTAAAACCTTTATTTAAAAACCAAGAACACATAAACTTGATAAAAGACGCCATGTTCTCCTCATCTAATGAACCTGGGGGGACTTCATATAGACACAGATTAGAAAATCCAAAATTTACTTTTGCAGGAAAAACTGGATCATCTCAGATTAAAAGATTTACAGAGGCACAGCGAGAAGCTGAGGTTAAACAAGAAAGTTTACCATACAAAGACAGAGATCATGCATTGTTCGTGGCATTTGCACCCTATAAAGACCCTCAATATGCAATTAGTGTTTTAGTCGAGCATGGCGGCTCTGGCGGTAAAGCCGCAGCACCTATAGCAAAAAAAGTAATCAAAAAAGTTCTTGAAAGACACGAATTAAGAAGAAAAGTAAATAATTTAATTGGAGAGTCAGTTTAATGTTAAAACCAAGATCAATTCAATCTTCATTGAATTTTAGAGATAAAATTTTATCAATTGATTACATTCTTGTATTTTCAATTTTAATTTTAGGAATAGTTAGTATGTTTGCTATGTATTCTACTGATGGCGGAGAATTTAAGTATCATACGAACAGTCATATTTTACGTTTTTTTGTATTTTTTGGAATGTTTTTTGTTGTATCTTTTATTAAGATAAGATTATGGCACGATACAAGTTATTTAATTTATATTGGAATATTTATTTTACTCCTTGGAGTTAAATATTTTGGTTTAACGTCATCTGGATCTAAAAGATGGTTGGATCTCTATTTTATGAATTTACAACCCTCTGAATTAATGAAAATTGGTTTAATCTTATTTCTTGCAAAATATTATCATCGAATTTCAATAGAGAGCATAAATAGTTTTAGATATTTAATTTTACCAATCACTGTTCTTATCGGACCTGTAATTTTAGTTGCAACTCAACCAGATCTAGGAACATCTATATTAATTGCAGCAGGAGGAATAGTTGTAGCTTGGTTAGCTGGGGTTAGAGCAAAATTTTTTATTTATTCCGGAGTTGCTTTAATCGCTTTACTTCCAGTGGCAGTTTCATTTTTAAAACCCTATCAAAAATCAAGAATATTAACTTTTCTTAACCCGGAGAGAGATCCATTAGGTGCAGGATATCAAATAATACAGTCTAAAATTGCTATTGGTTCAGGAGGGTTATTTGGAAAAGGATTTCTTAATGGCTCTCAAAGTTACCTCGACTATTTACCAGAGAAACATACTGATTTCATATTCACCCTTTTTTCAGAAGAATTTGGTTTCTTCGGATCATTATTTATCCTCCTTTTATATGCTGTAATAATTTCAAGAATTATTAAGATAGGAAACATCACTCGAAGTAATTTTGGCAAGCTATATTGTTATAGTTTTGCCACAGCTTTCTTTACATATGTAGTAGTTAACATGATGATGGTCCTAGGATTATTGCCTATTGTTGGGTCTCCATTACCAATTATGTCATATGGAGGCTCCTCAATGATGGCAATCATGTTTGGACTAGGAATTGTAATGTCTTGTAAGATTTATAAAGATGTTCCAGTAAATTAAATTCAACCTAAAATGATCAAAAAAAACTTAAATATTGGCTTGTATAATTATTAAATAAGTGATTAGTTTATGAAAAATTATATGTTTGGTGATAAAAAAATAAAGATTAAAGACTCGGAAAGATCGCTTATAAGTGAAACTGTAAGCATCGAGGGGACAATCAATAGTTCAGGAGCTATCGATGTGGCTGGATTAGTTAAAGGTCCAGTTTACTCGAAAGAGCTTATCGTAAGAGATACTGGTTCTATAACTGGAACAATCGAAGCTGACGATGTAGAGATACATGGTCATTTAGATGGAAAAGTTTCTGCTCAAAACATAGTTATAGGTGCTACCGGCACAGTCAAAGGAGATATTGAGTTCGGCAACAATCTCCGAACTGAAAATGGCGCGGATATTGATGGTTATATTAAGAAAACAAATAGTTCAAAATCTAAATTAACAGGAGACTTCTTATTCAAGAAAAAAGACAAAAAAGAAGCACCTGAAAATGAAGAAAGACCAGACGTAGTTAACAAAGAAGCAATCGCCTAATCTACCGCACTACTATTTTTCATTACATTGCAATATAATTTTCATAATGGAAAATTATAAATGTAAATCAGTTGGCATTGTAGGATCGGGAATTCAAGGGGTTTGCTCAGGACTACAACTAATTAAAAAAGGAATACCTGTAACAATTTTCGACAGACACGATCCTCTATCAAGTGAATTTAAAGCTGCCTCTTATGGAAACGCTGGTCATTTCTCACCTTATGCAGTTTTACAATTTAATCGTCCAGACGTTTTATATGATGTACCTAAAATGTTAATTAGTTCTTACGGACCACTTGCTCTTAAATGGAATTACATTCCGAAAATGTTTAATTGGTTTATACATTATTTTAGAAATTGTAACTATAACTCGATGATGCATACTGCTAAAAATATGCATCAAATTTTAAGTTTATCGAATGATGCCTATGAAGAAATCTTTCAAGAGATTGATACTACAGGGCTAGTTGAAAAAAAAGGCATTATCTATATTTGGACAAAAAAAAATTTAAAAAGTAGAAATTTAGAAATAAAAGTTCGTAAAGAGCTTGGCATCGAGCAAAAACTTTTAACTCAAAGAGAAGTTTTAGATTTAGAACCTAATTTAAAACCAGTATTTGATGCTGGAGTAATCTATGAAAGTGCAATGCATGCAAGAGATCCTCATGGAATTCTTAAAAAAATATTTAAACTATTTTTAGAGCGTGGAGGTAAGTTTATTCAAACTAACATTAAAAATTTAGAACAAATAAATTATAACGAAACAGTCATAAGATCAGAAAATGAGGAATATAAATTTGAAAAAACTGTAGTAGCTTCAGGGGCTTTTTCAAAATTATTAACTGATCAGTTAGGTGAAAATATTCCACTGGATACCGAAAGAGGGTATCATGTCCACTTTAAAGAAAAAGATCATTTAATTAGTCGTCCGGTAATCTTTTTAGATAGAGGCTTTGGGATGACTCCTATGAACCAAGGATTGAGAGCCGTTGGAACAGTTGAATTAGGTGGTCTCAAAAACCCTCCATCTAAAAAAAGAATTGATTATATTATTCAATGCGCTAAAGAACTTTTACCCGACCTAGGTAATCACGATGATGAATGGCTAGGTTTTAGACCTACACTTCCTGATTTTCTACCAATTCTAGGTCCATCATTAAAAAATAAAAATATTATCTATGCTTTTGGCCACCAGCATTTAGGCTGGACTTTGGGAGCAATAACAGGCAAGATTATTTCAAAAATAGTTGCTGGGGAAAAAACAAATCTTGATTTAACTCCATACAGCTCAAAAAGATTTAATTAGGAATTTCTTGTCAAAAAATTATTTAGCTTATTTTTTTTTAATTTTAGCAGCTTTATTTTGGTCAGGAAATTTTATTATTGGGAAATTTGCAACTTTATTTGAAGTTCCACCACTCACTCTCAATTTTTTAAGATGGGTTATGGTATGGTTTATATTGATACCATTTACAATTAAAGAAATTCTAGCGAAGAGAAACTATATAAAAGAAAACTTTTTAGTAATAAGTTTTATGGGCATATTAACAATTAGCACTTTTAATTCGGTTGTTTATTTCGCTTTGAACTTTACACAAGTGATAAACGCAGTTTTAATGTTAGCTGCAATCCCTCCAATGATAATAATTTTTTCGTCAATTATGAATATTGAAAAAACAAATATATTTCAAATATCTGGATTAATTTTATCAATATTTGGTGTTGGAACAATTATTTCAAATGCAGACATTCAAAAAATAATTTCTTTAAGTTTTAATAAAGGTGATATTTGGATGTTAGTTTGCGTTTTAAGCTGGTCATTATATTCAACGTTACTTAAAAAAAGTAAGCTTAAATTATCTCAATTTTCTTTAATTCAATTAATGGTTACTGTGGGATTAGTTTTTTTGTTTCCTCAATTCCTATACGAACAATCAATTGGGTTAGATGTAAAAATAAACAAAGCTTTTGTATTCATTTTAACTTACGTAGTTATCTTTCCCGCGATCGCGGCGTATTATTGTTGGCAGAAAGCTATTGAACTCATAGGACCCAATAGATCATCCATGTTTATTCAGCTGATGCCACTTTTCAGTGCACTAATGGCAATAATAATTTTTGAGGAAAAATTTCAATTATTTCATTTTATTGGAGCAACTTTTATAATTTCTGGTATTTATTTATCAAACAGAAAAATCCAATGATTAAAGTTGCTGTTATAGATGATTATCAAAATGCTTTTCAACAAATTGTTGAGATAGAAAAATATAAAAATAAATTTGATTTTAAAGTTTTTAATCAACCTTTTACAGATGAAAAAGAAGCTAAAGTTGAATTAGAAAATTTTGAGGCCTTATTTATTATGAGAGAAAGAACTCCAATTAGCAAAGATCTGATAGAAAGTTTACCTAATTTAAAATACATTATGACCTCGGGAATGCGAAACAATGCTATTGATTTAGTTACAGCTAAGAAAAAAAATATAATTGTTTGTGGAACAGAAATTAATTCCAATCCTGCTGCAGAAATAACTTGGGCTTTAATTCTTGGGCTTTATAGAAATATGAAACAAGAAATCGATAATATGTTTCAAGGTTATTGGCAAACTACTATCGGTTTAGAGTTAAAAGGGAAGATGTTAGGTTTAATTGGCCTTGGAAAAATTGGAACACAAGTGGCTAACGTTGCAAAAGCTTTTGGCATGGAAGTTTGCGCATGGAGTGAAAATTTAAACTTATCCCATGCAAATGAAATAGGTGTTTTACCAATGAGTAAAGAAGATTTACTTAAAAATTCAGATATAATTTCGATCCATATAGTTTTAGGTGAAAGATATAAAAATCTGATAACAAAAAAAGAGTTAGGTATGATGAAAAAAACTGCTTTTCTAATTAATACCTCAAGGGGGCCAATAATTAATGAAAATGATTTAATTGAAGCTCTTAAAGATGAAGTTATAGCTGGGGCGGGCCTAGATGTTTTCCAAAAAGAACCTTTGCCTCAAGATCATAAATTAAGATTTCTTTCTAACGCTCTATTATTGCCACACATAGGATATGTCACTGCAGAAAATTACACTAAATTCTATTTACAAATGATTGAAAACCTCGAGGGATGCCTAAAAAATAAACCCTTAAGGCAAATTTCATAAATATACTCTTCAATTACAGGTTGTGTTTGATAAACTCATTTTGAGTGATTCGATTCGTTTAATTAAAAACAAATCTATGCTTAAACATAGATAAGTTAAGGAAAGGGAGTATGAAAAAAATATTTAGTTCTTTGGCAGTGCTATTTTTATTAAGTGGTTGTGCTGAGTCTCTTGCTCTGTTAGGTCCCGCCTCAACTTCTGTTACAGGGGGAAATATAGCACATTCGACTGTTTCTTCAGCTATGAGTTATGGAGTTAAAAAACAAACAGGCAAAAGCCCTATGGAACATGCAATGGCGTACGCAGAGGAAAAAAACCCCAATAAAAAGAAAGAGCCTTGCCTATCCTTCCTTGAAAAAACTAATTTAGAAATTTGTACGATTATTAAAAAACAATTAAGTATAACAAAATCTAAAATACTAAAAATATCTAGGGACAAATCTATAAAAGACCTTACTTCGTCAATACAACCTAATATAGATAAAAAATTTAAAATTAAGCACCTAGATTAATTCATCAGAAAAGAAAACCTCAGGTAGAAATTTTAATTGACGACTATCTCAAGTTGTTCTCAATAAAAATTTGTAAAAAATATAATAAACTTTTTTTTACAACTGAATCAGATATACAAAACCAAATTATTTATGAAAAAAACATTTTTTTTATTTTCGCTTATTTTATTGCTTAATGGATGCGCGGAGTCGGTCGCGTTGTTTGGCACAAGCACATCAAATGGAAGAATTATTCAATCTTCTTTAAATTCAGCCATAAGCTATGGGGTAAAAAAACAAACAGGCAAAACTCCTTTGGAACACGCCATTGCATATGCAGAGAAAAAAAATCCTGAGAAAACTAAAGAGACCTGTGTTTCTTTTATTGAAAGAACCAGATCTGAATTTTGTACAATTGTGAAAAAACAAATTTCATCAACTAAAACGGCATTGTTAGATAAGAGAACTGAAATAACGCAAAAATTTCCTAAAATTAAAAAAGAGAAGGAAATATCATTAATTGAAAAGATAGCAAAAAAATCAATGATTTATAACAGAAGGTAATCCTACGTTTTTCCAACCAGGATCTTGATCATTTCCACTGAAACCATCAGAAATATTTAAAGTATTATAACCTTCATTCGTTAAAAGGTTAGCCGCTATTATTGATCTACCCCCAGCAGCACACATTATAAGAACTGGATTTTTTTTATTAATATTTTGTTTTACTTTTTCTACAAAACTTGGGTCTTGTGAGATCGTGATAAAGAAGGATTTAATACCAAGATCTTTTGTATCGGGCTTACCAATCGTATTCCATTCATCCTCTGTTCTTACATCTAATAAAACAGAGCTTGGATTATCTTCTATAAATTTTTTTATATCTGATGATTTAATTTGTTTGATCATTGAATGGTCCCAATATAAATAATTGGGACCACTAAATCAATTATTAAGCAGCTAAAGCTTGCTTAATATCTGCAATGATATCATCTGGATGTTCGATACCAATTGACAGTCTTACATAACCTGGTGTTACTCCTGCTGCTGCTAATGCTGCATCGTCTAACTGACTATGCGTTGTAGTAGCTGGGTGAATTGCTAAACTTCTAGCATCACCAATATTAGCAACGTGATATAACATTTTTAAGTTATCGATAAATTTAGCACCAGCTTCTTTTGTGCCTAAATCCATTCCAACTAAAGAACCATATCCACCTTGCATATATTTTTTAGCTCTTTCTTTAATCTCACCTTGGTGATTAGTAGGGTAGATTACATTTTTAACTTTCTTTTGTGTTTCTAAGAAAGACACAACTTTTTCTGCATTACTGCAATGTTGTTTCATTCTAAGAGCAACTGTTTCCAAACCTTGAATAATTTGGAAAGCATTAAATGGACTTAAAGGAGCACCCAAGTCTCTCAATAAAACCACTCTTGCTCTGATTACAAAAGGAATGTTAGCACCTGTTAATTGAGGAACTGCATCTGCCCAAATGGCACCACCATAACTTTGATCAGGCTCGTTTATTAATGGTTGTCTTTTTCTGTCTTTAATCCAGTCAAAGTTTCCACCATCAACAATTATTCCACCAATTGAAGTCCCGTGACCACCAATATACTTCGTCAAAGAGTGCATTACGATTGCGGCACCATGAGCCAAAGGTTTACAAATTACTGGTGAGGCTGTGTTATCGATAATTAAAGGAATACCTTTTTTTCTACCGATATCTGAAACTTCCTTAATTGGGAACACACGAAGATAAGGATTTGGACAAGACTCACCGTAGTAAGCTCTTGTTTTATCATCAGTAACTTTTTCAAAGTTTTTAGGATCAGCAGGATCTGCAAATCTTACTTCAATACCTTGTTGTCTTAAAGTATTTTTGAATAAGTTTACTGTACCTCCGTACAAGTCAGTTGAAGCTACTATATTATCTCCAGCCTGTGCCAAGTTTTGAATGCACATTGCTGATGCTGCTTGGCCTGATCCAACTGCAAGTGCTGCTACACCGCCTTCTAGTGCTGCTACTCTTTTCTCAAGCACATCACATGTTGGGTTCATTATTCTTGTGTAAATATTACCGAACTCTTTTAAACCAAATAAATTTGCAGCGGTTTCTGCATTTTTAAATTGGTAAGAAGTTGTTTGGTAAATTGGAACTGCTACCGCTGTAGTAGCCGAGTCACTTCTGTAATCGCTACCATGCAAGCCGATAGTTTCCGGATGTTTAAAATCAGCCATTGATTTTCCCCCTTACTGTTTCTCTTGTCGTTTCGTTCATTTTTTCTCCGTCTTTCTGGAGAAGAATGAACGAGGTTTAATTCTGTTCATCTTCTCCTTTTTAGTACTTCGGCGTATGCCAGGTGTACAATATGGTTCAAATACCCGGTTTAATTTCAGATTGTTCCAAAAAAAAACCACCGGCTAAAGCGGTGGTCGTTTGACTTGAACGCTTTAGCTGGATTTGTATAGCGCCCGCAAGTTGTCTTAACTCAGCGCTTTAAAATTTATATCAATTATTTCGGTAATTTGTCAATGCTTAATTTTTTAGGGTTTTAAGCTCTAATATATTACCGTGAGGATCTTTAACAAAAAAAGTTTCTTGCTGTTCTTTTTTGCCCTCAAATCTTGTGTAAGGTGGGTCTAAATATTGAACGTTATTTTTTTCAAGATTTTCTTTTATTTTATCAAAAACGTGAGGTTCTAGATGAACTCCAAAATGAGGAACTGGAACTTTACCCATATCAACATCGTGCCTCTCGTTTGGTAATTTCATATCGGTTTTATGAAGAGTTAATTCATTTCCCCAGAAATCAACGTCTATCCACTTTCCTTCTTCACCATTACCTAACTTGCAACCTAAAATATCTGTATAAAATTTTGTGGCGGTGTTCAAATCCCCTGCAGGAATTGCTAAATGAAATGCATTACTCATGATCTTGATATATATAATACTTTTAATTATTCAAGTAGTCATTATATATAAACTATGAACGAATACTTAGAATCAGTAAAAAAAAGAGACCCTGCGGCGAAATCGATATTAAGCATTATTCTTACTTACCCAGGTGTTAAAGCAGTTTTAATGCACAAAGTCTCAAATTTTTTTCACATAGCTGGTTTTCATTTAATTGGTAGAATTATATCCCAAACTACAAGATTTTTTACAGGTATTGAAATTCACCCAGGCGCAAAAATCGGTAAAAATTTATTTATTGATCATGGTATGGGAGTTGTTATTGGGGAAACCTCAGAGATCGGTAATAATGTAACCATCTACCATGCTGTGACTTTAGGTGGAAGTTCACCTAGTATAGATAGTGAAAGACAACGTCATGAAAAAAGACATCCTACAGTGGGAAATGACGTTGTGATTGGTTCAGGAGCTCAAATAATTGGGCCTATAAAAATTGGCAACAACGCAAGAATTGCTGCTAATGCAGTTGTTGTGAAAGATGTTCCAGAAAATGCAACGATGGTTGGTATCCCAGCTAAAGCAGTCAAATTAGAAAATAAAGGTAGCTTCAGACCTTACGGCGTTGATGATAAAGTAAAAGATGAGTAAAGATTGGGATCCAAAATTAACTCCTGAACAAAATTATGTTTTAAAACAAGAGGGAACAGAGTCCCCAGGTAGCAGTCCTTTAAATCAAGAAAAAAGAGAGGGCTCTTATCATTGTGTTGGTTGCGGTACAAAGCTGTTTGAATCTTCAACTAAATTTGAGAGCGGTTCTGGCTGGCCTTCCTTTTTTGAGTCTATCCCAGGTGTATTTGAAGAAAAAAAAGATATGCACATAGGTTACCCAAGAACTGAATATCATTGTAAAAAATGTGGAGGTCATCATGGCCATATTTTTGATGACGGCCCAAAACCAACGGGAAAACGATATTGCAACAATGGTGTATGTTTAGTCTTTAAACCAAAAAGCCAATAGTTATACACAAACCAATTAAGTGTTTTAATACAACCAATCAAAAAATTATAATCTTACTTGCCATGTCCTCTAGACCAAGGCAACATAAGTTTGTTAGATTATCATTTCATCCACCATGAAGAAGCAAATTATTTCCCTAATCACAATAATTTTCTCATTAATTTCATTTCACACACACGCATCAGAACAAAATTGGAAACCAGCACAGGATGGAGACAAAATTATTTTAATAAGACATGCTTTAGCACCAGGAAGAGGTGATCCAAAAGGATTTAAAATTGACGATTGTAAAACGCAGAGAAATCTTGACATGATTGGCATAAATCAGTCCAAAAAAATTGGCAAATTGTTTAAAGAAAACAAAATTAAAATTGATCAAGTTTTATCTAGTCAATGGTGTAGGTGCAAAGATACTGCTAAATACGCCTTTGGCAACTTTAAAGAATTTTCAGCATTAAACTCTACATTCAGTCCGCCTTACGATGAAAATGAAAAAAAACAAATCAAAGAACTTAAAAATTTTGTAAAAAACTGGCATGGAAGAGGAAAAAATTTGGTTTTAATTACTCATTACGTAGTTATTTTAGCTATGACTGGAGAGACATCAAGTTCTGGTGAATTGATAATTACAGACAAAAATTTCAAAGTTTTATCGACTATTAATACTTTCTAAAAAAATATTAAATATCCAACAGCTACTAAAATTAAGTATTCAATGAATGTTTTTATCTTTAAGAGAGTGTTTTTATCCTGAAATTTATTATTGATAAATAAAGTTAGTCGAGCGAAAGCCAAGTGAACTAAGATAATACTAAGGGCTACTCCAAGTAGAGCATGATAAAAACTAAAATTTTTAAGACCATAATAGCAAGCAGCTATAAATGTGAACCAAGAAATATTTGTTACAAATAAAGTGATTAAAATACCCGATCCTTTTTTAAAAATACTTTGAGACTTAATGAAAGTATATGACCACAAAAGAGTGAATAAAAAACCTGCGTATTTAATTATCATGAGCCAATATTGTAATTGCGGTAAAGTTCAAAGGCAAATATAAAGTTAATATGATCATTAAACTCGCGTTTGCATTTGGGGCTGGATTTATTAGTTTTCTTACACCTTGTGTACTTCCAATCATCCCGGGTTATATTTCTTATATTACTGGAAAAGATTTAGGAGAAATAGATAAAGACAAATCAATAGTTTTTATGAAAACTGTTCTTTTTTCATTAGGTTTTTCATTTGTTTTTATAACACTTGGAGCTGCTGCTTCTGCAATAGGGAACGTACTTCTTTTCTTTTCAAATGAATTACGTATTGTTGCAGGACTAATAATTATTATTTTTTCTTTACAAATGTTAGGTTTTTTAAATTTTTCTTTTTTAAATACTGAAAAAAGAATTCAAACTGATTCAAGTTATAAAGATAATTATGCATTTCCTTTTATTGTTGGCGCTGCTTTTGCATTTGGCTGGACTCCTTGTATTGGCCCAGTTTTGGGATCTATAATTGCTTTATCTGCGACTGAAGCCACAATTAGTAAAGGAATATTATTATTATCATTTTATTCTTTAGGATTAGCTATCCCATTTATATTGTCTGGATATTACATGAGTAGATTTTTAAATACTAAAAAAGGTTTTGGAAAATATTATGGAACCATTACAAAATCTGGCGGAGCTATTCTTTTAATAACTGGTATCTTGATTACCACAAACTATATTCAAATCATAAGTTATTATATTTTGACGACCTTCCCAATTCTCGCTAAGCTTGGTTAATGAATGAAATTACAATTTTAGGAATTTTTGTTGCTGATATAAGTTTTTCTGGACCAAAAATTCCATCAATTGGTGAAACTATTTTAGGAAAAAAATATAATGTCGGTCCAGGTGGAAAAGGTTGTAATCAAGCCATAGCGATAGCAAGACTTGGGGGAAAAACAAATTTTATAAGTAAAATTGGTAAAGACGCTTACGGAGAGTTAGCTCTTAAAACTCTCGAAAAAAATAAAATTTCTACTGAAAATATAATTCAAGACGTCACTCAACAAACTGGTGTAGCTGGAATTTTAGTCGATCAAAATACTGGTAAAAATGCTATTAATGTAATTGTAGGTGCACCAAGTTCTTTAAAGATAAGTGAAATTGAAAATCAAATTAATTTAATAAAAAGATCAAAAATTTTTTTAACTCAATTAGAGGTTCCAAAAGATGTTACCTTACATTGTTTGAAAACTGCTAGAGAAAATGGATGTATTACTATTTTAAATCCCGCACCAGCATCTGAAATTTCAAAAAAGTTTTATGATTATATCGATTTTTTTACACCCAATGAGACTGAGGCCGAATTTTATACAGGTATAAAGATTACTAACGACCAAGAGGCAAAACAGGCAGCACATAAACTGATAAATTTAGGAATTAAAAAAGTAATAATTACTCTTGGAGAAAAAGGTTTGTTTTATTCTGATGGAAATGAGGAAATTTATTTAAAAGCTAACGTCGTTAAAGCCATTGATACTACCGGAGCAGGAGATGCTTTTAATGGAGGTTTAGCTTTTAGTTTATCTAGAGAAAAACCGATTAAAGCATGTTTAGAGTTAGCGAATAAAGTCGCTGGGATTTCTACAACAAAACTTGGGGCTGGAGATGCTATGCCGTTTTTAGACGATGTAAGTTAAGTTAAAAGTTTATCTAATTCTCCACTTCGATTAGCTTCTTGAAGTTTATCATTGCCACCAACGTAATGATCACCAATAAAAATTTGAGGAATAGTTCTTGCTCCATTTGTTCTTTGTAACATTTCTTTGGCGTTTGCTGGGTCTGCCCAAATATCAATTTCCTCTATTTCAACATTTTTTGTTTTTAATAAAGCTTTTGCAGCCGCACAATAAGGGCAAGGATCTCCAGTATACATTGTGACTTTTTTCATAATTAATATATATCAGTTATTTTTATTTTTTCTCGCAGTTTTTTTCTTCCCAATTGAAACTTTTTCCTATGTTTGATGCTTGTATTATGCACTCTTTTTCTCCACAAACGAAATGAGCCTGGTTTTAAATTTTTTCTCATTATCTTTATGACTTGAGACTCATTTTTACCAGTTTTCTCCTTAATCTCTTCAAAAGTAATTCTATCTGCCCAAGCAGCCCAAATAATCCAATTATCATCTTTTTTTTTAGGCTCAGGGTTTTTGACTCTAGTTTGAGGGATAAAACTTTTTTTCTTCATAAAATTATATATAGTGACTTATCAAATGTTTCCAACAGACTATATAATATTTTTACAAATCATTTTATTTTTATTCATTTCTCCTGGTCCGCCTAGAGTGGTAATAGTTTCACACACTTTAAATTATGGATTGAATAGATCTGTTTGGACTGCTTTTGGAGACATATCTGCAAATATTATCCAAGCTATTTTGGTAGTTTTTTTAATTGGTTCTTTTTTAAGCGATAACCCTCAAGTTCTTTATTACTTAAAATGGGCAGGAATATTTTATATTGTTTATTTAGCCTATGATACTTTTACCTCTAAAATTAGAAGTATTAATTCTAAAGACCAAAATTTAAAATCACCACTCTCGTTTTATAAAGACGGATTGTTAGTTGCTGGTTTAAGCCCAAAAGCAATTTTATTCTTTGGAACAATTTTTCCAACTTTTATTAATTTTGGCACAAATATCATTTCACAGTTTTTAATACTATTAATTACGTATGTAATTCTAGATTTTTTTACTTTAATGATTTATGGATTAGCAGCTGAAAAAATTTCAGTCTGGTTAAGAAGTAAACCGAAGCTTTTAAATACAATTTCTGCGTGTGTTCTGTTAATTTTAGCAGTGTACATTGCTGCGACACAGAATTTTTAATCTATTCTTACTGTTGTCAAAAACTCTATTTATTGTTTTAATTATTTAATTTTAATTAATTAATTAACAACAAGAAGGGAAATAATGAATAAAATAGCAAAACTATTTGTTACATTTATTTCAGCTATAACTTTAGCATTAGTATCATTCTCATCTTCTTTCGCAAAAGTAGAGGGAGAATACATAGTGTTAGGTTCTGCAATATCTCTTACAGGTAAATACTCTTCAAATGGTGTTCATACTCAAAACGGTTACAACATGGCTGTTGAGAGAATTAACAAAATGGGTGGAGTAGAAGTACAAGGTAAGAAATATAAGTTTGAGATCATTTACTATGATGATGAGTCAAACCCAAAAAGAGCCGCTCAGTTAGCTGAAAGACTAATTAAACAAGATGGCGTTCATTACATGCTTGGACCATACAGTTCAGGTTTAACGAAAGCCATTGCACCAGTAACCGAGAAATATAAAATTCCTATGGTTGAAGCGAATGGTGCATCTAGATCTTTATTTACCAAAGGATACAAATATTTGTTCGCGGTGTTATCACCAGCTAACCAATACCTTGAAGTAGCTATTGATTTAGCGGTAGAAAAAAACGGTGGTAAAGGAGTAAAAATTGCTCAAGCATTTGAACAAGATGCTTTCTCTCAGGACGTGAGACTTGGTATTTTAGATGCAGCAAAAAGAACTGGATCTGAGATCATCATCGATGACAAACTACCAAAAGAACTTAACGATATGGCAGCTACATTAGCTAAAGTAAAAGCTACTAAGCCAGATGTGCTTGTTGTATCAGGTCACACAAAAGGTGCATTGACTGCAATCAGACAAATTTCTGAAATGAAAGTTGATGTTCCTATGTTAGCGATGACACACTGTGATGCTGCAAAACTTTCTAAACAACACGGAAAGAAATCAGAATTCGCATTGTGTGCTTCTCAGTGGCACAAAAATTTATCTTACAAAGATAAATTCTTTGGCTCTGGTAAGAAATACGCTAAAGACTTCCAAAAAGAATTTGGATATGACCCGCCATATCAATCAGCAGAGTCTTCTGCAGCATTGTTGGTATTTAAAGATGCGTTCGAAAGAGCAAATTCTTTTGACAGAGATGCAGTTAGAGATGCGCTAGTTGATACAGAAATGCAAACTTTCTATGGAAACATTAAATTTGGACCTGGTGGCCAAAACGTTGCTAAGCCAATGATATTGTTCCAAGTAAGATGTAAAGGCGATGATTGTGAGAATAGAGTAGTAGCTCCTACAAAATGGGCTTCTGATAAGTTCTATCATCCAATCCCGAAATGGTCTGAAAGAAGCTAATAACTTCTGAATAATTTGAAAAGCCCCTAGTTTTCTAGGGGCTTTTCTTTTATAAGTTTTAAAATTTTATGGACTTTCTTATTTTTAAAGCTCCAATGTTAATGGTCCAGGCCTCACTGGACGGAATACTTTTAGGGATTTTATTTGCACTAATTGCTTATGGTATGGCTCTTCAATGGGGAGTAATGAATATCATCAATATTGCACAAGGAGATTTAGTAATTCTTGGAGGATATATTGCATACACTATGTATCTTGCTGGAATTCATCCAGCATGGGGTGTTATTGTTTCTCCAATAATAATGTATTTTGTTGGTTGGGCACTTTATAAGCTAGTAATTAATAAGGTTGTTGATCGAGATTTATTTATTTCAATTTTAGCTACTTTTGGTATCGCTATTGTATTTCAACAATTAATGAATTTTATTTTTGGAGCGGATGTAGTTGTGGCTCAGTCGGAGTATGGCACAACAATGTTATTTGATAATTCAGTGACTTTACCTAACTCAAAAATATTCTCCGCTTTTATAAGTGTTTTATATGCAATCGGTTTAGTTATTTATATGAAAAAATCTAAACTGGGACGAGCTATAAGAGCAACAGCTCAAAACGCAAGAGCAGCAAAAATTCTTGGTGTAGATACAGAAAAAGTTTATGCCGCAACATTTGGTATAAACGCTGCGTTATGTGGAATTGCGGGAGCTTTAATTTCAATCACTCTTACACTCCATCCTTATGTAGGACTTCCTTATACAGTTAGATCTTTCATGATAGTAATCGTAGCAGGCCTTGGTAATTTACCTGCAGTAGCAGTCTCAGGAATGGGACTAGGACTATTTGAAGAATTTGCGGATTATATTTTAGGAACAGAATTTAGAATTGGCGCAGTATTTATGCTGTTAGTTCTTATCTTAGTTTACAGAAGATTTAAGCTTTCAAAGAAAAGAGAATATTTAAAATAAATGAATAAATTAAAACAAAAAGATTTAATTTTATATTCTGGCCTAATTATTTTAGGTTTAGCAGCGCCATATTTATTTTCAGCGTTCAAAGTTCAGCTTACATATCTTTGTGTCTTAATCGTTCTAGCAATGACTTGGAATTTACAAGGTGGAGAAATGGGCTACAATACGTTTGGAAACATTCTTTTCTATGGTCTCGGAATGTATTTAACAGCCTCTGTGCAAGTGGGTATGTTTTTCCCATTAGCTGAATGGACAGAAAGTGGAGGAGAAAAAACATTCGTGCACACTACTTCACAATATTTCCAAGGAATAGGCGTCGGATTATTAGTTTCAGCTATTATACCAGCAATTGTTGCTGGTGCTATAGGTTATGCTATTTTAGGCTTAAGAGGTCATTACTTCGCTATTTGTACCTTAGGACTTGGAATTGCAGCAGGTGAAATTGCTGGAGGAATAGAAATTATAGGAGCTGGTCAAGGCTTCACTACACCACCTTTTCCTGCAGAAATAGTTGATACTGAGGCTAGAGGAAAGTTTTTTTACTTTTTAAGTTTTGCATTATTAATTGGTACATTTGTTTTTGTAAAATACATTTACGGCTCCAGATTCAAATTAATTTTAAACGCGATAAGGGATAATGAAGATAAAGCAGAGGCAATGGGCATCCAAACGATGAAGTATAAAATTACTGGTTGGATGTGTTCAGCATTTTTCTGCGGTCTTGCTGGCGGAATTATGGGAGGACTAATTGGATATATCGATTCTACTGACGTTGCTTTTGATGGAAGAGAAATGGGAGTATTCATGGTGCTTATGGCAATACTTGGTGGAAAAGGAACTTTATGGGGACCAGTTATTGGAGCAACTTTATTCCATTTCTTTAAAGAGGGTCTTTGGACTTTAATTTTAGGTTGGCAATATGTTGCGCTTGGAGTTCTAATTGTAGTTATCGTAATTTATTTCCCAGAAGGACTAATGGGTTGGTTGAGAGAAAAATATCCTGAAAGATTCGGTGAAGTTATAGACGAAAAAGATCGTAAGGCACAGGTGGAGTTAAAATGAGTATTTTAGAGGTAAAAAATGTTAGTAAATCTTTTGGAGGAGTGCAAGCTAATGTAGATATTTCCGTATCTGTAGAACAAGGATCAATAGTTGGTTTAATTGGACCAAATGGATCTGGTAAAACAACTTTATTTAACTCAATAGTAGGAACTCATCCTATCGACAATGGCTCAATTGTTTTTGATAACACAGAAGTTTCTGAAATGCCTGTTCCCGCAGTAGCTAAACTAGGTTTATTAAGAACATTTCAACAGACAAAAATATATACAAAATTAAACTGTGTTGAAAACATGTTAATCAGTCATAAAGCCAGTGACTCTGGTTTTATTTTTGCAAAAATACCTAATGAACTTACTGAAAAAGCAGAAAATCTTTTGAACTTTGTTGGTTTATATCAAAAAAGAAATTTGAGAGCAGGAGATCTTTCATTTGGGCAGCAAAAACTATTAGAGTTAGCAATGGCTTTAATGAATGAACCAAAAATGCTTTTGTTAGATGAGCCCACAGCTGGAATTAATCCAACTTTAATAAATGGAATTATAGATAGATTAATTAAAATAAACAAAGAATATGGAATAACTTTATTAGTTATTGAGCATAATATGAAAGTCATTATGAGCTTGGCACAAAAAATTTTCTGTTTAGCTCACGGCAAAATGTTAGCTGAAGGATCACCTGATCAAATCAAAAATGATAAGCGAGTTGTTGATGCTTATTTGGGAGCGCAGTAATGGCAAATCAATATGATGTTTTAGGTAAAGCACCTGGTTTAGAAGAGCTAAACAAACTATCTCCTAGCGATGTTCACCTTACTATTAGGGGCTTAAATGCTGGTTATGGTAAAATGGAAATTTTACACAACTTTGATTTGACCGTAAGTAAAGGTCAGTCACTATGTCTAATTGGACCTAACGGAGCAGGGAAATCTACAATACTTCATTCTATTTATGGTTTTACAAATATTTTTGATGGAAAAATTGAGTTAGAAGGTGATGAAATAACCAAACTAACTCCAGCAGATAAATTAAGTAAAGTTGGTATTGCCTATATTTTGCAAGACAATTCAGTATTTCCAGATATGACTGTTGAGGAAAATCTTTTAATGGGTGGATATATAAAAGATAAACAAGACGAGGCCTATGAAGAAGCAGAAAGAATATTTCAAAAATATGAAAGATTAAGAAATAGAAGAAACCAACCTGCTAAAGTTTTATCAGGCGGTGAAAGAAGGCTTTTAGAAATTTCAAGAGCACTAGTAATGAAACCATCGGTATTGTTAGTAGATGAACCATCAATTGGTTTAGAACCTAAATACATCAGTATGGTATTTGAAATTTTAGAGGACCTCCAAAAAGCAGAAAAGAAAACAATTATTCTTGTAGAACAAAATGCTAAAAAAGGTTTAGAGTTTGCAGACATCGGCTATGTTTTAGTATCAGGTCAAACTGCAATAGCTGGAAAAGGTAATGATCTACTCAAAAATCCAGACGTAGGAAGATTATTTCTTGGTGGTTAATGATAAACCCCCAAATATTTTTGCAAGGACTTAAATCATTAAAAGGTTCCAAAAGTCCTGCCATTCCATTAGGAGCATGTTTTATTGCATTAGGAGCTTTATTAAAAGATGCTGGCTTTAATTTACAACAAAGTGCTGCCTCAAGTTTGTTTACTTACGCATTACCCGGACAATTAGTAATGGCAGAATCTTTACTGTTAGGCGCCTCAATAGTAAATATATTTATTGCTGTATGGTTGGTAAATTTTAGACTTTATCCAATGACCGTATCATTATTTCCTTTACTAGATCATAAAGCTCAACCAAAATGGAAATATTATTTATCCTGTCATTTCTTAGCTGTAAGTTCTTGGTTGATCGCAAAAGATGGTTACAGAAAAATTAATAAAAAACATCGAATTGATTTTTGGATTGGAATAGGTATTGGAACTTGGTCTACAGCTATTTTAATGACAATAATTGGTTATTTATCAGCAGATTATTTAAACAAAGATATGTTGATCGGCTTAGCGATTGTTAACCCAGTTTATTTTTTTTGTATGATGTTAGGCGCAATGAAAAATATTAATGTGTCAATCGCTGTAATAGGAGGAAGCATTTTTGGTCCTACAATTTATTTAATTTCAACCGAGTGGGCTCTTTTGTTTGCTGGTCTAATAGCAGGAACTATTGCTTTTCTATTTGGAGGTAAAAATGGCAAGTAGTCAGGTAATAATACTAGCAATTATCGCAACATCTTTGGCTACATTTATATCCAGATTTATGGGTGCGCTTACTTCAGAAAAAGTTAGTGTGAAATCAAAGCTGTTTGAATGGTTTAATTGTGTGGCCTATTCGACCCTCGCAGCTTTATTAGGCAGGATGATTATTTTTCCAGCAGGTGTCCTTGCTGAAAGTGCATTAATCATAAGATTAATTGTTTTAGTAATATGTATTTTAGTATTTGTTTTAAGTAAGAAAAATTTAGTTATACCAACAATTTTATCAGCAATACTTTTAAGTTTTTTTAATTCATTATAAAAATTAATTATGATAAAATTACTTATGGAACCAATATTTGCAGTCTTTATAATTTTGTGGATTGCCGGCCAATTATAGGGCCTTATGAGTTATAAAATTGAAAATCATAATAAATCGAAAAGAGTTCGTGTAATAAAGTTTCAAGAATCAGATCTAGATAGATTGATATTTCCCTTTAAGAAACACACAATATTATCTTTAGAATATAAACCTTTCTCAAGATTTAGCTTAGCTAAAAGTTTAGACGAGGTATTTGAAAATAAACTTAGCCAAACTCTAATTAAAATTCTTAATGACAGAGCGACTGGTACTGTAATCGTTGAACCAGAAATAAGTAATAAAAAATTCGATAAAGATTTTTTACTCAAATTATCAACTGGACTTGCTTATTTAGTGGGTAATCCAAACTTCGATTCGATGACTGATAAATATTACGCTAGATTTTTTGTTAAACACCAAGACACTAGCGACTCTTATTTGAGAAAAGCTTATACAAACTTAGATCTTCATACTGATGGGACTTATGTAAAAGAGAAAACAGATTGGTTAATTATGACAAAAATGGAAGAGCAAAATGTGAGTGGAGGAGAGAGTGTAATATTACATTTAGATGACTGGGAACATTTAGATGAACTAAGTAATGATCCGATAGGACAACAAAATTTTATTTGGGGTTCTCCCAAAAGTAAAAATGTTGATTATAAAGTTGAGCATCCTGTATTTTCGAAAGATAATGAAGGAAAGCCTACTATTTCATACATAGATCAATTTCCAGAACCCAAAAATATGGAGCAAGGTTTATTTTTACAGAAATTATCTGATGCATTAGAGGAAAGTAAAAATAAAGTTATCTTCCCTCTACCTGTCGGCTCTACAATTTTCTCCAATAACTATTTTTGGTTACATGGGAGAAAAGCATTCAATGAACATACTGGGTTGTCTAGAGAATTATTAAGAATTAGAGGAACTTTTTTCAATTAAATTAGAATTATTTTTAATTAGAGCTGTTGACTCTAATCAGTCATTCATTTTTAATACGCACAATTAATTAATTAACAGAGGGAAATAATATGTTTAATAATTTGAAAAAATTAATTAGCTTAGTTTTCGCAACTGTTCTTTTAACTTCAATCTCATCAACTAGCTTTGCAATCGATAAGTTACATTTCATTATTGGTGGTGGAGCAGGAGGTGGTTGGGATGGAACTGCTAGAGGAACTGGTGAAGCTTTAACTAAAGCTGGTTTTTTAAAAAGCGCTTCTTACGAAAATATGTCAGGTGGTGGCGGAGGAAAAGCTCTATCTTACATAATCAATTCGAAGCCTGAGGGAACTATTCTAGTTCAATCAACACCTCTAGTATTGAGATCAATCACTAGACACAAAGGCTACGTCAAAGGATCTGGCGTATTATCTTACAAAGATGTTAAGCCAATCGCAGGTGTAATAGGTGACTACGGTGCAATCGCAGTTGCTAAAAATTCACCATATAAAAACTTTAAAGATGTAGTTGATGCTTACAAAAAAAATCCTAAGTCAGTTAAAATGGCCGGTGGTTCTGTAAGAGGAAGCATGGACCATTTAATTGGCGCGCTTGCATTTCAAGAGGCTGGTGCAAATCCAAACGATGTAGTGTACATACCTTACGATGCCGGTGGTAAAGCTTTGGCTGGACTTCTATCAGGAGAAACTCAAATTCTTTCAACTGGTTTGGGAGAAGTAATGGGTGCTAGAGACCAAGTAAGAATTATTGGTATTACAGCTCCTGAAAGAGTAGGTGATGCTCCTGAAGTGCCAACTCTAAAAGAACAAGGATATGATGTTCAGTTTGTTAACTGGAGAGGTTTCTTTGCTCCTAAAAGCATGCCAAGTTCAGATGTAAAGAAGATCGAAAAAATGTTAGGCGATGTTCAGAAAACACCTGAATGGGAAACAGTAAGAAAAAGAAACGCATGGGTAAATATTTATAACCCGGGACGTAAGTTTGACAGTTTTTTAAAAGGTCAAACAAAAGAGATGACAAAGTTAATGAAAAAACTAGGCGTTATCTAGTTTATTAACTTAGAGGAAGAGCAGTGAAAATAAATTCAGTAAAAATTATTTCGCTGCTCTTCTTTGTTTTATCAGCATTTTATTTATATACTGCTCATCAAATACAAGTTTTCGCCTTTGATGAAAATGCTCCATTTAATGCTAAAACCTTTCCAATTTATTTAGGTTATGCAGGAATGTTTTTTTCTGGTTTAAAAATTGTTTTACCAGACCAAAAACCAATTGAAGTTGATCCAAAATATTTAGAATTTAGAAAGACAATTTTATTGGTACTAACTATGATTGTTTACGGAGCTACGATACTAAAAGTTGGCTTCTTTTTATCGACCTCACTTTTTTTGGTCTTTTCATATTATTTTTTGGGAGAAAGAAGATGGAAGTACATAATAATTTTTTCTTTCCCGTTTGTTGCAATTTTTATGTATCTCTTACACGGAATATTGGCTGTTTATCTTAGAGATCCATTATTAAAATACATAGGAATAATGGGATGATAGAAGGAATATTAATTGGTTTAAAAACTGCTTTATCTTTTCAAAACTTAATGATGGTTATGATTGGATGTTTTGCAGGAACTATTATTGGAATGCTTCCTGGATTAGGCCCAATGACTGCAATTGCATTAATGATACCCATCACTTACGGCTTTGACCCTGCAACAGGTCTTATTTTAATGGCTGGTGTTTATTACGGAGCTGTATTTGGTGGCTCAACTTCCTCAATTTTAATTAATGCCCCTGGTGTTCCTGGAACAGTAGCAACTTCATTTGATGGTTATCCGATGGCTCAACAAGGAAAAGCGGGTAAAGCATTAGCTATTGCAGCTTACAGTTCTTTTGCAGGGGGAACAATCTCAGCAATTTTTTTATTAATTGCAGCACCGAGTTTATCTAAAGTTAGCTTATCGTTTCGATCACCAGATTATTTTGGATTAATGATTTTAGGTTTAACCGCTGTAGCTGCTTTTTCTTCTAAGGGAAATTTTTTAAAAGCAATGATGATGTGCGTGTTAGGATTGATGTTAGCATCAGTCGGACAAGATACTTTATCTGATATTCCAAGATTTACATTTAATACAATGAACTTATCAGATGGTATAAGTTTTGTTTTAGTTGTTATGGCAACATTTGCTATGAGTGAGGCATTAACAATCATAATAAAAGGAAATGATCCATCTAAAGCTGCAAAACAAATTTCATTAACAGATTTAGGGTCTATTAAAGTTAACAAAGAGGAGACAAAACAGATGGCTGCAACTATTCCTCGCTCCTCGATATTAGGATTTATTGTTGGTGTGTTACCTGGAGCAGGAGCAACTATTGCTTCATTCTTAGCTTATGGAATGGAAAGAAATTTTGTAAAAAGTGAAGAAAAAGAAAAATTTGGTAAAGGAAGTGTTCAAGGTTTATCTGCACCAGAAACTGCAAATAATGCTGCATGCTCAGGATCATTCGTTCCGCTACTAACGCTGGGAATCCCTGGAAGCGGAACTACAGCAGTTATGTTAGGAGCTTTATTAGGTTTTGGAATTCAGCCAGGACCAAGATTATATGAAACTAATCCAGATATTTTTTGGTCTGTAATTATGTCCATGTACATTGGAATGGTTGTTCTTTTAATTCTTAATCTTCCTTTAATTCCTTACATAGCGAGAATACTTGCTGTACCAAGAACTTTCCTAATACCAATGATTTTATTTTTTTCAGTAACTGGAATTTACTTAATGTCATTTAATAATTTTGATATTTTTTTAATGATAGGTATTGCAGTTATAGCCACAATTTTAAGATTGTATGATTTTCCAATGCCACCACTTATACTAGCTTTTGTGTTAGGCGGTTTAATGGAAGAAAATTTAAGAAGATCACTCCTGATTAGTGACGGTTCTTGGTCTTTTCTATGGGACAGACCTTTGACAGTATGTATTATGATGACTATTTTTCTAATAGTTTGCTGGCAAATCTATAATAGTCTCAAGTCTATAAAAAAGACAGAAATATTGTAAAAATATCACTCTAAATGTCACTAAAATAGGGAAATTCACTGTTAAGATAAGACAATTTTGGGATTGACCTCAAGAACTTTTATGTTAATTTTCTAGCATAAATTTTAAAAAACTATGAATTTTATGAAAAAAACAGTTTTAGTGTTGATGATATCTATGCTTACTTTTGTAGGCAAAGCTTATGCAGAAATGACTTATGGAGTATCTGCAGCATTAACTAAAATTGAGGCGAGTGGTACAGAGACAGAAGGTGGAGAAAAAACAAATGCAAGTGCGCAAAACACTGTTATAGTTCCATCTTTGTTTGCTGAATACTCTTATTCGGACACTGTATCAATTGGATTAGACTTCATACCATTAAAAGCTGATGTAAGTAGCAAAACTAAGTCTAGAACAGATATTGAAACTTCTGTTTCTGGAACTGCAACAGCAACAACTACTTCAAGAACAAACAAAGCTCAAGCTGAACTAAGAAATCATTTAACTGCCTACGGTAATTTTATGGTAGGAGACGCTCTTTTTATTAAAGCTGGAGTTGCTTTTGTAGAATTAAATGCCCAAGAGTCACTTGGAACAGGTTCTAAATATGGAAGCGAAGATATTTTTGGTGGAGTTATTGGTTTAGGTTTAAAACAAGGTAATGGTCGATTAGAATTAGTTTACACTGACTATGAAGATATTGCATTAACATCTTCTGTAGCAAGAAGTGGCGTATCAACTAATAACAAAATCGATGCAGATCTTGATACAATCCATCTAAAATACTCTTACTCTTTTTAGTTTAGTATAAGAAAATTTAAAAAAATTAACCCGCTCAAGATTTTGAGTGGGTTTTTTTTTATAATCTAACGTATTTTTTTTCTCTGTCTACTGACCATTCTTTTGTTCCATTAGCAACTATAAATAAAAAACCACCAGCTAATCCTAGATTTTTTAGAAACGCAATTGTTTGCATCTGGTCTATAAAGTCGTAATGAAATACAAATGCGGTGACGATACAAAAGATAGCAAGAAGGCCTGCTGATATCCGAGCATAATAACCAATGATAACAAATAAAGGTAAAATTATCTCAAAGGCAATCGTTGGATATAATAAAAAACCAGGCACACCAAATCCCTCCATCCAACTCATTGTTCCATCTATACTAAAGATTTTGTTATATGCTGAAAGCAAAAATAGTGCAGAGATAAGAAGTCTACCTAGAAAGTCAATTAAGTTTGCCATATGAATTTGTACTTAATTGAAACTAATGAGTCAAAAATTGAAGAGTTTAAATTAGGCTTTTTTAGAAATAATCTTTAATATTATCGGCACAGTAAATAAAATCATTAATAACCTTATAATGTGATGAAAAGAAACGAATTCTGGGTCTAGGTCGAAGAAAATAGCGATGACAGCAACTTCATAAATTCCTCCAGGACAATATGATAATAATAAAGTAAAAAAATTTTTATCAATTACTAAACCAGCGGCTACTGCAGCAATTACACCTAAAATCACCAATAAGAAGGTCGCTACAAAACTGTGCAAAGCATTTCTACCTATCTCAGCAAATGTTTTTTCAGCAAATCTACACCCCACAGAGGAACCTAAAATTAACAAACAGTAATCTATAATGTCAGGAGATATTTGATAACTTGCAAACTCAGTGATTTGCAATAAACCGCTTGCTACTAAAGTTCCTGCCAAAAGAGCAGCAGGAATTTTTATCTTTTCAAAGAACAAAATTAAAATTACTGATGAAATAATTAAAATCATTAAGTGATATAAATTCTGATTTACAATCATTTCCTCAGAAATATTAACGCTATCTGCATCGTAAAAAGTATTCACGATAAATGGAAAAACTGTAATTATAATAATTAATCTTATTAAATGAGATGTAGCTACTTGGCTTAAATCTGTTTTTGCATCTTCAGCCAATATCATTAGTGGGCCTAATGCACCTGGTGCCGCTGAAAAAATAGAAGTTTTTTTCTCATATTTAGAAAACTTTTCTAAATATTTTGAAACGATTAGAACACTTAAAATTATATAAATTAACATAATTAAAGAGGTCCAGATCCAATCTTGCATTTGACTAAATAAATCTTTGTCTATGTAGTTACCAATATAAAGACCAAGAATTATTAATATTGAGGATAATATCAACCTTGGCATTTTGGTTTTAAGACCCATTAATGAAGCTAAAGAAGTTATAAGCATTGGCCCCAAGAACCAGGCTAAAGGAATATTAAAATATTCAGCTATTATAGCACTTGGTATGGATATTATGATGACAGATATAAACGGTATTGAAAATATCTGTTTAAAATTTTCTTTATTAAAAGGAATAGCTTGGTTATTCTGCATCATTCATGATTTTAGGATTTATAGGAACTGGTAAAATTTCATCATCAATTATTTTTGGTATTTTTAAATCAAAGCTAAAAATTAAGAGAATTTATATATCTTCAAGAAATAGAAACATAGCTAAAAAACTATCAAAAAGTTATGGAAAAATAAAAGTATTGAATAATAATCAAGAAATTATAGATAAATCCTCAGTAGTATTATTGGGTGTTACACCTAATGTTGGCAAAAAAATATTGCCTAAATTAAAATTTTCAAAAAATAAAAAAATAATAAGTCTTATTTCGACTATCAATTTGAATAAACTTAAAAAAATTACAAAGAATAGAAATATTGCAAGAGCTATACCTTTACCTCCAATCGAAATAAAAAAAGGACCAATTATTGTTTGTCCACCAAGTAAATTTGCTAAGAATATTTTTAAACATTTAGGGCAAGTTTTAGAAGTAAGAAATGAAAAACTTAGTTATAAGTTTTGGTCTACTGCCTCTTTAATGGCAACATACTATGAGATACTTAATACGAGTTCTAAATGGTTAAGTAAAAAAGGAATTAACAAAAAAATTGCTGATACTTACGTAGCTGAATTATTTTTAGCTTTAAGTCAAGACGCTTTAAATAAATCACCTCAAGGATTTAAAAAACTCGTAGCGGACTCACAGACCCCAAAAGGCCTAAATATGCAGTTTCTTAATGAATTGAAAAAAGGAAAATTCTTCACTAAGTTCACCAAAGCTCTTGAAAATGTAAATAGAAGAGTAAGCAATTAAATCATGGAATATTTTATACAACAATTAGTTAACGGGATTACTTTAGGTTCGATTTATGGACTAATCGCGATTGGTTACACTATGGTTTATGGAATAATTGGAATGATTAACTTTGCTCATGGAGATATTTTTATGATTGGAGCTTTTGTTGCTTTAATATCATTTATTATCTTCGGTCTAACCGGGGTTGCATTACCAATTATTTTACTTTTAGTTTTACTAATAGCTATGCTTTTCACGGCTTGCTATGGATGGACAGTTGAAAAATTAGCTTACAAACCGTTAAGGGGTTCGTTTAGATTAGCTCCGCTTATATCTGCTTTAGGTATGTCGATTGTATTACAAAACTATGTACAAGTTTCTCAAGGTGCAAGAGTAAAACCAATGCAGCCATTATTTTCGGGAGGATTAGAGTTTTTTAAGAATTCAGAATTTATTGTTACAGTTAGTTATCTCCAAATTTTTATTGTTGTATTAACGATTATTTTAATGGGAATTTTTACATATTTAATCACAAAAACTGATTTAGGTAGAGCACAAAGAGCCTGCGAACAAGATAGAACAATGACTGCTTTACTTGGAATTAATGTTGATAGAACAATTTCAATAACATTTATAATTGGATCTTCTTTAGCTTCAGTAGCAGGAATGATGTTTGTACTTTATTATGGTGTTATTGATTTTTACATAGGATTTTTAGCTGGCATAAAAGCTTTTACTGCAGCAGTATTAGGCGGAATAGGATCGTTACCTGGAGCAATGTTAGGTGGTTTGTTAATCGGACTTATAGAAACCTTCTGGGCTGGATATGTTTCACTTGAATATAAAGATGTTGCAGCTTTTAGTGTTTTAATTATAGTTTTAATTTTCTTTCCAACTGGATTTCTTGGAAAGCCTGACATCGAGAAAGTTTAATGGAAAAGAAAGATATCATTCAGTCATTTAAAGATAGTTTATTTACAGGCTTAATTGCTTTAGCTCTGTTTGGTCCAATAGTAGGTTTAAGAACTGTATCAAAAGGTGAAGGGCTATTCATAACTCCACAATGGGGAGTAGTTTTTTTACTTGTTGGATTATGCATTTTAGGAAGATTTTTAATTAATATTAACTCTGCAAGAAGAACAGAATTTAAAATTTTTTCAACACTGTCATCTAAGTTTTCTAGTGTTACCGAGGATAAAGCTAAACATTTTGCAATTACTGGTATTTTGTTTGCAGTAGTATTTCCATTTCTACCCTTTACTGACAGATACTTTATGGATGTAGCAATAATGATTTTAACTTATATCATGTTAGGATGGGGTTTAAACATTGTAGTTGGTTTAGCTGGTCTTCTTGATTTAGGTTATGTAGCTTTTTATGCAGTCGGTGCTTATTCTTACGCACTGATTGCTACAACTTTCGGTTGGTCTTTTTGGATTTGTTTACCTTTAGCTGGAGTGTTTGCAGCTTTTTTTGGAATTTTACTTGGCTTTCCTGTTTTAAGATTAAGAGGAGATTATCTTGCGATTGTTACTTTGGGGTTTGGAGAAATTATAAGAATTATCTTGATCAATTGGTATGAAGTAACAAATGGTCCTGACGGTATCACTGGAATACCGCGACCATCTTTTTTTGGATTACCTTTTAAAAGATCTCCAGATGAGGGGGAAACAAGTTTTCATTTATTTTTCAATCTTGAATACTCAACAATGCATCGAATAATATTTTTATACTATTTAATTTTAGTATTAGCCTTAATAACTAATTACTTTACGCTGAAGATAAGAAAACTTCCTGTTGGTAGAGCATGGGAAGCTTTAAGAGAAGATGAGATCGCTTGTAAATCTTTGGGCGTTAATCCCACGAATACAAAACTAACTGCTTTTGCAATTGGAGCTATGTTTGGTGGTTTCGCTGGTTCATTTTTTGCGACGCGACAGGCATTTATAAGTCCAGAAAGTTTCACATTTATTGAATCTGCAATTATTGTTGCAATTGTTGTGTTAGGCGGCATGGGATCACAAACTGGAGTTGTCCTTGCATCAATTTTCTTAATTGGAATAACAGAAATGTTTAGAGATTTAGAGCAATATAGAATGATCGCTTTTGGTGGAGCGATGGTTTTAATTATGGTGTTTAAACCAAAGGGAATATTAGCAAATAGAAAGCCAACTATTCTTATGCACGGAGATAAGAAATGAGCAATTTATTATCAGTAGAAAATTTAACAATGAAGTTCGGAGGATTGACAGCAATAGATGATTTAAGTTTTGATGCAAAAAATAATCAAATTACTTCCATTATTGGACCTAATGGCGCTGGAAAGACTACAGTATTTAATTGCTTAACAGGATTTTATAAACCTACTAATGGTCAAATGTTTTTACACAAAGAGGATAGCAAAATTTCACTGAGAAAATACACAGATTTTAAAATAGCTTATGTTGCTAAAGTGGCCAGAACTTTTCAAAATATTAGACTGTTTCCAGCAATGTCCGTTCTTGAAAATTTATTAGTTGCTCAACACAATGAATTAATGGTTGCTTCGGGTTATTCTTTATTTGGTTTACTTAATCTTAAAACATATAGAGATAAAGAACAGCTAGCAGTTGATAAAGCAAAATACTGGTTAGATATTATTGGCTTAACTCATAGAGCAGATGATAATGCAGGTGATCTACCTTATGGAGATCAAAGAAAATTAGAAATTGTTCGTGCGATGTGTATTGAACCAAGGTTATTGTGTCTAGATGAACCAGCAGCAGGATTAAATCCAAAAGAGTCAGCTGAACTAAATAAACTTTTAAAATTTATTAAAACAGAAAAACAAACAGGAATTTTATTAATTGAACATGATATGAGTGTGGTAATGGGAATTTCCGACCATGTTGTTGTTTTAAATTATGGTAAAAAAATTTTTGAAGGAACTGCCGATCAAACTAAAAATAGCAAAGAGGTTATTGAAGCCTACCTAGGAGTAGATGAATAATGCTTAAAATTTCCAATGTTGAAACTTTTTACGGCAAGATACAAGCTTTGAGAGGAGTTGATCTTGATGTGAATGATGGTGAAATTGTTTCTTTGATTGGCTCTAACGGAGCAGGTAAATCAACTTTACTTATGACTATTAGCGGGGTGAATAAAGCTAAAAGAGGAAATATAGTTTTTAACGGTGAGAATATTGCGAACAGACAACCCCATAAAATTGTTGATATGGGTATTTGCCAAGTTCCTGAAGGAAGAAGAATATTTTCAAGATTAACTGTAGAAGAAAATTTAAGATTAGGTGCTCATGCCAATGAAAAAGGGAAGTATTTTGAAAATGACATTAAGGAAGTTTATGATTTATTTCCTGTATTAAGTGATAGAAAAACTCAAAGAGGCGGAACACTTTCTGGAGGAGAACAACAAATGTTGGCGATAGGAAGAGCGTTAATGAGCAAACCCAAAGTACTTTTATTAGATGAACCCTCGTTAGGAATAGCTCCAAAACTAGTAAATCAAATATTTGTTTCAATAAAAAATATTAACAAAGAAAAAAACGTTACTATTTTTTTAGTTGAGCAAAATGCTAAAAAGGCTTTAGAGCTTGCCGATAGAGCGTATGTTTTAGTAAACGGGAAGGTGACCATAAAGGGTTCTGGTCAAGAGTTACTCAAAAATAAAGACATACAAGCCGCTTATCTCGAAGGTGGGGCAAAAAATTAACTTTTTTTCATATTTACAAGATTGTAATTAAGGTGTTCAATATCAATAATTAATTAATTAACAACAAAGGGAAATAATATGTTAAGAACGTTCAATAAACTTCTTTCATTAATTGCCGGAACATTAATGCTTGCAACAGTATCAGCTAAAGCTGACGTTGTTGTTGCTTCTGCTGGACCTATGTCAGGTCAGTACGCTTCATTTGGTGCTCAGTTAAAAGCTGGTGCTGAAATGTGGTTAAAGCACGTTAATAAAAAAGGTGGAATTAATGGTGAGAAAGTTAAATTAGAAATCGGAGACGATGCTTGCGATCCTAAACAAGCTGTTGCTGTAGCCAACAAATTTGCTGGTCAAGGTGTAGCTTATGTTGCAGGTCACTTCTGCTCTGGTTCTTCAATTCCAGCTTCTGCGGTTTATAATGAAGAGGGAATTATCCAAGTTTCACCAGCTTCAACAAATCCAGCGTTAACTGACAAAGGTGGTAAATATACTTTTAGAGTTTGTGGTCGAGATGATCAGCAAGGCGAAGTTGCTGGTAAATTCTTAGCTGAAAACTATAAAGGTAAAAAAGTAGCTATCCTTCATGATAAAACTGCTTACGGAAAAGGTTTAGCAGATGCGACTAGAAAAAATATGAAGAAAGCTGGCCTTAAAGACGCTATGTACGAAGCTTATACAGCAGGTGAGAAAGACTATTCTGCTTTAGTTTCAAAATTAAAAGCTAACAACATTGATGCAGTATATCTTGGTGGTTACCACACAGAAGGTGGTTTGATCGTAAGACAAATGAGAGATCAAGGTATGAAAACTAAATTAATCAGCGGTGACGCATTAGTTACAGCTGAGTATTGGGATATTACAGGAAATGCAGGTGAAGGCACGTTAATGACTTTCTCTCCAGATCCAAGAAATAACCCTGCTGCTGCAAGTGTTGTAAAAGAATTTAAAGCTGCTGGTATTGAGCCAGAAGGTTATGTTCTTTATTCGTACGCTGCGTTACAAGTATTCGAACAAGCTGCTAATCAAGCAGGAACAAACGATCCTGCTAAAGTTCTTAAAGTAATGAGAAAAGGTAAGTTTGATACTGTAATCGGTTCACTAAGCTTTGACAGAAAAGGTGACGTGAGCTTGCCAGGTTATGTATTTTATGAGTGGAGCAAAGGTAAATACAAAGAGCTGTAAACCAATTGCTTAACTAATTTTAAAGGGGGCTTAGGCCCCCTTTTTTATTTATAGAAAGGAATTTATGGAAATAACTTATGATGATTTTAAGAAAGTGCAGATTAAAGTTGGCACTGTCTTAGAAGTAAAAGTAAATGAGAAAGCAAGAAAACCTTCATTAGTAGTTAAGGTAGATTTCGGAAAAGAGATAGGCATTAAACAATCTTCAGCGCAAATTACTCACTATTACACTCCTGAAAATTTAGTAGGTAAACAAGTTATTGGGGTTTGTAATTTTCCGGCAAAAAATATAGCTGGCGTTGTATCAGAAGTCTTAGTGCTTGGCGCAATTGAAAAGGACGGAAAAGTTGTCCTAGTGCACCCATCTCAGAAAACTGATAATGGTCTAGATATTGCTTAATGAGTTCTGAGACATTTAATTGGAGTTGTAAACACACTTGGTCTAGAAGTGCAAAGAATACATTTTGGTGTTTACTTGGATGTTCTATAGGTGATTTTGGAACTATTTTATTTTTTCAACTAACTAAAATTCCCTTTCCTGTTTTAGCAATTATGGTTTTAGCTATTATCAACGGGATAATTACAAGTATAATTTTAGAAACAATTATCTTATTAAGACAAAATTTTTCTTTAAAAATCGCTTTTAAAACAGCTGTTGGAATGAGTTTAATCTCAATGGTAAGCATGGAAATTGCTATGAATGCCACTGATTATTTTTTAACAGGTGGAGCTATTTTAACTTGGTGGGTTGTGCCAATAATGTTAGCTGTTGGTTTTGTTACGCCTTGGCCATATAATTATTGGAGACTGAAGAAATTTAACGAAGCTTGCCACTAAGTAATTTTTTTTAAGATTTTATCCTTAAAAATAAAATGATGAACAATTACTGCAAGTATATGCAGACTTACAAGTGCTAATAATAAGTAATTAGCATAAATATGAACTTCATAATAAGTATCGGCTAAAACAAAATTATCTTTTTTAAATCCATATTTAAAAAATATAAAATTAAGTGTTTCTCCCATATAAAGTTTCTTAAGAATGCCAGAAATAGTTATAGTAAAAATACTTAAATAAAGTAAAAAATGGTTAGTTTTTCCAATAAAGACTTGCCCTTTGAAAAAACTTCTTGTTTCAGATGGACTTGCATTAAAAAATTTCCAAATAAGTCTAAACAAAGTTATATAGAAAATAGTTATGCCGATTAGGATATGTATATTTTCAAGCTCAATTCTTTCATCAGAAAATTCAAGTCCTACTAAATAAAAACCAAAAGGAACTTGCACTAAAAGGACAATAAATGTAATCCAGTGGAACAATTTGGCCAATAGGCCGTACTGACTTTTGCTGTTAAAAAATTTCATTATAAATTTTAATTAATTATGTCGTACAAAAGAAAAATATTCAAACTAACTTTTTTTACAGTATTATTATTCTCTGTTTTTTATATCTTTAATTTTGTCACAGATAAAAAAGATGCTCTTGCCAATATTAATACCAAACAAGTTGTCGAAGTTTTTAAAACTCCTTCGTGCGGATGTTGCTATGGCTATGTTTTATTTTTAGAGGAAGAAAAATTTAAAGTTAAACAAACAGATATGAGAAGCCTTCATACAATAAAACAAAAATATAACATCCCAGTAGAAATGCAATCTTGCCATACTACTATCATGGGTAAATACTTTATTGAAGGACATGTCCCTTTTGAGGCGGTTGAAAAATTATTAAAAGAGCAACCCGATATTGATGGTATAGCTTTGCCCGGAATGCCGATTGGCACACCAGGAATGCCAGGTAATAAAGACGAACCCTATGTTATTTATCAACTTAAAGATGGGAAATCTTCAGTATTCATGACAATATAATCTTATGAAACAAAAAATAAAAATAATACAAACAATTATTTTTATTTTTTTCATGAGCTTTCCCCTTTATGCTAACGCTATGACTGCAGAAGAAATCATAAAAGGTAGAAAAGCTATGTTTAGTGAAAACTATCAAAATGCAAAAAAAATATCTATATTATTGAAATCTAAAAAAATTGAAGAGGCAAAACCTTTAATGAAGAAAATTTCAGATAACTATAAAAAATTATTGGATTATTTTCCTGAAAATACAAAAGAAGGTTTTAAAACGGAAGCACTTCCAAGCATTTGGGAAAACAAAGATGAGTTTAATGCTTTAATGCAAAAAGCTTCAGATGATATGGTCAAACTTGCAAAAGCCATTGACACAGCAGAAGACCTTAGAGCAGTGCAAAAGGAGTTAATGTGGAGCAATTGCACAGCTTGCCATAGTAGATTTAGAGCGCCTCATTAAGTTTAAATGCAACTTTTTCCATTAATATTATTCGGCATTGCAACTGCGTTTTCTCCTGGTCCAAATAATATCATGACATCTTATACAGCTTTCAATTTTGGATTTAGAAAAGCTATTCCAACAATGCTTGGAGTAATTATCGGATGGACACTTTTAATTATACTTTTGCAATTAACTTCTGGAGCTATTTTTCAAAAGTATACATTTATTCAAACTATAATTAAAATACTAGGGTCAATTTACTTATTATATATGGCGTATAAATTATCTTTTGCAGGACAAACCAAAGATAAAAAGATTGATCCAAAACCAGTAACCTTTTTAAATACTTTTTGGTTTCAATTCATAAATCCTAAAAGCATTATAGTCGGTTTAACTTCAATTTCTTTATTCATTGATACGCAAAACAATTATTTAAGAGATTCTATAACTTTGACTTTAGTGTGGTTTTTAATGGCTGTTGGAAGTCAAACAGCTTGGTGTTTAATGGGAAAATACATGAGAAAATTCGCCACAAGTGATAAATTTATTAAGAATTTTAATTATACAATGTCTTTTTTACTTATCGTTTGTGTGATTTTGTTCTATGTATAGCGCATGAAATTTAATAGTAAAAATTCTTTTCATTCACTTGAAACTCTCAATTCATCAGGAAAAGATTTTAAATATTTCAACTTAAAGACAGCAGAAAAAAATGGATTAGAAGGAATTTCAAAACTTCCTAAATCACTTAAGGTATTATTAGAAAATCTTCTAAGGTATGAAGATGATGTGACTGTAGAAAAAAAACAAATATTAGCTTTAAAAGATTGGCTTAAAAATAAAAAATCAAGCACAGAGATAGCTTATAGGCCAGCACGTACTTTATTGCAAGATTATACAGGAATTCCTGCAATTGCAGATCTTGCAGCAATGAGGGATGCGGTAAAAGATAAAAATAAAAACCCTGATAAGATTAATCCATTATCCACTGTTGATTTGGTTATAGATCATTCTGTAATGGTAGATGAATATGCTTCAGGAAAATCATTTAATCAAAATGTTGAAAGAGAATTTTCAAGAAATGGTGAACGATATTCTTTTTTAAAATGGGGACAGAAAGCATTCGATAATTTTAGAGTTGTCCCACCTGGAACAGGAATTTGCCACCAAGTGAATTTAGAATATTTATCTAAAGTTGTTTGGTCATCAAAAAGTGGAAATGATTTATATGCTTATCCAGATACTTTAGTTGGAACTGACAGTCACACAACAATGGTGAATGGTTTATCAGTCTTAGGCTGGGGTGTTGGAGGAATAGAAGCAGAAGCTGCAATGTTAGGTCAACCTATTTCAATGTTAATTCCAGAAGTTATTGGCGTAGAGCTAAAAGGAAAATTAAAAGAAGGAACAACTGCAACAGACTTAGTTTTAGTCATTGTTGAAATGCTTAGAAAAAAAGGTGTGGTTGGAAAATTTGTAGAATTTTATGGTGAAGGTTTAAAAAATTTAACTTTAGCTGATAGAGCAACAATTGCAAACATGGCTCCTGAATATGGAGCAACATGTGGTTTCTTCCCCGTAGATGACGAAACTCTTAAATATTTAAAATTATCAGGAAGAGATAAAGCTACAATTGACTTGGTAGAGAAATACTCCAAAGAACAAGGACTTTGGGCAAGCAATGACGTTGTGTTTACCGATACTCTTTCTTTAGATGTTAGCAGTGTTGTAACAAGCATTTCTGGACCTAAACGACCACAGGATAAAGTTTTGCTTACTGAGGCTTCCACTGCTTTTGCTAAAGTTTACAAAGAAAATGCAAAAAGAGATAAAGCTATCGAAGCTAAAGTTGAAGGTACTGACTTTAATATAAAAGATGGTGATATTGTCATTGCTGCGATAACATCTTGTACAAATACTTCTAATCCAAGCGTAATGATTGGTGCAGGTCTTTTAGCAAAGAAAGCTTATGAAAAAGGACTTAAAGTTAAACCATGGGTAAAAACCTCTTTAGCTCCTGGTTCGCAAGTTGTAACTGATTATTTAGACAAAGCAGGTTTAAATAAATATTTAGACGAACTTGGTTTTAATTTAGTGGGTTATGGTTGCACTACTTGTATTGGTAACTCTGGACCTTTAAATCAAAATATTTCAGATGCAATAAATAAAAATGATCTTTACGCAGTTTCAGTTTTATCTGGAAATAGAAATTTTGAAGGAAGAATTAATCCAGATGTAAAAGCCAATTACTTAGCTTCACCACCGCTTGTTGTTGCTTATGCTTTAGCAGGCAATATGAATTTTGATATGTATAAGTCTGCACTTGGAAAAGATAAAAATGGTAAAGATGTTTTCTTAAAAGATATTTGGCCAAGCAATAAAGAAATTGAGGATTTAATGTTAAGTTCTTTGAATGCAGATATGTTTAAACAAAGATATTCAAATGTTTCAGAAGGACCTAAAGAATGGCAAGATATTAACACAACAGATAGTGATATTTATAACTGGGAAGCTAATTCTACGTATGTAAAAAGACCACCGTTTTTTGATAATTTGCCTGATCAACCAGAGGGATTTAAACCAATTAATGACGCAAGAATTCTTTTATTATTAGCTGACACAGTAACTACAGATCATATTTCACCAGCAGGAAGTATTAAAAAAGAAAGTCCAACAGGTGATTATTTTATGAAGCACCAAATACAACAAAAAGATTTTAACTCTTATGGTGCGAGAAGAGGAAACCATGAAGTAATGATGAGAGGAACGTTTGGAAATATTAAAATAAGAAATGAAATGGCCCCTGGCACTGAAGGTGGATTTACAACTTTACAGCCAGATGGAAAAGTAATGAGCGTTTATGAAGCTGCAATGGAATATAAAAAAAGAAAAAATGATTTAGTTGTAATAGCTGGAAAAGAATACGGAACAGGTTCATCGAGAGATTGGGCAGCTAAAGGAACTAAACTTTTAGGAATCAAAGCTGTTTTAGCAGAAAGTTTTGAGAGAATTCATAGATCAAATTTAATTGGAATGGGGGTTTTACCTCTTCAATTTAAAGAGGGTTTTGATCGAAAAAAATTAAATATTACGGGAGCTGAATTAGTTTCAGTTGTAGATATTGTTAAAGGTGTTAAGCCAAGACAAGAATTAACTTGCGAGATCAAATATCAAGATGGAACTAGTAAAAAAATTCAAATGCTCTGTAGAATTGATACTGCTAATGAAGTTGAGTACTACAAAAACGGAGGAATTTTACAGTATGTATTAAGAAACATGCTTGCCAACTAAATGAGAGATATTAAAGTAAAAGTTCATCCATCAAAATCAAATCTAAAAAAAGAAGATCAATTAGCTTGGAAAATCGCAGAGATTGCATCAGATAAAGCAAAAGTAGATAAAGATGCAGTTGATATGGTTATCAATAGAATAATTGATAACGCTTCAGTTGCTATCGCTTCGTTTGATAGAAGACCTGTTATTTCAGCAAGAGAGATGGCTTTAGCTCACTCTAGAAAATCAGGAGCAACGGTTTTTGGTTTAAACCCAAAAATTAAAGTGGATTGCGAATGGGCTGCATGGGCAAATGGAACTGCCGTTAGAGAGCTAGATTATCACGATACTTTTTTAGCAGCAGACTATAGCCACCCTGGTGATAATATTCCTGCAATCTTAGCAGTTGCACAACAAAAGGGTTGTAATGGTAAAGATTTAATTAAAGGAATACTTACAGGTTATGAGGTACAAGTAAATTTAGTTAAAGGTATTTGCTTACATGAACATAAAATTGATCATATAGCTCATCTAGGCCCTAGTGTTGCAGCTGGTTTAGGAAGTTTATTGAATTTAAAAACTGAAGTGATTTATCAATCTGTTCAGCAAGCATTACATATCACTGTTTCAACAAGACAATCTAGAAAAGGAGAAATCTCTAGCTGGAAAGCTTTTGCACCAGCTCATGCTGGTAAGCTTGCAGTGGAGGCAGTAGATCGATGTATGAGAGGTGAGGGTGCACCATCACCGATTTACGAAGGGGAAGATAGCGTTATTGCTTACGTTTTATCAGGACCAGATAAAGAATATATTGTCCCATTACCAAATATTAATGAGCCTAAAAAAGCAATTCTTGAAACTTATACAAAAGAGCACTCAGCAGAATATCAATCTCAAGCATTAATCGATCTAGCAAGAAGCCTTCATAAAAAGATTTCTAATGTTAGTAACATCAAAAATATTGTAATTGAAACTAGTCATCATACTCATTACGTAATCGGAACTGGAGCAAACGATCCTCAAAAAATGGATCCAAAAGCGAGTAGAGAAACTTTAGATCATTCTATTATGTACATCTTTGCTGTGGCACTTGAAGATGGAGCGTGGCACCATGTGAAATCCTACACACCTCAAAGAGCACAAAGAAAAAGCACAGTTGAACTTTGGCAAAAAATTTTAACAAGAGAAGATGCAAGATGGACAGAAAAGTATCATGACCCAAATCCTGATAATAAATGTTTTGGTGGAAAAGTAATAATAACTATGAAAGATGGATCTACAATATCTGAAGAGATTAATGTTGCTGATGCTCATCCGGCAGGGAAAAGACCTTTTACACGAAAAGAGTATATTAATAAATTCAAAACTTTAACTGATAGTATCATTTCTAAAAAAGAGTCAGATCGGTTTTTAAAATGTGTACAAAATCTTCCTAAACTAAAAGCCAAAGATTTAATGGGTTTAAACGTTGAGGTTAAAAGTTCAATAAAAGATAAAGCTAAAAGTAGTAGAGGTATTTTCTAATTATTTTATTTTTCTCGCTAGATCATTAGCGCTCAGCCAGGCATTTTCAACTTTTGGTCCATTAAACCAATCTCCACAAATACCTAAATTAATTTTTTTATCCCAAATACTTAAATAAGGTGTTTTCTCATAATTGTAGGAATACTTCCAACCGTGAATTTTTTTAAAGATTATTTTATTTTTTTTAAATCCTGTTAATTTTATAAAGCGTGTAATCAATTGATTCATAATTGATTTATCAGTTTTATATTTGTTAATAGTTTTTTTTGACCATTGAAGCGTAGCCTGAAGAGTCCATAAATTTATATTGGATTTAAATCTTTTTTTACTATTTTCATTTGCAGCCCAAGCTAAAATGTCATCATTAAATTTTATTGAACTTATAGGTAAAGTTTTCTGACTATTTAACGCTAGCATTACCGTAATATTAGGTTGCATTTGAACTTTAAGTTTTAAAATAGTTTTATCTAAATAATTCTTTGCTAATTTTTTTAATTGAGGAAAAGGGCAAGTTATTATTAATGATTTAAATTGATATTTTGATTTATTCTTTAAAGTAATTTCCCAAAAATATTTTTTAAAATTAATTTTTTCAATTGGCGAAGCAAATGACTGTTTAATGTTTTTTAAATTATGTTTGACTAAATCGTTATTTGCTCTTCTACCTATATATTTCTTTGAAAACGGTTTTTTCTCAAATGTCAAATCTAAATGTTTACCGTCCCAACTTTTTAATATTTTATTTTTATAAAGCTTCTGAGTGTATTTAATAAAAAGTTTTGACTTTGGGGATATATATTGAACTCCGTGATCAAAACTTAAATTATTTTTAAATCTTTTATTTGATGCTCTCCCCCCAGGACCTCTTGCCTTATCAAATACATGAACTGAGTACTTTTTAGATAAAAGATTTGCAACTGAAGAGCCAGCAACTCCTGACCCTAAAACGCAAAAATCTATCATATTGAAAATAAAAATTTGAATTTCTCATTAATTGAGAGAACTTCGTAATTCACTAGTCCACCAATTATTAATTGCAGTGCTATGATTAAAATTACAACTAACCCTAAGTAACCAAGCCACTGATGTCTTTTAATAAAATCTGCAAAATAACTTGCAAGAGTAGCAATTAAGAATACCGATAACAAAAGACCAATTACCATGATATGAAAGTTGCCTTTAGATGCAGCGACAACAGCTAATACGTTGTCAAAACTAAGAGTTAAGTCGGCTATTAAAACCTGGTAAACACCAGTACCAAAACTTTTTGGTTCTTTTGATTTTAATTGCGGAGATCTAATTTTATTTTGACCAAAAAAATCCTGTCTAAGATTGTTAATTACCCAAATTAAAAGTAATCCACCCAATATCTTCACCCAAGGAAATTCAAATATATAATTTGCTCCTGTTGCAAAAAATATTCTAAAAATAAAAGCTCCAGCTACACCTAATGCTATTATTTTTTTTCTATTATCAGGTGCAAAGTTTGCTGCAATTAAACCTATTATGATGGCATTGTCTGCGGCCATGACTACATCAATTATAAGTATTTGAAAGGTAATAAATAATTGCTCTAACATTGTCCTAAGTGGTGTATATAAGCTTAATTATATATTTTAAAGCAGAAAAATGAAATTAGCGAAATATTCAACAAAATTTTCAAAAAAACAAATAATCTTATTGTCCATTCCAGTGTTTTTTTCGAACCTCGCAATTCCTTTAGTTGGACTTGTGGATACTGGATTAATGGGAAATCTTGGAGAAACTAAATATCTTGCTGCAACGAGTATCGCTACATCAGTAATGACCATGGTAATTTGGAGTTTTGGTTTTTTAAGAATGGGTACAGTTGGAATTGTTTCACAAGCTTACGGAAGAGGTGATTATAGAGAAATTGTAAGAACTTTATTTAGAAATTTTATTATTGCTATGGTGATAGCCTTAGTTATTATAATTTTAAAACCTTTAATAAATATTTCTATTCAGCATTTTTTTAATACATCTGTAGAAACACAAAAGCTGATTAATAGTTACTTAAATGTACGAGTTTTTTCAGTTCCAGCAGAGTTAGCAATTTATATTTTGGTTGGATTTTATCTTGGAATACAAAAAACCAAGATTTCAAGCTTAATGATAGTAACTTTATCTACTCTAAATATAGTCTTCAGTTCAATTTTAGTTTTATCATACAATCTAGGTGTATTTGGTGTAGCATTCGGCACTTTACTGGCAAGTTTTACAACTGTACTTATTTTTGGTTTATTTACCTATAGATTTATAATCAAGAGATTTAAATTAATTCCTAGATTTGAAAAAATTAATATAAAATCTAAGATTCTTAAACTATTTAATATCAATTTAGATATTTTTATCAGAACTTTGTTTTTAACTTTTTCATTTTTATGGGTCACTTATTTAGGATCAAAACTGGGAGAAGATTATTTAGCAGTTAACACTATATTAATGCAGTTTATCATTTTAGCTGCTTTTTTTTTAGATGCTTATGCGTTTTCTACTGAAGGTATTGTAGGTTTCACTATTGGAAGAAAAACTAGAAATTCTTTCTTATCTATTGTTAAAAACTCTATTCAAATAAGTTTTATTACAGCATTAATAGTATCTTTTGTTTATATAATTTTTTTCAAACAAGTGATTAATATAATTACAGATATAGAATTATTAAGATTTATTTCTTATAAACATTTCTTATGGGTAGTTATAATACCACCAATAGCATCTTTCTGTTATCAGCTTGATGGCATTTTTATAGGAGCATCACAAACGAGAGAAATGAGAAATGCTATGATTATCTCTGTTATTAGCTTTATTTTTATTTCTATTAGTTTCACCAAATATTTTGGAAATCATGGATTATGGTTTTCACTCATGTGTTTTATGATATTAAGATCTTTAACATTAAAGTTTTATTTTAATAAGATCTTAAGAAAGTTTTAAATGCAATTTCTATATAAAATTCCTGGATACATTCTTCTTTTATTTGGAGGATTTTGTTTAAGCTGGGGAGGTTTTATTGTTAGATCGTTTCAAGAGGCAAATGTTTGGCAAATATTATTTTTAAGATCATTTTTCTTTATAATCGCGCTTATTTTATTTTTGTCACTTACTTACAAAAATAAAGTCTTTAAAGTAATTAAGGAATCTGGAATCCCAGGCATTCTAGGAGGTTTTGTGATGTCTTTTAGCTTTGTTGCTTTTATAGTTGCCATGAATAACACCACAGTAGCTAATGTAGTATTTATAATTAGTACTCAGACTATGTTTTTAGCAATTTTTGGATTTTTTTACTTAAAAGAAAAAGTTTCTTTAATAGGATCATCATCAATTTTTTTAGCAATGAGCGGGATCTTTATTATGGTTGGAGACTCAATTTCAACTGGGTCTTTATTCGGAAATCTAGTGGCACTAGTTATTCCAATTAATTTTGCCATCTACGTTATGATAATAAGAAAGAATTCTAATTTGGATATGGTTCCAGCCATGCTTTATTCTGGAATTTTTAGTTTAATTTATGGAGCTATTTTAGCTAAATCTTTTGAATTTACTTCTCACGATCTCTTAATGGGATTTTTACTAGGTGTTCCTCAATTAGCATTAGGATTTATATGCATAACTATTGGCTCAAGGACAACAGCTTCAGCTACTGTGGGATTACTAATGTTAATGGAGACTTTATGCGGACCTTTATGGGTGTGGTTATTTTTAAATGAAATCCCACCATTGAGTGTTTTTATTGGAGGGGTAGTAATTGTTTCTGCTATTATTTTGAAAAGCTTTGATAAAAAGAATTTAAAAGTCTAAATTAGCATTATGTCCCTAAGAAGATTTTTTTTTAAAACTAAATTTACATATAAAATATATTTATATTACCATTTATACCTACGGCATAAAGGTTTTTTAAAAAAAGATAGATACTCTCAATGGGGGGAAGACAAATTTATTTTTGATTTTTTTAAAGATAAACAAAATGGCGTGTATCTCGATATAGGATGTTTTCATCCTTTTTGGTGGAGCAATACTTGCTTACTTTTTCATAAAGGGTGGGAGGGAATAAATATAGATATAAATTCTACTTCCATAGATTTATTTAATATTGCAAGACCTAAAGATATAAATTTATGTACTACAATTGATGAGAATAAATCAGAATTTAAATTTTTTTTTGATCATGCCTTTAGTCCATGTAATACTTTAGATGAGTCATTTAAAAACTATTTTAAAAAGAGTTATTATGAAAAATTTAATGAAGAATGTTTTGTTAATGACCAAACAAAAACAGTAAAATCAAAATCTGTTGATGAAATACTAAAAATAGCAGAAAAATATAAAAAGATTGATTTTTTAAACATAGATGTTGAAGGAACCGATTTGAGAATGCTTAAACAATTAATACCTAACAAGGTAATAAAACCTGAACTAATATCAATTGAAACTCATCATGCAGATGGCTCAAAATCAGAGAATGCCGACTTGATTGATAAATTTTTAAATGAAAATAATTATACAATTTACAAAAGAGTAGGCCCTACAACCCTGTTTAGTCATTAGCGCAAATTACCACTTTAAAGAGTGATTTTAAGCTTATTGACATTTTCGTAAATTTATAAGATTGTAGTAATGTAACGGGAGAGACCAAATATTTGGCGCCGAAGGAGCAACCACCCCGGAAACTCTCAGGCAAAAGGACCGTTACCGTAATAACTCTGGAAAGCAGGCTTTTGCCTCACCGAAGGATTAAATCTCTCAGGTACATAGACAGATGGGGTTTGAAAAGAAAGAGTTATTATGGAAGTACAAAAAACAGCTTTATATAATTATCATAAAAACTTAGGTGCAAAATTTGTTCCTTTTGCTGGTTACGAAATGCCAATTCAATATAAAGATGGCATTGTAAAAGAGCATATCTCAACTAGAACACATGCTGGATTTTTTGATGTCTCACATATGGGACAATTTTTTTTAGAAGGAGATGAAACATTAACATTAGCTTTAGAAAAAATTATACCAGCAGATCTTAAAAATTTAAAAGTCAATCATTCAAAATATTCTTTTTTACTTAATAACGACGGCGGAATTATTGATGATCTAATAATTACAAAAACGGAAAAAGGATTCTGTATAATTTTAAATGCTGCTTGCAAAGAAAACGATATAAAACAAATTTCACAATTTTTAACAAAAAATCATAAGTATCTTTTAAACAATGATCTATCTCTAATTGCATTACAAGGACCGAAATCTGTAGAGATTTTGGAAAAATTAATACCGGGTGTCGCAAATTTAAAATTTATGACAGGAAATAGTTTTGTGTATGAAGGTGAAAAACTTTATGTAACAAGATCTGGATATACGGGAGAAGATGGTTTTGAAATTTCTATTTCAAACAAAAATGTGGAAAAGCTAATCGACTATTTAATTTCAAACAATGTTAAACCAATAGGTTTAGGAGCTAGAGACACATTAAGATTAGAAGCCGGTCTATGTTTATATGGCCATGATTTAAATGAAAAAATAAATCCAGTTGAGGCTAATTTAAAATGGGCCATAGCGAAAATTAGAAAAGAAGTCGGTGGTTTTAATGGATGGGAAAAAATTAAAAATCTCTTAGCTAACGGAAGTGAAAAAATTAGAGTTGGTATAAAGCCAGATGGAAAGGTTATAGCTAGAGAAAACACTAAAATCTTTTCATCAGATAATAATGAGATTGGATACGTCACTAGTGGTACTTTTGGCCCAAGTGTAAACGCTCCAGTTGCAATGGGATATGTAAAATCTGAATTTTCTAAAATAGGAACGTCTATTCAGCTCGAAGTGAGAGGAAAAAAATATGGGGGTAAAATTTCTGAACTTCCATTTTATAAAAAAAGTTATGTTAAATAGGGGGGGATAAATATGAGTGAAAAAAAATTTTCTAAGAAACACGAATGGGTTTCATTGAACGGTGAGGTAGCTACAGTTGGAATAACAAAACACGCAACTGAGATGCTCGGCGACATTGTTTTTGTGGAAGTGCCTGATGCGGGAAAAGCAGTTGAAAAAGAAGGTCAAGCAGCCGTTGTGGAATCAACTAAAGCTGCGAGCGATGTGTACTCACCTATTTCTGGAGAAATTACCGAGGGAAATAAAGCTATTGCGGATGACCCCGGAAGTGTTAATACAGACCCTGAAGGTGCAAGCTGGTTTTTTAAATTAAAGATAAAGGACAAAGGTGAATTTGACTCGCTTATGTCAAAGGATGAATACGATAAATTTTGTAAGGAGAACCCAAGTTAAATGATCGACGATAGTTCAAAAGAATTTATAAAAAGACATATTGGTCCATCTGAGGAAGATCAATCTAAAATGTTGCAATACGTTGGATATAAATCACTAGAGGATCTAATGGAGAACACTGTGCCTGAAAAGATCTTATTAAAAGATGATCTTAAAATCGATCAACCAATGTCTGAGAATGATGCTTTAAAAAAACTAAAATCTATTTCCAAAAAAAATAAAATCTTTAGAAATTTTATTGGAATGGGATACTATAATTCCATTACACCCAATGTGATTTTAAGAAATATTTTAGAAAATCCAGGTTGGTACACATCTTATACACCTTATCAGCCTGAAGTGGCGCAAGGTCGACTTGAAATGCTTTTAAATTTTCAGCAATCGATAATTGACTTAACAGGTATGGATATTGCTAATGCTTCTTTATTGGATGAAGCAACAGCTACAGCAGAAGCGGTAGGTTTAAGCCAAAGATTAGATAAGACTAATTCAAAAAAAATATTTATTTCAAAAAACTGTAATCCTCAGACAATTGATCTTATAAAAACAAGGACAAATCCATTTGGTTTAGAATTAATCATAGGTGACGAAAAAAAAGAACTTACAAAAATTAATGAAGATATTATTTGTGGAGTTTTATCTTATCCAGGAACCTTGGGTGAGATAAACGATCCTAGTGAAAGCATTAGTTTAATACATAAAAAAAATGGAAAAGCAATTTTGGTTTGCGATTTATTAGCGCTTGCAAGATTGAAAACTCCAGCAGAACTTGGCGCAGATATTGCTGTTGGAAGTGCACAAAGATTTGGTATCCCAATGGGATATGGCGGTCCTCACGCAGCATTTTTTGCTACTAAGGAAGAATTTAAAAGGTCAATGCCTGGAAGAATTATAGGTGTATCAAAAGATAGACACGGTAAAAAAGCTTATAGGCTTTCTTTACAAACTAGAGAGCAGCATATTAGAAGAGATAAAGCTACTAGTAATATTTGTACCGCCCAAGCCTTATTAGCTATCATTTCTGCTGCTTTTGCGATTTATCATGGACCAGAAGGGATACTAAAAATAGCTAATAGAACTTCTAAATTAGCTAAAATTTTCGCTGATAATATTAAAGCTGGTGGTTACAAAATTTTATCAGATCATTTTTTTGATACCGTTACGATTAAAACCAAAGAAAAAACAAATTCTATTTACGAGGCTGCATTAAAAGAAAATATTAACCTAAGAAAAGTTGATAAAGAGCATTTATCAGTTGCTTTTGACGAAGCAAAAAAACTTGATGATGTAAATTTACTATTAAAGTTATTTGGAATTTCCAAAATGATAAAACAAGACGTTAAGGTTGAACTGGACAATCTTCCAAAAAATCTTTTAAGGACTTCAAAATACTTGACACATCCAGTTTTTAATAAATACCATTCTGAGACAGAAATGCTTAGATATTTAAAGAAACTCGAAGATTGTGATATTGCGCTAAATAGGTCAATGATTGCTTTGGGATCTTGTACAATGAAACTTAATGCAACAGCTGAATTGATTCCTATTACTTGGAAAGAGTTTTCGCTTCCACACCCTTTTGTTCCTACAAATCAAATGGAAGGCTACAAGATTCTTTTTAATGATCTAATAAATGACTTGAAAGAAATTACTGGATATGACGCAGTTTCTTTGCAGCCTAATTCTGGAGCTCAAGGAGAGTATGCAGGTTTAATGACTATAAGAAAATTTCATAAGAATAATAAACAAGAAAATCGTAACGTTTGTCTAATCCCAGACTCAGCTCATGGAACTAATCCAGCCAGTGCTCAAATGTGTGGGATGAAAGTGGTTGTAGTCAATTGTGATGACGATGGAAACGTCGACATAGACGATCTTAAAAATAAAGCTGAAAAACACTCAAAAGATTTAGCAGCTTTAATGGTTACTTATCCATCTACTCATGGAGTATTTGAGGAAAAAATCATGGATATTTGTGAAGTTATTCATAAGCACGGTGGACAAGTTTATATGGATGGGGCAAATCTAAATGCACTTGTGGGTGTTGCAAAACCAGGGAAATTTGGACCAGATGTTTGTCATATTAATTTACATAAAACATTTTGTATACCTCATGGTGGAGGCGGACCAGGGATGGGCCCAATAGCTTGTGCTAAACACTTAGCTGATTTTTTACCAACACACGAAATTATTAAAGAAGCTGGCCCTAAGAATGGAATGGGAGCTGTATCAGCCGCTCCTTGGGGAAGCTCAAGTATACTTCCAATATCTTGGATGTATATAAAGATGATGGGTGCAGAAGGATTGAAAAAAGCTTCACAAGTTTCGATATTAAACGCAAATTACATTTCAAAAAAATTATCTAAAGATTATAAAGTTCTTTATACAGGCAAAAATGGCAATGTAGCGCACGAGTGCATTATTGATATTAGACCAATTAAAGCAAGCTCAGGAATCTCTGAAGAGGATCTAGCAAAGAGATTAATTGATTTTGGTTACCACGCACCAACTATGTCATGGCCAGTTGCCGGGACAATTATGATTGAGCCAACAGAAAGTGAAAATTTAGAGGAAATCGACAAATTTTGTAGTGCATTAATAAAAATTAAAAAAGAAATTAATTTAGTGGAGTCTTCTAAATTTGATAAAATTGACAACCCACTTAAAAATGCTCCTCATACTTATGTTGAATTAGCTTCAACTGAGTGGAAACATGTTTACTCAAGAGAAGAAGCAGCTTTTCCAACTGAATATGTAAAAAATAATAAATACTGGGCTCCAGTTGCAAGAGTTGATAACGTTTTTGGCGATAGAAATTTGGTATGTTCATGTCCTTCAATGGATGAATATAAAGATGAAGCTGCTTAATCTCTCTTAATGAAAATTGCAGTTATCGGCTCCGGAATCTCCGGATTATCCTCCGCATATTTTCTCTCAAAAAAATATAAAGTTGATCTCTACGAAAAAGATGACCATTTTGGAGGCCACTCTTTAACTTATGATATTAAAGAAAGTAACAAAGTAGTTCCAGTAGATCTTGGGTTTATTGTTTTTAATAAAACTACATATCCAAATTTAGTAGAATTTTTAAATGAATTAAACGTTCCTTATGAAAAAAGCGATATGTCATTTTCTGTATCGATAAAGAATAGTAATGTTGAATATAGTGGAAGTGGTTTAGGAGGCATTTTTGCTAACAAACTAAATTTCTTTAATTTGAAATTTTTATATATGATAAGAGAGATAATTTCATTTTATAAAACTGCACCAAAATTACTAGAAAGTGAAATTAAAGAGGAGACTCTAGGAAGTTTTCTTAATAAAAAAAAATTATCAAAATACTTCATCGAGTATCACTTAATACCTATGGTTGCGGCTATTTGGTCAATGCCATTTAATAAAGCAAAGGAAATGCCATTAAAATTTTTTTTAAATTTTTTTACAAATCATGGTTTATTTAAATTTAAAAATAGACCACAATGGTACACAGTTTCAAATAGAAGTAGAGCTTATGTAAAAAAAGTAACAGAAAAAATTAGTGGAGAAATTTTTAAAAATTATAAAGTCGATAAGTTAATTAGAAGTGATGATAATATCAGAGTAATTATAGGCAATGAATATGTTGACTATGATCAAGTAGTTCTAGCTTCCCATGCAGACCAAAGTTTAAGAATGATAGAAAAACCAACTGAACAAGAAAAAAATATATTAGAAAAATTTAATTACGTGAATAATGTGGCTTTTTTACATACTGATAAGAGATTAATGCCTTATAAAAAAAGAGCCTGGTCTAGTTGGAATTCTGTTTCAGATGGAGATAAGACATGTATTACCTATTGGTTAAATAAACTACAAAACTTAGATACATCTAAAGACTATTTTTTAACTTTAAACCCTATTTTAAAAATTAACGAAAATTCTGTTATAAAAAAAGTTAATTTTACCCACCCATATTTGAATTCAAAGAATATAGCGCTTCAAAAAGATATAAAATTAATACAAGGAAAAAAAAGGACATGGTTTTGTGGAAGTTATTTTGGTTACGGTTTTCATGAAGATGGTTTAAAATCGTCCATAGATTTGATAAATAACTTTAAAATTTGATGAATTCTTGTATTTACAATGGTGAAGTAACTCATACAAGATTTAAACCTGTAAGACATTTCTTAAAATATAAAACTTTTTCATTATTAATTGATTTAGATGAAATTAATCAATTAGACAGATCAATAAATATTTTCTCTCACAATAAGTTTAACATTTTCAGCTTTTATGACAAAGATCACGGAGAACGTGACGGAAGTGATTTAAAAGAGTGGGTTCTTAAAAACATCAGCAAGTTCAATATAAAAGGTGAAATTAATAAAGTTAAAATACTTTGTTATCCAAGAATTTTTGGCTATGTGTTCAACCCTTTAAGTATTTTTTACTGCTACGAGGATAATAAATTGAAGGCGATTTTTTACGAGGTAAAAAATACTTTTAATGAGCAGCATACATATGTTTTTAAAATTAAAGACAATGAAGAAATAGCTCAAAAATGTAAAAAAAAGTTTTACGTATCTCCATTTATGGATATGGAAACTTACTATAATTTTAAATTACTCAATCCTAATGATAAACTCTCAGTCTTTATTAAACAAACAGACTTGATAGGAACAGTTTTAACAGCCACCCAAACAGGAGAGAAAAAAGAATTTAGCTCCAAACAACTCATGCTTAACTTTTTTAAGTATCCATTAATGACAGTTAAAATTATTAGTTCGATACATTTTGAAGCATTACTTTTATGGAAAAAAGGGGCAATATATAGAAAAAGAAATTCTAAATTAAAAAATAATTTGAGTTACGAGGAATATTAATGAGTTTATTGAAAATTTCAGAGAAATTCGTACTAAATAAATTAAAAAAAATCTCGCAAGGTAATCTTAAGCTTATAAATTATGATGGAAAAGTTTTTCATTTTGGCGACTTAGAGAGTAAATTATCCTCTGATATCAAGATTAATAACGCCAATTTTTACCTAAACGTCGTTATGGGTGGAAGCTCAGCTTTAGGAGAAGCTCATATGAAAAAAGATTTTTATACTTCAAATTTAACAAATTTAATTGAACTTACAGCGAGAAATATCAACATAATCTATACTTTTTCAGGAAGTTTAAAATTACAAAAAATCAAAAATTTTCTAAAAAAAATTTTTGCATCAAATACAAAATCTAAAAGTAAAAAATATATTTCAAAACATTATGATTTAGGGAATGAATTTTTTTCGTTATGGCTTGATAAATCTCTCACTTATTCTAGTGCAATCTATAAAAATGATAAAGATGATTTAGAAATCGCTCAAAAGAATAAATTTCAAGAGCTTATAAATTTAATGAATATAAAAGATGGAAACAAAGTTTTAGAGATAGGATGTGGTTGGGGCGGATTTGCTGAATTTTTAGCTAAAAATTATGATGTGAGTGTAGACTGTATCACAATTTCTAAAAATCAATATGATTTTACTAAAAAGAAGATTTTCAACTCAGGACTGAATAATAAAGTTAATGTTAAGTTTTTAGATTATAGAGATCTCAAGGAAAAATATGATCACGTAGCTTCAATAGAAATGATAGAAGCTGTTGGTGAAAAATATATGGATCAATACTTTGGTACAATTAAAAATGTTCTTAATTACAATGGTACAGCTGCAATTCAAGGCATTGTAATAAAAGATGACTTATTTGAAAGGTATAGGGCAAATGAGGATTTTATTCAAAAATATATATTTCCAGGTGGATTTTTACCCTCAATTCAATTTATGGAAAATATAATTAAAAAAAACAAACTTAAACTTGAAAAAATTAATACTTACTCGGATGATTACGCCAGAACTTTAGCAACTTGGAGAGAAAATTTTTTAGGTGTTTGGGAAAAAATTAGTCCACTTGGTTTTGATGAATATTTTAAGCGTATGTGGGAATTTTACTTATCTTATTGTGAAGGTGGTTTTAAGTCTAGAAACATTAACTTGATTCAATTCTCTATGTCTAATAGATATTCATCATGAAAAAATTAATAGGACTATTTTTAATAATTTTAACAACAGGATGCGCAAATAAAATGAAACCAACAGATTTTAAAGATCAAAAACCAAGACTAATCATCGAAAATTATTTATCAGGCAATGTTAAAGCTTGGGGAGTATTACAAAATAGATCTGGAAAAGTTACGAGACAATTTAAAGCTAATTTAAAAGGAAAATGGGATGGATCTCAATTAATTTTAGATGAAGTTTTTGATTGGAATGATGGAGAAAGACAAACTCGTCAATGGATTATTAAAAAAATTGACGAACATAACTATGAAGGAACAGCTTCTGATGTAGTTGGGACAGCAAAAGGATACTCATATGGCCCAGCTTTTAAATTTGAATATGTATTACTTGTGCCAGTCAAAGGTAAAAATATAAAGATTACTTTTGATGATTGGATTTTTATGCAAGATGAACGTGTGGCAATTAATAGAGCGACAATGACAAAATTTGGAATTAAAGTCGCTGAATTAACAGTTATGTTTGTAAAAGATTAAAATGTTTGAACTTCCTAAACTAGATTACAGTAATTCAGCTCTTTCTCCAATAATGTCAGAGCAAACTTTAGATTTACATCATGGCAAGCACCACCAAACATATATTACAAATTTAAATAACTTTATAAAAGGTTCTGAATATGAAAAATTATCTTTGGAAGATATAATTAAAAAATCATCAAAAGAAAAAAAAGCAGGAATTTTCAATAATGCAAGCCAACATTGGAACCACAATCTTTTTTGGAAGTGCATGAAACCTAATGGCGGAGGAAATCTTCCATCTAAACTTGAAAACAAGATTAAAGAAGATTTTGGAGGCTTTGAAAAATTTAGGGAGGAATTTATTAATGCTGGAGTTACTCAGTTTGGATCTGGATGGTGTTGGTTATCTTTAAAAGAAGATAAGCTTGTAGTTACTAAAACACCAAATGCTGAAAACCCAATAATTCATAATATGAAAACTATATTAGGTTGTGATGTGTGGGAGCACTCATATTATTTAGATTACAGAAATAAAAGACCAGCTTATTTAGAAAATTTTTTTGACAAATTAATCAATTGGGAATACGTTGAATCTCTTCTTTAATTATCGTTTTACAAGTTTATCTACTAAAAATAAATAAAGTCTATAAGGTAATATTCTTAAAAATTTTAAAGTTAAAGTTAATCCTTTTGGGAAATGAATTTCAAAAGCATTCCCTTTTACTAATCCATTATAAATTTTATCTGCGGCGTATTCAGGAGTTTTTAAAAATGGCATAGGAAACTCATTTTTATCTGTCAAAGGAGTTTTGATGAAACCTGGTGATACAACTGAGACCCTCACTCCAAATTTTTTAAAGTCAAAATAAATGCTCTCACTAAAATTTGTTAAGGCAGCTTTCGATGGGCCATAACCACTTGAATTAGGAAGTCCTCTATAACCTGCTATAGAGGAAACTATCGAAATATGCCCAGATTTCTTATTTTTAAAATAATCCTCAACAACTTTTACACAATCAATAACACCTAAAAAATTAACATTAATAACATTTTTAATTTTATCAGGATCGATATTTTGTTCATCTTTGGGCTCATATGTTCCGCTGGAAAATAAACATATATCCAATTCACCAAATTCATTTATAATATTTTTAAATGTATTATTTATTTGAGATCTATCAGTAACGTCTAAAGGAAAAGAGGAAATATTTTCATTTTTGGCTAAATCATCCAACAATTCTTTTCTTCTAGCTGAAACGGCAACTTTCCAACCTCTTTTTGCAAATTTTTCTGCAACTGCCTTACCAATTCCACTACTTGCTCCAGTTATCCAAATTTTTTTCTGATTTTCAGACATTAATTAGTTATATCTTATAAAGTTGTGAAAAATAAATACTTATCTTTAATAATTATACTAATAATAACCTTTATTGCACCGACGATCGGCAGTTATTCGACATCAACTTTTAAAGAGCCCTGGTATTCACAAATCATTCTACCAAGTTTCAATCCTCCAAGCTGGGTATTTGCTCCTGTCTGGTCAATATTATATTTTTTAATGTCACTTGCAATTTGGAAAGTATGGATAACATCTTTTGAAAAAAAATTATTAAAAATTTACTTCATTCATTTATTTTTTAATAGCACATGGAGCGTAGTATTTTTTGGTTTTCACTTAATTGGCATAGCTTTGATAAATTTAGTAATTATATTAGTATTTATTATAATTTTAATGAAAAAATATTTTTCTAGAGATAAAATAAGTTTTTATTTAATGATACCTTATTTAGCTTGGTCAAGTTACGCATTAATTCTTAATAGTTCGATTTATCTATTAAACTAAAACCATCTAACTGGGTAATTTCTTTTTAAAATATAACGATTTATTATCACAGATAAAATAATGATGACTATTGAACCAACTACTACTGGGAAAATAATATATCCAAACGATACATCAGCAAACAATGCTATTAATGGGTTTGCGGCCGCAGGAGGGTGTATTATTTTAAAATACATCATTAGTGTCACAGTAGTCCCTACTGAAAATCCAAGTGTTAGATAAGAAATTCCTAAAAACTCATTAAAAAGTATTCCTATAACGATTGCTAATAAGTGGCCAAAAAAAACATTTGAGGGCTGAGCAAATTCACTATCGTAAAACACCAACACAATTAAAGTAGACGATCCAAAAGAAAACATTAACCAAAAGCCTGTGGATGTTTCAAAGCTAAGGAAAGATAGAATTCCAATAATAATTGAAGCAAATAGTCCTGCAAGTAAAGGTTCTAATTTTTTTGGTATTTTCATATATATTTTTTTTTAAATTAAGCTATATACACATAATGGATTATAACAAACCATTCAACTTTCTTAAAAATTTACCACCTAAGTTGAACTCATTTTATAAAATAAAATCTAAATCTGGCTTAGTGGTTAGTAATAAATCAAAGTCAAAAAAAGATTTTGATCCTGTAACAAATTTTGATAGAGCATTTGAAAAATATATACGCTCACTAATAAATAAAAAGTTTCCAAAAGATTCTATTATCGGAGAAGAATTTGAAGATAAATTTTCATCAAATGATTATAAATGGTCTATTGACCCAATAGACGGCACAAGAGCTTTTGTTATTGGAGCACCTACGTGGTCAAATTTAATAAGTTTATCTTTCGAAGAAAAATCTTTAATAGGCTTAGCTAACTTTCCAGAGCTAGATAAATATTATATTAATGATAAAAAAAAATCTTATTGTTTTAAAAATAAAAAAAAATTTATTTTAAAATCTACAAATAACAATAATTTAAAAACAGTTAAGATAATCGGAAATTTTCATGGAACATTAAGTTACGAGAAACAACGTAATGTGATTAAAAAATTTGGTTGGTCATTCAGATTAGCCGGGTTTGATGCTCTGAATTATTGTTTATTAGCAGAAGGCAAGGTTGATGCTGTAATCGAAGCAAATTTAAAACCTTATGATATACTCCCTTTAATCCCAATAATAAAAAACTCTGGAGCAATAGTTACAAATTGGAAGAATAAACCAGCAGAAAATGGCGGTAATATTCTAGCAACATCCAATAAAATTTTGCATAATAAGATTTTAAATTTATTAAAACCGTTTGCAAAATAGTAGAATGATAAATATTTTTTTAAATAGAGTTTTTAGAGCAATTAAAATTGATATTGAATTGTTTGAGGAAGTTGAAAAAGATAAAAAAGCAACTTTTCAGGCAGGTATTGTAGTTGTTTTATCAAGTTTAGCTGCAGGTGTTGGATCTATTCATTTGGGTGCATCCAATTTTCTAGTCGCTCCAGCTCTTTCATTGCTGAGCTGGTATGTTTGGGCATACGTAATTTATTTCGTAGGAGTAAAACTTTTTGGCGATAACAAAACAAAAAGCAATCATGGAGAACTTTTAAGAACTATTGGTTTTTCAAGCGCCCCTGGATTAATTAGAGTTTTTGGAATTACCCCAGAATTAATGACGGTTACATTCATTGGCTCTGCCTTTTGGATGCTTGCTTGTATGGTTGTAGCAATAAAAGCTGCTTTAGATTACGACAGTCTTTGGAAGGCTTTTGGAGTAGTTGTAGTTTCTTGGTTATTCCAAGCTTTTTTTCTTTTCTTAGTGATAGTTTTATTTAAAGGAATTTAAATTGGAAATATTGTTTTAGCTAAATTACAACTTTTACAAATTTTATAACCGTGCATTATTAAATTTTGTTTAACACTTTCATCTTCTTTTTTACATTCTTCGCAGAAATTATTAGTTTTCTCTAATTTGCTATCTAAGACAATTTGGTCATCGTTTTTCATGTAATTTAAGATATCATATTTTAATGAAAAAAGTTTTAATAATAATTGTATTTTTAATTCATAGTAATTTAAATGCAGTCGAAAATAAAAAAGCTTATTTTGCTGGGGGTTGCTTCTGGTGCATGGAAGAGTCTTTTGATCAAGTAAAAGGTGTGATTTCAACTATTTCAGGTTATTCTGGAGGACATTTAAAAAATCCAACTTATCAAGACGTTATTTATAAGGACACTGGTCATGTGGAGGCTATTGAAGTTGTTTATGACCCAAACGTTATTAGTTATGAAAAACTTTTAGATATTTATTGGAAAAATATTGATCCTTTTGACTCCGCGGGGCAATTTTGCGATAAAGGAAAAAGTTACAGGTCTGTAATTTTTTTTCAAACACAACTAGAAAAAGAATTTATTGAAAAATCATTCAAAAAGTTAGAGAAAATATTTAATAATAAAATAGTAACTTTAGTTTGGAAATTTGAGAGTTTTTATCCTGCTGAAGATTATCACCAAAATTATTACGAAAAAAACTTTATTAGATACCTAATGTATAAAAAGGGGTGTAAAAGAGAAGAGACCTTGGAAAAAATATGGAATTGAACAAATTACTTGTAGCAATTTTTTTTGTTAGTTTTGTTAGCTCAGTGAAAGCTGAGATGATTAAACCTGCAGAAAATCTATCTGCTTACGATGTAATTAAAATTCAGTTAGACGCCCTTAAAAATAATGATGACAATGATGCAGGAATCAAACAAACATGGTTGTTTGCTCATCCGGACAACAAAAAGATGACAGGACCTTATGCTCGTTTTAGAATTATGCTTTACGATGTGCATTATAGGATTCTTTTAAATCATTTTTCACATAAAATAGATTTGATTATGAATACTGATAATAAATTTGTTTATGGGGTAAAAGTTTTGAGTGAAGAAAAAAAACAATTCTACTATTTATGGCATGTTGAAAGAGGCAACGACAAAAACTGTAAAAATTGCTGGTTTACGTCTGGGGTCTCAATGCCAACAGATCAAGGTAATTCCATTTGAAAAAACCTCCATTTGCAGTCAGATATATTATTATAGGGGCAATACTAGTTTTGCCTCCTATTCTTAGCACTCACTATGGAACAATTCATTTAGGAAAACACAATGGAGTTCTTTTAGGCTTTTGTGTTGGAATAATCTGTGTTTCATTTGCTTGTTGGAAGCTTTTCATTGATGGTTGGAGGGATGACGAAGATTAATGAAATTCGAAATCTCAAGAGAAGGAGCCTTAAAACAGCTCGATGCTTTTATAAACAGTGAACTAGCAAATTATAGTTTCAAAAGAAATTTTGATTTTGGGCCAAAAGACAAATCAAATGTATCTTGCTTATCACCTTACATCTCTCATAGATTAATAACTGAATATGAAGTCGCAAAAACAGTTTTAACAAAATTTCCTTATCAAAAAGTTGAAAAATATATTCAAGAAATATTTTGGCGAGTTTATTGGAAAGGTTGGTTAGAACTTAGACCTCAAGTTTGGACTGACTTTATAGAAGATTTAAAAGGATTAAAGGAAGATGAAAATTATAACAAAGTTATTAATGGTGAAACTCAAATTGAATGTTTTAACGATTGGGTAAAAGAGCTTAAAGAAAATAACTATTTACATAATCATACAAGAATGTGGTTTGCTAGCATTTGGATATTTACATTAAATTTGCCTTGGCAGAAAGGTGCAGAGTTTTTTATGAAACATTTATATGACGGAGACGCAGCTTCTAATACTTTAAGTTGGAGATGGGTTGCAGGTTTACAAACAAAAGGCAAACACTACGTTGCTCAGTCATGGAATATAAGTAAGTTCACAAATAATAAATATAAAAATTTAAAATTAAATGAAAATGCTTTACCCATAACAGACAAAAGAGAATACAAATTAAATCCACTTAATTTTATTTCAGGAGATAATTCAAATGAAAACTTACTAGTTTTTGAGAACGAATTAAATTTAGAAAATAAAGATTTAAAAAAATATAATAATATTTACTTAATTTTGTTAAGCAATGATATCCGAAAGTTAAAGCTGGAACAAAAAGTTCTAGACTATAAGTCACAATTAATTAATGACCAAAAAAAACGATTTGAAGATTTAAAAATCATGGATGAGATTAAATTTCAAACTTTAACAGATAAAATTAAATCTTTTGATGTCATTCACCCTAGCATTGGAGAGAATTATTCTTATTTAAATACTATAAGGAAAAAACAAAATTTAGAATTAAATTATATTTTGAGTGAGGAAGATCAATATTCTTGGCAATTTTCTAATAAAGGATATTTCAATTTTAAAAATAATATTCCTAAAATTTTAACAAATTTTAATTTACAATAATTTATTTAGAAGAACATTTTTTTGAACAATATTTTACTTTTTCCCAATTTAGCCTCCATTTTTTTCTCCAACTAAAGGGTTTATTACAAACTGGACAAGTTTTTTTTGGCAAATTAGTTTTTTTCATCGTTTAGAAGATGTTTATTTTTTATAAATAGGAAATAAGCAGCAATTTCATAGAAAATATTTAATATGAAAAACAGAGGTTTAATCTTAAATATTTTATATAAAAAATTATATTTAGGAACATTTTTCCAGATTATTAAAAAAGACTCTGCTCCATCGATTACTCTACCATCTTGTATAACATGCATTCTTCTTAAAAGTTCTTTGTAAGATTTGGAAGTAATTTTCTGAGCATCTTCATCAGAAGTTACATCTATCCACTCAACACTGTTATCGCTATGTTTTTTGTAATGATTGATTTCGGCTCTACAAATATTACATGAATTGTTAAAAAAAACTTTAACCATTAGTATTTTCTTTTATAAAATTATTGGCAGCTTTAAAAATTCTTATTTTTCTCTCTTTGTTCATTTTTTCAGACACCCTTACCATCATTGCTAAACGAGGATTTTTTAAGAAGAATTTCTTATGTCTATCTATAAATTTCCAATATAATCCGTCCATTACATCACACCAAGGACCTTTTTTAAAATGCATCATTTTAAGAAAATAACTAGAGCCACAAATATAAGGTTTAGTTGCAAATATTCCACCGTCACTAAATAATCCCATTCCATAAACATTTGGCGCCATTACCCAGTCAGATGAGTCTACAAACATTTCCATAAACCATTTGTAAACTTGTTTAGGATTTATTTCACAAAGATTCATTATGTTAGCCAATATCATTAGCCTTTCTATGTGATGTGACCAGCCATAGTTTTTAGCATTATTGATCGCATGATCTAACGGATCTAAACCAGTATTTCCATCATACCATGATTTTTTCATTTTTCTTTTATGATTAAAAAAATTAGTGTTATCTAGTCGTTTATCAAAGTTTTGGTAAATTCCTCTCATAAACTCTCTCCAACCTATAATCTGTCTAATATAACCCTCTAAGGAATTCATAGGTACTTTATTTTCAATCTTTCTTAACTTCTCTATTATCTCTTCTGGGGCTATTAAACCTAAGTTTATAAGTGGACTTAGCGCGCTATGAAAAACAGTATTTGATTTATCTGTTACTGCATCCTCATAATCCCCAAAAAGCTTTATTCTCTCTTTCAAAAACTCATCAAGCCACTTACTTGCGTCTTTTCGTGTTGTTGGAAACCAAAATTTATCAGTATCCCCTGGATGATCTTTAAAATTAGAATTTATAAATTTTTTAAGAGTAATAGTTTCCTTTGTTTCTTTTGCCTTAGAAATAATAGGAACTTTAATAGTATTCGGAAGTTTTTTTCTATTTTCTTCGTCAAAGCTCCATTTATTACCTTTCGGAGTCCCGTTTTTATTCATCAATAAATTCATCTTAGTTCTTACAATTTTATAGAAATTAGCCATGAAAGGACGTTTATTTTTAGATAGGTAATCTTTAAATTCATGCCTCTCCATTAAAAACATTGGAGACTTTACTTGATTAATTTTAAGTGAATTTTTTTTTCCTAGATTTAAAATTCTTTTTTCAAAAAATTTATCTTCAATTTCAAAAAAAGTAATTTCTTTTATCTTTTTTTCTTTAATAGTCTGTTCTAATTTTTTTTCGTAGGGTAATTTAAAATCTTTTTTAACATCTTTATATATTAAATTAAAATTTTTTGATTTAAGCTCATCTTTAAACGATCTCATTGAAGATAAAAATAAAAGTATTTTTAATTTATGATGTTTTTCAAATGTACATAACCCATAGTCTTCTGCCATGAAAAAAGTGTGGTCTTTATAATCAGAGAGGTATTTTGGGTTAAAAAGTTGATTTCCTAAAATTATAAAAAGCTTCATAAGTAACAAAATACATATTTTATTAAGATATTACACGCGTCATTATTTGCATGTAAATAACCTTTAATAATGTTATTTTTAATTATGAAAAAAGTAATTTTAGGAGCAACAGGATCAATCGGATCCTCTTTAGCGAAGAAATTAGTTGACGGAGGTGAAGAGGTGCATTTAGTTGGTAGAGATGAGGCTAGTTTGTCGGAATTAGCAAATAATTTAAATTCTACATTTACGGTTTGTGATGTTTTAGAAGAGAACTTTTCTGAAAAAATACTTAACGATTTGAAAGATGAATCAATCAATGGGCTAGCTTTTTGTGTTGGATCAATTGATTTAAAACCATTAAAATTGACAAAAAAAAGTGACTTCATGCAATCATTTAATTTAAATCTAATTTCTGCAACAGAAATAATCAAAACCTTGGCAGATAATTTAAAAAAAAATAAAGGTTCAATTGTTTTATTTTCAACAGTAGCCGTAAAACAAGGTTTTCCAAACCATGCAATAGTTTCATCAGCGAAAGGTGCTATAGAAGGATTGACTTTAGCTTTAGCAGCTGAGTTCGCACCAAATGTTAGGGTTAATTGTATCGCACCTAGTTTGACAAACTCCAAGATTTCAAATTTTTTACTCAAAAATGAGAAAGTTGCTGAAGGTATTGCCAAAATGCATCCAATGAAGAGAATAGGTGAAGGTGGAGACTCTGCTTCAGTTGCAAAGTTTCTACTTACAAATGAAAGTTCATGGATAACAGGTCAGATATTAGGTGTTGATGGAGGAAGATCATCTGTCGCATAACAATTTTTATATAAACAATTAAATAAGTCTTATGAAAAATATTTCAATTATAATTTTGTCTCTTTTATTAAGTACAAGCTTAATGGGTGCGGGAAGTGATAGCAGTAGTGGATCATCTTCTTCTAAAGAGGAGTCTTTGTATGAAGACGCTGTAAAATTAGTCAAGAGAGCTGGGAAATTAGAAAAAAAAGATAAAACTGATAAAGCTAAAAAACTTTATGCACAAGCTTTTAATAAACTAGAGAAAGCATATAAATCAGATAAAAAAAATCCAGATATTCTTAATTACATGGGCTTTACAACAAGAAAAACCGGAAATTTTGTTAAAGCTGAAAAGTTTTATTTAGAAGGCTTAAGTTTAAAACCTAATCATAATGGTATTAATGAGTATTTAGGTGAACTATATGTGCAAACAAATAGAATAGATAAAGCTAACGAGAGATTAGAAGTCCTAAAGAGTTGCAATTGTAAAGAGTATGGTGAACTTGAATTAATTATAAAAACTAGAGGTTCTAAGGTTTACTAAGACAAATCTACAGCAAATTTTTTTAATTTCTCAATTGGTATAAGCTCTAGTGTTTTAATATTAGTTTTTTTCAAGTAAACCGAACACGCTGCATCTTCTTCAATGGCTCTAGCGTACCAAGTCGCACAAATACACCAACAGTCACCCTCCTTTAAACCTGGAAATCCAAATTCAGGATGAGGTGTGATCAAATCATTACCAACCTTCCTCGACCAAAGTAAAAATTTATCTGTAACTTTTGCACAAACCGTATGAACTCCTCTATCATTTTTATCTGTATTACAGCATCCATCTCTAAACCAACCAGTTAACGGATCGTTAGAACATGGTTCTAAAGGTTCACCAAAAACATTTTTTTGAATTTCATTACTCATCTTGAAAAAACATTAGCAATTTTACTATCAATTTCTAAATTAAAAGAAAAAGATCTTCTTTCTTCATTTGATTTAAATGGGTAAGCTGTATGCATCAAATAATGTGGAAAAAGAATTACATCTCCTACTTTTGGTTGATGATTATAAATACTATCACTTAAAAACATTTTATTCCCATTTATGAAATCAATAGTGCCATCAATTTTTGATTTTTTATAATTTTTTGAAATAAATTTTGGAATTTTTAAGTAACCCACACCTGATATGTGTCCGTCGTGATAATGTACGGGATTATATTCATTATTAAATTGCCTTACTATCCAAAAATTTTTTATTGTAATTTTTTTAATTTTTTTTCCTGCAGTTTGAAAAATATATTTTTTGACTTCATTAAATATTACTTTCTCTAAATTTTTCTTTACAAAAGATTTAGGCAATTGGAATTCTTGTTTAACTTGCCCGACTAATTTTTTTGAGTAATCAAGTTTTTTTAATAATTTTTTTTTATTTAAGATTTGATCAACCTGAGCATTTATTTTTGTAACTAAATTATTAGAAAATTTTAATTTAGCTATTTTAGGACCAAAGGGACTAATTACTTTCATTATTATAACTTTGTTGGATTAGGCTGTCCTTTGTATACTTTTTCAGGATCAAATTTTTTTTCTTTTTCTTTAAATTCTAATTCTATCACTTCAGAATTTTTTATTGGCCCTAGTGGTATTGACCTGTAAAAACATGATTTATAACCAACATGACAGCTTGCACCATTTCCAATATCAACTGACATCCATAAAGCGTCTTGATCATCATCAACTCTTAGATCAATTACTTTTTGAATAAAACCACTAGTTTTTCCTTTGTGCCAGATATCTTTCCTAGATCTGCTCCAATAATGCGCTTCCTTAGTTTCAATTGTTTTCTTTAAAGCCTCTTCATTCATATAGCCGTGCATTAATAATTCACCAGAACTGCTATCAGTGGTGGTTACTGGTATAAGCCCATCTTTATCAAATTTCGGTGATAGAAATTTTCCCTCTTCTATCTCAAAAACGCTTTCTCTCTTTTTAAACATGAGCGTAAAATAATGAAAAAAAGACAAAATAGCAATTTGCATTAGTTAAATATGTCCTATAAAACCTTGAGACAATGAAATTAGTAAAAGACATCGATAAAAATTCCTCAAAAAAGCTTGAAGTTTCAGACAAACAGGCGGAAGAGGCCTTTAGAACAATACTAAAATGGATTGGAGAAGATCCAAATAGAGAAGGTCTTATTGAGACACCAAAAAGAGTAATTAAAGCCTTTAAAGAATATTTTAAAGGGTACCACCAAGATGCGCATACTTATTTATCTAAAACTTTTGGAGATGTAGAAGGATATGATGATATGGTAGTTGAAAAAAATATTACTCTCGAAAGTCATTGTGAGCATCACATGGCACCTATAATAGGAGTAGCTCATGTTGCTTACATTCCAAATAAAAAAGTAGTAGGTTTAAGTAAATTAGCAAGAACAGTTGAGATTTTCTCAAAAAGACTTCAAACTCAAGAGAGACTTACAATGCAAATTGCGAAAACTCTAATGCAGTCCTTAGATGCAAAAGGAGTAGCAGTTACAATTGATGCTGCGCATCAATGTATGACTATGAGAGGTGTAAAAAAAGAAAAAGCTACAACGGTTACAAACTATTTTTTAGGCTCATTTAGAGAGGACTTAAGTATCCAAAATAGATATTTAAGGTATATTAAAAAATAGATGTCACAAAAATTTAAAGCAGTTGTAATAGATAATCAAAACGAAAAATTCACCAGAGATATTAAAGAAATCGATACAAACCATCTGAAAGATGGAAATGTTTTAGTAAAAATAGACTTTTCAAGTCTAAATTTTAAAGATGCTTTAATTTTAAACGATGGTGGAAAAATCGTAAGAAAGTTTCCCTTTGTTCCTGGTATTGACTTTTCAGGATCAGTTATTGAGAGTGAGGATTCTAAATTTAAAAAAGATGACAAAGTTATCTTAACAGGATTTAGAGTAGGAGAAGCCTTTTTTGGAGGTTTTGCTCAATATGCAAAGGTGGACTCTAATTTTTTAATAAAGATACCTAAAGATTTAGACTCGCACAAATCAATGATGCTTGGTACAGCAGGTTTTACTGCTCTGCTTTGTTCATTTGCAGTTAAAGCTAAAGAAGAACTTTTATTAGGTGAAAAGGTTAAAGATGTTTTGGTAACTGGTGCTACTGGCGGTGTTGGTAGTATTGCTGTAATGATTTTATCTAAAATGGGATACGATGTTCACGCAGTAACTGGAAAAAAAGATAAAACTGATTATTTAAAGAATTTAGGAGCAAAAAATATTATTGATCGAAAAGAATTTGAAGGTGAAAGCAAACTTCTCGAAAAAGGAGTATGGGACGGCGTAGTAGACACTGTTGGTGGATCCGCTCTGACAAAAATCTTTGCGCAAACAAAACCTGGAGGAATAGTAGCCGCATGTGGAAACGCGGGTGGCATCAAAATTAATACGAACGTTATGCCGTTTATTATCAGGGGTGTTAAATTGTGGGGAATTGATTCGTCAGGATCATCATTAAAACGAAGAGAATTTGTTTGGGGAGAAGCTGCTAAGTTAATAGATTTTTCAAAAGTAAAATCTTTCACCAAAGAGCTTTCATTTACTGAACTTTTAGAAACTTATCCTAAACTTCTTAAAGGGGAGTTTTTTGGAAGAGCTATAGTAAATCCAAATAAATAACTTATAATTAGGTCCTACTATGGATTGGGATAAATTAAAAATATTTCATACTGTTGCTGAAGCATCTAGTTTCACCAAAGCCTCTACTATACTAAATTTAAGCCAATCTGCTATAAGCCGCCAAATTCAAGCATTAGAGGGCGATTTGAAAGTTCAACTTTTTGAAAGACATGCTAGAGGTTTAGTTTTAACTGAGAATGGGGAATATCTTTATAAATCAGCACATGAAATTATTTCAAAATTAAAAGATGTAGAATCTAATTTAAGTGGTCATAAGGATAAACTAAATGGAAAACTTACAGTCACAACAGTTGTGAGTTTTGGAACTACTTGGCTTACTCCTAGAATAAAAGAATTTATGGATTTACATCCAGGTATTGAAATTGAATTGATATTTGATGATAAAGAACTTGATTTAAGCACCCGAGAAGCAGATGTTGCGATAAGAATGAGAAGACCAAAACAATTAAATTTAATTCAAAAAAAATTCGTTGATTTTAATTATCATATTTATGGTTCAAATGATTACCTACAAAAAAATGGATATCCAAAAACTTTGAAAGATTTGGATAAACACCAATTTATTACTTATGGAAAAGGAGCACCATCTCCAGTTTATAATCCCGACTGGGTTTTAAAACATGGCGTTAAAGATGGAAAAAAAAGAAAATCGATTATGAAAGTAAACAGTGTTTATGGATTATTATTAGCAGTTCAAAGTGGGGTGGGTTTAGCTGCTTTACCGGATTATATTGCTCATAACGTAAACAACATAACAAAAGTTTTACCTGAGGAAGCAGGTAAACCTACAGAAACACATTTTGTTTATCCTTCATCTTTAAAGAATAACGCAAGATTGATGGCTTTTAGAAACTTTATATTTACAAAGGTTAACGAGTGGAAATTTTAATATCTTTTATAATCCCATTTATAATTTTACTTACAATAGTTGTTTTTATTCATGAATATGGACACTATTATTTTGCAAAAAAATATGGTGTTGGTGTAACTGATTTTTCTATTGGTTTTGGTAAGGAATTATTTGGATTTAATGATAATTCAGGGACCAGATGGAAATTTTGTGCAATACCTCTTGGCGGCTATGTAAAATTTTTTGGAGATCGAAATGTCTTCAGTCAGGCTGAGCAAGAACAGCTTTTAAAAGAGTATAATGAAGAAGATCGAAAAAAGCTTTTTGTAGTTAAACCTCTTTATCAAAGGTCCTTAATTGTAGCAGCAGGACCTTTTGCTAATTTTTTACTAGCTATAGTGATTTTTACTTTTATTTATATGTTTGCAGGCAAAGATTTTACGCCAGCTCAAATCCAAGAGGTTCAGTCTGAAAGCCCAGCTTATGTTGCAGGCATTAAATCAGGTGATGTAATCCAATCAATAAATCAAAGAGAAGTCAAAAGTATTATGGAGGTTTCTGCTTTCATAAATGCTTCATCCTCAGAAACTATTGATATACAGGTGATAAGAAACGGGAATGAACTTACTTTAAAAGTAAAGCCAAAGTTTATTGAAGGGAAAGACTCGCTAGGAAATCAAATTAACAAGAAGATTATTGGAATAAAAGTTGCCCCTTTGAATGAGGAAATAAATAGGCAGCGATTAGGCCCAGCTACAGCATTATATTATGCAGTAAAAGAAACTTGGTTTGTTATTGAGGCTTCATGGGATTTTGTTATTTCAATGTTTAAAGGAACAGGGGATACCTCTCAATTAGGAGGTCCTATTAAAATTGCTAAAATTACTGGCCAGGTTGCTAAATTTGGAATTGTTGCCTTCCTAAGTATTATGGCATATATTTCTATTAGCTTAGGGTTTATAAATCTTTTTCCAATACCAATGTTAGACGGCGGACATTTAATGTTTTACTTTTTTGAGAAGATTTTAGGTCGTCCACTAACTCAAAGAACTCAAGAAGGTTTTTTCCGAATCGGGTTATTTTTATTGCTTTCTCTAATGTTTTTTACCACATTCAATGATTTGAAAGATTTAGGCTTGTTTTAAGCCCTTTTTTAAAGCTAAAAAAGTCAACAAAATCAACACTTTTTGAGACACAATATATTGTGTTAACATTTACGTGAAACACCAAAAAAACATTGATTTTACTGGGTTTTTCTGCAGATTATAATGCAATAAGAAAAGGGGCATTAAAATGAATAAAAAACAACTAGTAGCGAAAATATCGTCAACTTTGGGTCAGAGTAAAGCTGATGCTGAGAGAACTTTTGACTCAATAACGACTATTATTTTAGATGCTTTGAAAAATGACGATACTGTGAAGATAGCTGGTTTTGGTACTTATAAAGTAGCAAAAAGAAAAGCTAGAGTAGGAAGAAATCCTAGAACAGGTGAGTCAATTCAAATTGCTGCATCACAAAAAGTAAAGTTTTTACCTGCTAAAAGCTTGAAAGAAATGTTTAATCGATAAACGTTTATTTAGCCCTTATTTGATAATCTCAAATAAGGGCTAACTACTTGCAAAAACTGCATAGCTCAAATTAAGACATATCAATACTAATTCAAATTTATAAATTCTATAAGGCCTTCAACAAGGGAGAACTTATGAAAAAATACATTGGGTACTTTTTAGCAGGTACAGCCATTTACTTTGGTTTTGCTGGTTTAGGTTATGCCGAGACTACAGTGTCTGCAGAAGTACAATACATATTTAATACTATATTATTTTTGATGTCAGGTTTCTTGGTCATGTGGATGGCCGCAGGTTTTGCAATGTTAGAGTCAGGTTTAGTAACGTCAAAATCTGTTTCAGCGATCTGTGCAAAAAATATAGGTCTTTATTCAATCGCCGGAGTTATGTTCTGGTTGGTTGGTTATAATTTAGCTTACGGTATTCCAGAAGGTGGATATATCGGTACATTTACACCGTGGAGTGATGCATCAAAACTTGAGACAGGTTATTCAGATGGATCTGATTGGTTTTTCCAAATGGTGTTCTGCGCCACTACAATGTCAATCGTATCGGGTACTTTAGCTGAAAGAATTAAGATCTGGCCATTTTTCTTATTTGCCGCAATTTTAACTGGAATTATATATCCAATTTCAATGGGTTGGCAGTGGGGTGGCGGATGGTTATCTGTTGCAGGATTCTCTGATTTTGCTGGTTCTACACTAGTACATGCTGCTGGAGGAGCTGCTGCTTTGGCTGGAGCCATTGTTCTTGGTGCTAGATCAGGCAGATTTTCTAGTAGAGGAGAAGCTAAGCCCATGGCGCCTTTTGCGGCATCATCAATTCCATTAGCAACTTTAGGAGTATTTATACTTTGGTTAGGTTGGTTTGGATTTAATGGCGGATCGCAATTAGCCGCTGGAACACTAGAGGACGTGTCCTCAGTAGCCACAATTTATATCAATACGAACTTAGCTGCAGGTGGTGGTGTTTTAGCCGCCGCAACTGTATCAAGAGTAATAGGTGGTAAAACTGACGTAGTAATGATGCTAAACGGTGCGATAGCTGGTCTAGTAGGTATTACGGCAGAACCATTAACACCAAGTCCGTTAGCTGCAATCTTCATTGGAGCGATAGCTGGAGTACTAATGTACTTCTCAACTAAATTATTGTTCAAAATGAAAATTGATGACGTAGTTGGTGCCATACCAGCACACTTAGTAGCTGGTGTATGGGGTACACTAGCAGTGCCATTAACAAACGGTGATGTTACTTTCGGAGCACAATTCCTAGGTACGATCTCAGTTGTGGTATTCGTATTTATAGTCTCGTTTATTGTTTTCCAAATTATTAAAAATACAATTGGATTAAGAATAAGCAAAGAAGCTGAAAGACTAGGAACCGACAAAGCAGAAGTTGGTGTAATAGCTTACGGTATTAGAGACTAAACTAAATTCCCTCCCTCGTTAGTTGGGAAAATTATAAGGCCTGTTTCGGTTCCCCCGTTCAGGCCTTATTTATTTTTACAAGTCTCGTATGCATTAAATTCATGCTTCAAAACTCTTAAATTTGATATCAAGTCTTCAAAAAAAAAGGGGGAAACATGAAAAAATTAACTTTCATTTTATTAGGTTGTATTTCTGCTTTAATGATTAGCTCTCAAAGCTATGCAGAAACTACAATGTCTCAAGAGGGACAATATATTTTTAACTCATTAGGATTTTATATAGGTGGAGTACTAGTAGCTTTCATGGCTGCAGGTTTTTGTATGCTTGAGAGTGGTTTAGTGACCACAAAGAGTGTATCGACAATTGCCGCGAAAAATATAGGTAAATTCGCTATATGCTCACTCGTATTTTTCTTAGTAGGTTATAATTTGGCATACGGTGTCCCAGAGGGTGGTTACGTTGGCTCTTTCACGATTTGGACAGACTCATCTGACGCTGAAACAGGGTATTCTGGTTATTCTGATTGGTTTTTCCAAACAATGTTCGTGTGTGCAACAGCATCTATAGTGTCGGGTGCAGTAGCAGAGAGAATTAAGATATGGCCATTCTTCATTTTTGCTGCAATTATGGCTGGAGTTATTTATCCAATTTCTATGGGTTGGCAATGGGGAGGCGGCTGGTTAGCTAGCGGAGGCTTTTCTGATTTTGCTGGATCAACTTTAGTTCATGGATGCGGAGGCGCAGCAGCTTTAGCAGGAGTAATAGTTTTAGGTGCTAGAGAGGGAAGATTTGGAAGAAAAGGTGAAAAAAAATCTATGCAGCCTTTTGCAGCTTCAAGTATTCCTTTAGTTACGTTAGGGACATTTTTACTTTGGTTTGGATGGTTCGGATTTAATGGTTTCAGTCAATTAGCAATGGGAACATTTGATGATGTAAATGCAATTTCCAAAATTGCAGTTAATACTCATTTAGCTGGTGCAGCTGGAACTTTCACTGGTGCTGCGATTACAAGATTAATTGGTGGTAAAACTGATATAGTAATGATGCTTAATGGTGCACTAGCCGGGTTAGTTGCTATAACAGCAGAACCATTAACCCCGGGACCAATCTCTGCAATGATGATTGGATCTATTGGTGCAATTATAATGTATTTTGGTACAAAAATGTTAGAAAGCTATGGTTTAGATGATGTAGTAGGAGCAATTCCAGTTCATATGTTTGCTGGAATTTTTGGAACACTCGTAGTTCCCTTAACTAATCCTGAAACATCTTTTGGAACTCAGTTCATAGGAACGGCATCAGTTTGTATATTTAGTTTTGTCTTGTCATGGGCAACTTTTACAATACTTAAATCAACTGTTGGATTAAGAATTAGTAAAGCTGCTGAAAAACTAGGTACTGACAAAGCCGAGGTAGGTGTCACAGCTTATTCAATTAGAGACTAATTAAAATCTGTTTAAAAAGGCCCGTGTATTCGGGCCTTTTTTTACGCTTTTTAATTTTCATAGATTTAACTTATTTTTAAAGTAAAATTTTAATTAAAATTTTCTAATTCCTGATCAAGAATATTACCAAAACAGCTGATATTTTTATCCGAGTTTGGATGAAAGACATTAATTTTAATTTTCGTTTTATCTAAAATTTCTTTTTTAGCTTCATTATTTAAATTTGAAATGTTAAGAATATTTTCACTTATTGACTCATATAAATTTGAGTTGTTTATTAAATTAAAGTTTAATTTTTGCCTGAAAAATGTATAGCCAAATTTATTTACAAAAAGTTTATTTCTAATTTGATTACAGTCTCTTAACTTTGGATAATACTTTTTTGAAGAATATCTATTTTTATCCATAAAAGCATTAATTGTTATTTTAATATTATCATTATTATCAATCTTAATTTTTTGGTTAATTAATTGATATGAAACCATTAAGCCTGCACTATTATAAATATTTTTCACATTTTCCTCAAAAAATAAATCAAATTTAAGAATTAAAAAATCTTTCAATGGTATGTATTTATCATTTAAATTTAATTCATTCGATTTTGCATTTGTAAAACTCAAAAAAATAATTAAGAAAAATATATTTTTAAACCTCATTTTCCTCCCATACTTGTTTCCAGTTTACATTAGGCGATAAACCAAAAATAGAATTTATATTGGTAAAATGTAATGCCAATGATGGAATAGGCGAAATACATAACTCTTTTTTATAAATTTCGTGCATTGGTTTTTCGAATGGAGCATGTTCAGTTTGACACATACTTACATATTTATCCCAATAAGTATCTATTAATTTTCTACTTGTCAAAAACGTACAAAGTGTTTCTTGAACTTTTCTCCAATGATACTTGTGACCTAAAAAATTTTGAGTCAGGTCAGCTTTAGCATATAAGTATGGGTAGTCTGCTGGGCAAATGATTATGTCATTATTTATTTGAGAAGCAATTCTTTCATAAGTAAAAATCATTTCCTTCAAGGAATCTTTTTTATGTAAGTAGTCGTCTTCAACAAAGTAAACTAAGTCATCACATTTTTTAGCCTCCAATAAAGATTGATGAATATTTGCCATGTTTGAAATTTGGTTTGAAGTAACTTTATCTCCTCTTTGATTAATCTCATTTATCTTATCTTTAAATTTGGTAACGTCTAAGTTTATTAATAAGTATTTGGTTTTGAATTTTTTAAATATATTTTCGATTTTTTCTAAATTTTGACTTGATGAATTATGATCTATAACTTTAAAATTTATTTTCAGACTATTTAATTGAGGATCTAAAACAGAATTTAATAAAGATACAATTGTTCTTAATGTGTAATCTATTTTTTCTTTTTCGAACAATCGTGTTTTATTCTGAGTAAGCATATTTACACTTGAACATGTTCTTATGATAATGTCTAAAGCTTTTACTTTTCTCGTTATTTTGATTTCTCCTAGGGGAAGGTTAATTGAATTTTGTCCTAGTAAACTTAATTCGTCGTTTATTTTTTTATCTGATGTAACAATTTTAAAATTATTTTGATCAATAATTTCATACCCAAGTTTTCTACAAATTTTAATAAAAATTTTTTTAAAAAACTTGATTTATTTGAATTCTCAATATTTTTCATTATAATAAAATATATATATTAGTTTATTAATTACATCTATGAGTATTAAATCTTCACAATTATTAGTTAAAGAAGCGCAAAAAATAATTCAAACTTTAAGCCCATCTGAGGTTAAGGATCTTTTCGAAAAAAAAGAAATTTCTTTAATAGATGTAAGAGATATTAGAGAATTATGGAAAGAGGGTACAATTGAAAATTCAAAGCATATACCAAGAGGTATGCTAGAATTTTGGTTAGATCCAGAAAGCTCATATTACAAAGCAAACAAAATTGGAGAGATTAAAAAAATGGTTTTATTTTGTGCACTCGGGTGGCGTTCTGCGCTTGCAACAAAATCTCTTGTAGAAATGGGTTTCAATAATGTAGCTCATGTTGATGGAGGATTTGACGCCTTAAAAAAAAGTGGATTTAAGATTGTTCCCAAAGAGAAAAAATAGATTATTTACTTGCCTCTTTTAAAGCAAACTCTATACGGTCCTGACCCCAAAAAATTTTATTATTAACAACAAATGTGGGTGCCCCAAAAATTCCTTTGGAAAACGCTTCGCTTGTTTTTTTTCTCAAAGAGTCTTTTATTGAAGATGATGTAGATCTTAACGCGAATGTTTTTGGATTCACATTTAAATTTTTCAAGACTTTTTGAATTACTATTTCGTCATTCATATTTAGACCATCCTGCCAAATTGTATTAAAAATACTATCAATATAATAACTTTTAATATTATCTTCTTCTGCAACTAATACACCACGCATTAAGTTCAAACTTCTTATAGGGAAATAAGAATTAAATTTAAATTTTGTTTTATTTCTTTCTGCTATAAGTTTGCAATCTCTAATCATGTGTTTCGCTTTAGCAGGTATGAAGGCAGGAGCTTTAATTCCGTGCAAGTTATGTAACCCACCCAAAAGTATGGGATTATATCTTATTTTTACTCCAGTATTTTTTTCAATTTTGCTAATTTCTTTATGAGCAAGAAAGGAGTATGGGCTTATAAAATCAAAATAAAAATCGAAAGGTTTAATCATCAAAGCTTATTTTTTTAGCAAAGAAAATTCTAATAAACCAATACACCGCCAATCCAATTGGTCCAGAAAAATAAGTAAGAATTAAAGAAGGTATGGTAATTATTTTGGGAATAAAAAATTTTTTACTATCTCTGACGATCCATGCTCCAACAAATAAACTTATTGATAGAAAATGAAGCCAAAAAATTAATAATAAAGTCTCATTAGCAAACATAGAATATAGTCCATCAATACCATTATACAATTCAAATCCATCAAAGATATTTCCATCGATAAAAACTGTATAGGACAAGTAAGCATATCCAGCACCTAGAAGCAAAGGAGCAATTATAGATTGTACAAAGAAATTTGTTATTTGGTAATTTGGAAAGAAAATTAATAAAAGCCAAAATGGTATTACGCCCCAGTTAGCAAATAAATAGATATTTTCAATAGTTAATAAAGGCAATAAATTATTCAACATAAAAAATAATATAGTATATTAACTAAATGAATCCCACAGTTAATAAAAGTGATTTTGAAGATTTAACTACAAACCTAAAGGACCTAGCTTATTCTTATTTAGAAAAATATAACCCTTCAAAACAACAATTAAAAGTTTATTTACTAAAAAAATATTTAACTAAGTTAAAAGGAACAAAATCGAAAAAAGAAGTTACTTCAATTATAGATCAAATAGTTTCAAATCTTGAAAAAAATAAAATTTTAAATGATGAAATGTATTCAGACTCAAAAGCAAGAATGTTTTTAAGAAGAGGCTATTCATTAAATAAAATAAATCAATCTTTAAGAAATAAAGGGATAGACACAAAATTTATTAAGCAAAGCATAGAAAAAATTAAAGAAAATGAAATAGAGCCAGATTTTGTTTCAGCTCTAAAACTTTGTAAAAGGAGAAGAATTGGTCCATTAAGACCAGAAGATAATCGTGAATTATTTTACAAAAAAGATATGGGAATTTTAGCTAGAGGAGGATTTAGTTTTGAATTATCAAAAAGAGTATTAAATTTAGATAGCGAGGAATTTAATAAATTATTAAAAATAATTTAAATTTTAATATTTAATTTTCTGACTCTTTTCTTTTTTTTTCATCCTCTATCAAAACATCCAATTTTCTTTTCATTGCATTTCTAACTAATATAAAAAATAAAACACCAAAAAAAGTTACTGACAGAATTATTATTAATATAGTTTTAAGCATCTAAATTTTCTGCTCTTTTGATTAATAAACTAGGATTTCTATAATCTTCTTTACCATATAAAAAAGGTTTTTCATCTAATGTTTTTATAATGGCTCCTGCATTTTGAGCAACGGCATGTCCAGCAGCATAATCCCACTCATTTGCTCTTTCTCTTGCAGCATAAATATCATATTCCCCAGTAGCAATAACACAAAATTTATACGAACTAGCCATTTTAACTATTGATGTAACATTAAATTTTTTCAATTTATTTAATATGATATTTGATGGTTTAAGTGCACTTGATAGGGCAACAATTTTACCTTTTGGCTGTTGTTTTATGCAGCTGATTTTTTTTTTATTTCCGTTTTCTATTAAAAAACTTTTACCCGGAGCGTAAGTATAAAAAAGTCTATTTTTTTTTGGTACTCCAACAATACCAAGCACAGGAACTGTATTAATTACTAAAGCTGCATTCAGCGTATATTCATCTTTACCAGCAATATATTCTTTTGTGCCATCTATAGGATCGATGAGCCAAAATATTCTGGCTGTGTTTTTGACATTTAAATCAACTGTTTCCTCGGACACGATTGGTATATTTGGAGTAAGATTTTTAATTTTATCTGTAATCAGTTCATTTACTTTTAAATCACCATTGCTTACCGGAGATTTATCCTCTTTTATTTTAATCTTGAGGCCTTCATCGTGAAGTTTAATGGACTCTCGTCCGGCAAAATTAAAAGTTTCAAGCAAATTTTCACTGATATCCTTTAATTCATCTTCTCTCATTATCTATTTTTTCCAATTTAACATTCTCAATATTAATTACTCTTTTGCCATAATTTTCAAAATTTACAGTAACTTTACTGCCAATAATCGATTGAACTTGACCTATGCCCCAATCTTTTTTTTCAGGATTTATTACATAATCCCCCGGTTCAAAATCAATAAGCATCATGGAAAATCACTAACATTTAGATTATACACTTAATTAATGAATTCTCTAGAAATTAATAAACCCAAAAAAGAGACAAAAGTCGTTGTTGCTATGTCTGGGGGTGTTGACTCATCTGTTGTAGCTGCACTTATGAAACAAGAAGGTTACGATGTAACAGGAATTACACTCAAGTTGTATGACGATACAAAACAATCAAAAGAGGGTCGTCAATGTTGTGCTGGACAAGACATCTTAGACGCTAAAAGAGTATCTGAAAATATAAATATTAATCACAAAATTTTATTTTATCAAAAAAAGTTTAAAACTGAAGTTATAGACTCGTTTATAGACAGTTACTCTGCTGGAGAAACTCCAATTCCATGTGTTCAATGTAATCAAACAGTTAAGTTCAGAGATTTATTTAAATATGCAAAAGATTTAAAAGCAGACGCTCTAGTAACGGGTCATTATGTTACGAGAGTACAAGCAAGAGGTCGTGCAAGTATGTATAGAGCGAAAGATAAAAATCGAGATCAAAGTTATTTTTTATTCAGCACAACTCAAGAACAACTAGATTTTTTAAGATTTCCATTAGGCAAAATTGATAAAGATGAAACTAGGGCAATAGCTGAAAAATTGAGATTGAATGTTGCTCAAAAACCAGACAGCCAAGATATATGTTTTGTACCCAATGGAGATTACTCTTCTGTAATAAAAAAATATAGGCCAGAATCTTTTAAGCCTGGAGCAATTTTAGATTTATCCGGTAATCAAATCGGAGAACACGAAGGAATAATTAATTATACAATTGGTCAGAGAAAGGGAATTAAGATAGCAAGCAATAACCCTCTATACGTTGTAAAAATAGATGCTGAAAAAAATCAAATTATAGTTGGAGAAAAAGAGTCTCTAGAAATTCAAAAAATTAAATTAAGAAATTTAAATATTTTAGGGTCTAAAGAAGAATTTGACAAAATATTAAATATTAAAGTGAGATCTACTGGTAGACTTTTAAAAGCAAAAATTATTATTTCAGAGACCTTAGCAGAGGTAGAAATATTAGATAAGGAAACTGGAATATCTCCAGGACAAGCCTGTGTATTTTACTCTAGAGATAAAATTGGGGATAAAGTTCTTGGAGGCGGCTGGATACAATCGACTTTAAATAAAAATTTATCCACTTAGTTAACAACCTAAATTCTTGCACGTTAAAAGTGATTACAATTTATTTAGTGATGTGATTTAATATATTTAATTAAGAGGCAACTCTTAACTGGCCATTTAAGGAAAAACCGAGAGGTTCAAGCTTAAAGGGCAGAAAGGTGGACCTAGTAGCGCTAGAATAGTTCACCGGGATGGCTTGGCGGTAGCGCCTAAAACGACGAGCCAAAACTACTAAATTTCTAGGCGAAAGCCTGGAAATTTATGTGGTTCTCCTCCAAAAGAATCTAGATAATAAATAAAATAAAATAACCCCAACAAAATAGTTCCATTCCAACATATGTTTAAAATGTGTATTACCTTTAGTTACAAGTGTAGGTAAACTCAAAACCGCGACAAGCACTAAGACGCTGACGAGAAAAATTTTAATGAATAAAACCTTTCTATTCACAAAATCTTTTAGTTCTACTTTAAGTTTGTAAAAATGATAAACCAAGTAACCTTGAGCAATCAATTCAAAAATAATAAATAAAAGTAAAACAACTCTTCTAAATAATTTATAAATTTGTAAATCAAATTTTATTCCCAAAAAAATGGAGTGAATAGCTAAAAAAATCGCAGATAAAATTCCAAAAGTTTTGAATTTATAATTTATTTTAGTCGAATATAATTTGTTGACCAAATTGTTGTTACTTTTCCAATAATAATACAACAAAACGGCCGTCAATATCATTGATGGTTTAAATATAAGATATTGAGGAAAAGTTCTTGAAGCCCTGCTAATAGAGAGACTTCCATCTAGGTAAGGTATAGAAAAGCCAGATCTTCCAATTTGATCTACAGCAAATATGGTATTTTCCAATAATTCTGGATTTTGAGATATTAATAGGCAAAGGTTAATGGCACTTAAAGGAATAAAAAATATCCATAAACTCAATTTCCTAATTTGAGTTATTTCAATCATAATTTAAATATTGATTATTTCTTTTTATTTCTTTTTCTAGCTCTTCTTTTTTTTGAGCCAATTTTTCTTCTTCCACGGTGCTTTTTTGGGTAACCCATATTTTTGCCTCCTTTATATATCTTAATTAGACAATTAATATATAAAGATCAATTATAATTATATTATGAAAAAGTCTATAAAGACATTTTTAAAACATCCAACAAAAGATAACTCAAATAGATCTGCAAACCCAGCAGTAATTAGAGCATCGACTATTCTTTTTGATACTATGCAAGAACTTTATCTGCATGAAAAAAAAATAAAACAACATCAAAAAATTACCCACTACAGTTATGGTCGTTATGGAAGTTCAACGACTATAGAGTTAGAAAATATATTAAAAGAACTTGAACAAGCTTATCATATTTTTTTAACTGGCACTGGTTTTGGTGGAGTAGCTCTAGCAATTATGAGCTTATGTAGACCTGGCGATGAAATACTAGTATCTGACAATGTTTATGGTCCAACAAAAGAAATTTCTGAAAAATTGCTAAAAGAATTTGACGTTGCAGCAGTATTTTACAATCCAGACTCTTTTGAAGATCTAAAAAATAAAGTTACAAAAAGAACAAAAATGATATTAGTTGAAAATCCTGGAAGTAATACTTTTGAATTTCAGGATTTGTCTAAAATTGTAAATTTAGCTCAAAAGAAAAAAATATACACTTTTCTCGATAATACATGGGGAACTCCATTATATCTTAAACCATTAAAACTTGGATTTGATATGTCTTTTTCATCTGCAACTAAATATTTTTCAGGTCATTCGGACGCAATGGGTGGTTCACTGGCAGTCAATAAAAAAGTTTTTAAAAAAGTAATGTTTTTTTACAAACTTTCAGGATATAGAATGTCCGCCGATGAGGCCTATTTAATTATAAGAGGTTTGAGAACATTGGACACAAGGCTTACCAAACATTACGAAAATACTAAAGAAATAATTAATTTTTTAAAAAGACAGAAAAAAATAAAAGAAATTTTATATCCTTATAAGCCATCAAGTAAAAATTATAAATTATGGAAAAAATATTATTCGGGTGCTACTGGATTATTATCGATAGTTATTAAAAGTAAAAAAAAATCCTCCGTAATTAAATTTGTAAATTCATTAGAATTATTTGGAATTGGATATAGCTGGGGCGGGTTTGAGAGTCTTGCAATTTTACAAGAACTTCGTTCGAGTAAAAAGGATGAATATCTTAAAGGAAGAAAATATTTTAGATTTAATAAAGATGAACATATTGTCAGGTTGCATATAGGTTTAGAAGATCCGAAAGATTTAATTGCTGATTTGAAAAGATCTTTAAGGTATATAAGGTAGTGTTTAATTTTATTCCAAATAGATTGGCCTTTATAGTATTAGTTTCTGCTTGTAGTATTATTTTAATTTCAATGGGTTTAAGGCAAACTTTTGGATTATTTTTTGAAGATTTTGAAAAAGGTCTTGGAGCAACTAGAACAGAATTTGGTTTAGCAATAGGTATTCAAATGCTATTCTGGGGAATATTTGCTCCGATATTTGGATTAATTGCAGACAAACTAGGAGGCAATAAAGCAGTTTTTATTGGTTTTGTTATTTTTGCGATTGGTGTTTACATGCTATATGCAGGGCCTAATACAGGTATCTTCTTTCAAATTAGTTTGGGCATTCTTATAGGAATAGCCCTTGGAGCTACTGCAATCGGTGTTCCAGTATCAGAGGTTGGAAAACATTTCCCAAATGAAAATAGAACTGTTGCGACTGGAATTGTAACAGCAGCAGCTTCTATAGGTTATTTTTTATCACCATTATTTACAAAATATAGTCTCGGAATAGTAGGATGGGAACAGACTTTAAAGTATTTTATGTATTTTATATGTCTTGGACTATTAGCTTCACTTTTTTTATTTCCATCAAAAACAATTTTGAACTCAACTCAAGTTGACCGAGATCAAACTTTTATGTCTGCAATTAAAGAAGCTTTTTCTCATAAAGGTTATATTTTGTTAGTTCTAGGTTTTTTTGTTTGCGGTTTTCAAATTACGTTGGTTGGAACTCATATCCCAGGTTATATGCAAGATAGGGGCATGGGAGGATGGTCTGCTACAATAATTTTAGCATTAATAGGATTTTTTAATATTTTTGGAACTTTAGGCATGGGATATTTGGGAACAAAATATAAGAAAAAAAATCTCTTATGCATTCTCTACGCATTAAGAGCTATTAGTATCTGTATATTTATTTTTTCTCCACCGTCTTTAATAAATTCAATTATTTTTGGAATTACTTTTGGACTTTTATGGCTTTCAACTGTTCCTCCCACAAACGGAATAGTGGCTCAAATTTTTGGCACCAAGTATTTAAGTACTTTATTTGGTATCGTTTTTTTATGTCATCAATTCGGTGCTTTTGCAGGGGCATTTCTCGGAGGTTATTTTTTTGATAACTACGGAAGCTATGATTACGCCTGGTACATGGCAATAGCCCTCTCAATATTTGCAACTATAGTTCATTTTCCAATAGATGAGCGTAGAATTGAACGTGTGGATAACACTATCTAAAGTTGTATTTTGAGTCCCAAAGTGAATCAAAAGTGAGTCAAAACGTGAACATTTAAAATACTCAACTAAAAAGTGTGGATAATTTTTTGATCGAATACTTTATAAATATTGAATAGACTTTGAAAATAACAAAAGGAGCAATAATGTTTTCTAAAGAGCTAGGGTTAAAATTAGACAAATTTCATTTACTTAAACATCCATTTTATCAAATTTATTGGAACGAGGGAAAATTAAATAAAGAGATTATCAAAGATTATGCAGAACAATATTATCAGCACGTCAAAGCTTTCCCAAGATATATAAGTGCCACTCATTCTATTTGTGAAGATATAGAAAAAAGAAGAATTCTTTTAGAAAATTTACAGGATGAAGAAAACAAAGATGGAGATCACCCTAAGTTGTGGAAAAATTTTGCAAAAGCATTAGGAGCTGATGAAAAAGAAATTGAGAATGTAAAACTTGATTGGTTCACTAAAGATATGATTGAAAATTTCTTTTCACAAGCTAGAAAATCATATGCTGAAGGTCTTGCTTCTTTATACACTTATGAGAGACAAATACCTGAGATTGCTGAAACTAAAATTCAAGGTCTAAAAAAATTCTATGGAGTTAGTTCTAAAGAAGGACTTGAATTTTTTGAAGCCCATAAATCAGCAGATGTAATTCACAGAGCTGAGTGTGAAAAACTATTAGACGGACTTTCAAAAGAAGAACAACAAAAAGCTGAGACCGCGTCTTTATTAACTGCAAGATATCTTTGGAACTTTTTAAGCGGGATGACTTCTAAGCATAAGCTTCAAACTATTGCGGCTTAAAAAAAAGACAGTTTAATACTTAAATGAAAAACGATAATCACGTTTGGGATAATAAGCATCCTACAGCTTTAATGTTAGGAAGGTGGCAACCTTGGCACGCAGGACATCAAAAACTTTTCGAGGAAACTTTAAAAAAAACTGGTCAGGTGAATATTATGGTTAGAGATGTCAAAGGTGTAGACGATAACCCATTTGATTTTGAGACAGTAAAAAAAAATATTTTTGATGCACTAAAAGATTACAAAAATAGAATACAAGTAACATTAGTGCCAAATATTACAAATATTTGTTATGGAAGAGGTGTTGGTTATAAAATTGAGGAGATTGTATTAGATGAAAAGGTCCAGCAAATCTCAGCAACTAAAATAAGAGAACAGATGAGAAAAGAGGGTAAACTAAAATAGATGAGAAACGTTCTCACTTGACCTATTTTAATCAAACCATTAAAAGTCATTTATGTTAACAATAAATCCCTTTTCAGAGCTAGCAGTAGTAATACCAGCTTTCTTAATGCAGTATTTTGTCATTGCTATGGTGCTTTTAATTATAGTTGGAACTGGTTTAGACATGTTACATAAAAAAAATGTTGTTTATTTTTTTAGAAACGCTCAAAAAGCAAAAAAATCTGCCAAAAACGAATTAACAACAGGAAAAAAAACTGCAGTCATTTTAAAAACAGTAGCACATGATATTGCCACTACTTCAGAACTTGGCTGGGGGAAAAGAAGGCTTGCTCATGTATTAGGTATGTACGGAACAATTCTATTCTGGATAGGTTCAGTAATTTTAATTTTTAAATACTCTGACGGAACTGTTGCTCCTTCTTATATTCCTATTATTTGGCATGTGGGCGCAATTATGACGTGTCTCGGAGGTTATTGGTTTTGGTTTTTTTTAAGAGTTGATGTTTCTGCGGAAGCACATCCTTGGTATAGAATTATAACTGCAGATTTATTTGTTTTAGCATTACTAGCTTGCGCAACTTTTGGATTAGCTTGGTCATTTACACAAACTGCAGGGATGAGTACATTTAGTTACATATTTTTTACTCTTTTTATCTTATCTAACTTAATTTTATTTGGAGGAGTTTATTGGTCTAAGTTCGCACATATGTTTTATAAACCTGGCGCAGCTATTCAAAAAAATTTAGCTGAAGCCGATGGTTCTAGAGACAATTTGCCTCCGCCAGCTGATGCTCCAGAGCAGTTTGGTTTAGGCATTAAAAGAGAAGAACCAAAACATTACTAATAATTATGAAATATAAAACTAGATTAAAGCAATATATTAATATAAAAAAAATTGAGGTAAAAATTTAATGTCAACATTTGTTTATATGACAAGATGTGATGGTTGCGGTCATTGCGTTGATATCTGTCCATCAGATATAATGCATATTGATGAGACCATTAGAAGAGCAAAAAATATTGAACCAAATTTTTGCTGGGAATGTTATTCATGTGTTAAAGCTTGTCCTAACCATGCTATAGATGTTAGAGGTTATGCTGACTTCGCTCCAATGGGTCATAGCGTTCGAGTTCGAAGAGAAGAAGAAAAAGGTACTATTTCCTGGAAAATAAAATTTAGAAATGGAACCGAAAAAAATTTCGTTTCTCCAATTACAACAAAGCCATGGGGGAAATTTATTCCAAAGTTATCAGAAGGCGACAAACCAAGGCAAGGAGAAATGAACTCTCAAGTTTTATACTCAGAACCTGAAGGTTTAGACACTAAAAAAGATTTACCCACAATCAGCAAAGACTCATTTAAAAAAGGTGTTTATTATTAATGCCTAAAAATAAAACAGTTTACGAAGATTGCGATATTCTAGTTGTAGGTGGTGGTATGGCCGGAACCGGCGCAACCTTCGAAGCTAGACACTGGGGCAGAGATCTAAAAATTATTTGTGTAGAAAAAGCCAACATCGATAGAAGCGGAGCAGTTGCCCAAGGCCTATATGCAATCAATTGTTATATGGGTATGAGATGGAATGAAAACCAACCAGAAGATCATGTAAGATACGCAAGGAATGACTTAATGGGATTAGTAAGAGAAGACCTAGGTTATGATATGGCTCGTCACGTAGACTCAACAGTTCATATGTTTGATGAATGGGGACTTCCAATGATGAAAGATAAAAAAACTGGAAGATATCAAAGAGAGGGAAAGTGGCAGATAATGATACATGGTGAAAGTTATAAACCTATAGTTGCTGAAGCTGCAAAAAAATCTGCTGATAAAATTTACAACAGAATAATGGTTACTCATTTATTAATGGATGAGAATAAAGAAAATAGAGTTGGTGGAGCCGTCGGCTTTAATATGAGAACAGGTGATTATCATGTGTTTAGAGCAAAAACAGTTATAGTTGCTGCGGGAGGAGCATCACACATATTCAAACCTAGAGCAGTTGGTGAGGGTATGGGTAGAACTTGGTACGCTCCATGGAGCAATGGATCTGCTTATGCATTACCTATTGCAGCAGGTGCAAAAATGACTCAAATGGAAAATCGTATTGTGTTATGTAGATTTAAAGATGGTTATGGCCCTGTTGGAGCATACTTTTTACATTTAAAAACTTATACACAAAATGCAAATGGCGAGAACTATGAAAAAAAATGGTACGATCAAACAAAGAAATTAGTTGGTGAGTATATTGATCATCACCCTGTGCCGACATGTCTTAGAAATCATGCTTTTATTCAAGAGGTAATGGCAGGCGGTGGACCAATCCATATGGTAACAAAAGAGGCATTTCAAGACCCTCATTTGGAAACAGTAGGTTGGGAAAACTTTTTGGGTATGACAGTTGGTCAAGCTGTAGTTTGGGCATCTCAAAACATTGATCCTAAGTATACTAATCCAGAACTTACAACTTCAGAACCTTACGTAATGGGATCACATGCAACTTGTTCAGGAGCATGGGTTAGTGGCCCAGAAGATATAGCGCCTAAAGAATATTTCTGGGGTTATAATAGAATGACAACAGTTGACGGTTTATTTGGAGCTGGAGATACAGTTGGAGGAAGTGCACATAAATTTTCATCAGGTTCGTTTACGGAGGGAAGATTAGCTGCAAAAGCCGCTGTTAAATATATTGAAGATCAAAAAGCAAAAGATTTGAAAGTTTCTGACAAACAGTGTGATGAGTTTAGAGAAATTATTTATAAACCTTTAGATAATTATACGGTTAATAGAAATGAAATTACTGGAGGAACAGTGTCTCCTAGTTATATTTCTCCAATTCAAGGATTACAAAGACTACAAAAAATTATGGATGAGTATGTTGGTGGTATTACAGCAAATTATATGACTAACGACAATCTACTCAAAAAAGGTTTAGAACTTTTAGATTGGCTTCAAGAAGATTTAGAAAATGTTGGTGCAGAAGATTATCATCAACTTATGAGAGCTTGGGAATTAAAACATAGAACACTTACATCTCAATGTGTGACAGAACACACTCTTTTCAGAGAAGAAACTAGATGGCCTGGATATTATTATAGAGGAGATAAGCTAAAATTAGATGATGAGAATTGGCATTGTTTAACTGTTTCAAGACGAGACCCAAAAACTGGAAAATTTAGCTTAGAAAAAATGCCAGTTTACCACATAGTTGGTAACGAAAAAGAGAAGAAAGCTTCTTAAATAATCCCATGAATTTGTTAGATAAAAGTGATGACGAGATCATCAAAATTGCCAATCCTATTTGGGAAAATTTAGTTAGATCATCAAATAATAAAGATTACGGTAGTTTCACTAAAGATTTCTCATCTCAAATGCTCTACGGAGCTAATGAAGTTGAGCTTGGGAAGCAGTGGGCAAATAATAAATTACTTACAAGCTTATCAGAAAAGCAAGAATTTTTAGGATGTATTAGAAGAGATAAGTTCATTACCGTCCTTTATAAACAAAAAAGCAATACTGTTTCAGGCGAGTTTCTTGGAAGATTAGTTCTCGGATTAGAGGGAGACATGGTAAAAGTCTTTGGAGCAACAATTTATTAAGATTGACAACTTAATATTTCAGGCATACTGCTAATATTAATGCTCGAAATTTATCTTCCCATTGCCCAAGTAAATATAGATATTTTTCTACTTTTGTTTTTAAGTTTAGCGGTTGGAGTGCTATCTGGATTGTTCGGCGTAGGGGGAGGTTTTCTAATGACTCCTTTTCTTATCTTCATGGGTATACCTCCTGTGTATGCTGTACCGAATGAAGTTAATAATATTCTTGCAACATCTGTCTCTGGCTCATTAACACATTGGTATAAAAAAACTTTAGATTATAAAATGGGATTAATGATAGTTTCAGGCGGAGTGATAGGGACTTTAATCGGTATTATGACATTTACTTTTTTTTCAGAAATTGGAAAAATAAGCTTAATAATTTCATTATTGTATATGTACCTTTTAGCTATTGTTGGAACTCTTATGTTAATCGAGGGTATTAGAGAAAGAAATCGATTAAAATCAAAAACCAAAATTAAAAAAAAATTACATGATCATAATTGGCTTCAAGGCCTACCTTTAAGAATGAGGTTTAATAAGTCCGGGTTATATGAAAGTGCATTTACTCCAATATTGTTAGGTTTTGTAGTAGGTTTTGTTGCTTCAATGATGGGAATTGGTGGAGCGTTCCTAATGGTTCCAGCAATGATTTATATTATTGGAATGCCAGTAAAATTAATTCCAGGTACTTCTTTATTTGTTACAGTTTTTATCAGTGCAGTTGTAACAATTTTACATTCATTTAATTATGGTACGATTGATCTATTTTTAGTGGTTCCTCTAATACTTGGATCAATTGTTGGGGTTCAAGTTGGACAGAAGATTGGTCAATTCCTGGACAGTAACGAGCTTAAATCTTTATTTGCAATGCTTTTAATTACAGTTGCTATTGCGATTGCTTACGATTCTTTCTTTAGAGAAAAAACAGGATTCAATGGAATAAAAGTTGATGCTCCCGAATTAAATAGCTTATCTGAATTTATCGTAAGAATTTCTACCGAAGTACCTTTCTTGTATGGAGCTTTTGCAATTATACTTGCAGTAGTACTTGGAGCATTAATGGCTTGGTTTAGAAAAATTATTCATGATTTAAGACACAAAAAACCTAAACAAGAAGAAGTAAAATTCCCAGTTAAATAGTTTTTTAAGCGCTTCTATAAAGCTTTGTCATAACAAATTCTCTATGACCTAAAGCTTCAGCACAAGTTAATCTTCCATTAGCAACTTTAAGAGTTGTTTCAATTAATTTATCTCCAGCTTGATCTAAGTTCATCTCTCTGGACAAAATTTTTGAGACGTCACAATCAACATGTTCGCTCATTAATTTTGCAGTTAGAGGATTTGCAGTAAGTTTAACCACTGGTTCTATCGGATTTCCTATAATATTTCCTTGGCCAGTAGGGAAAAGATGAATATTAAAACCACCAGCTGCTTGAAGAGTAACACACTCTGCTGCCGCAGATGAGGTATCCATAAAATATAACCCTTTTCCTTTTTTAGGTTCTTCAGCTGGCTCTAAAACATCAATAAATTTTCTAGAGCCTATTTTTTGAAAATTTCCGAAAGCTTTTTCTTCTATCGTAGTAAGGCCACCTGCAATATTTCCAGCTGTAGGCTGACTTTCCGACAGATCATCAGTTGCCTCCTTTAAAATAAAGTCGTTATAATCACTCCAAGTTTTCATAAATTTTTTCTGTGCTTCAGGAGTAGCTCCTCTTTTAGCACAAACTTGTTCTGCACCAGTTAATTCAGAAGTTTCTCCAAAACACAAATGAACACCAAGTGGCTCAAGTTTATCCATTAAATTCCCTACTGTAGGATTAGATGCTAATCCAGAAGTAGTATCAGACTCGCCACATTTTACTGAAATCCATAAATCGCTTAATGGACACTCCTCTCTTTGTTTTTCAGAAGCCCACATTGAAAATTCTTGAGCTTTTTTAGATGCTTTCATTATTGTTTGTATGTCACCACTTCGTTCAATATGAAAACCCTCTACTGGTTTTCCAGTTTCAGCTATTCCATCAACTATTTTTTTTGTCCACTTAGGTTCAATTCCAATAACAATTACTGCCGCCACATTTGGGTTTCTGCCTGTACCTATCATAGTTCTAAAGTGCAATTCTAAATCTGCACCAAATTGAAGTCTGCCGTAAGAATGAGGAAGAGCTATTGTTCCCTTAATGTTATTTGCAACAGCTTCAGCGCAAGCGTTTGAAATATCATCAACTGGTAAAATGATGACGTGATTTCTTGTTCCGGCTCTACCATTTTCTCTTTTGTAACCTAAAAAACTTTTTGGAATTTTCATAATTAATTTACCACTTTTTTGTTTTTACATTGTGAACATGGACGTGTTCACCTTTTTTAATCTCTTTAACCACTTTTCCAATATCGTGTCCGTATTTAAAAATAGTATCTCCAATTTTTAGGTCTTTTAATGCAATTTTGTGACCTAAAGGAACTTCGTTAGTAGAGGGGACTTTAACGGTTTTATCATTTTCCATTATCCAAGCGCTACAATCTTGGCCTTTTTTAGTAGTTTCTATAACGACAACTCCTACGTTATCTTTTTCGTCATGTATGATGAGATCGGGCTGTGACATAAAAATATCTAATGGATATAAACTAAAATTTAGTATAATGAAAGCTAGAATTTCTAAGTACTTAAGGAGATTAAATGGCTAAAATGACAACAGAAGAAGCTTTTGTAAAAGTTTTACAAATGCACGGTATAGAACATGCCTTTGGAATCATTGGTTCAGCATTCATGCCTATCTCTGATATTTTTCCTGATGCAGGAATAACTTTTTGGGACGTTGCGCATGAAACGAACGGAGGCTTAATAGCGGATGGTTACACTAGAGCCACTGGTAAAATATCTATGGTTGTTGCACAAAACGGTCCTGGAATAACTGGATTAGTCACACCAATAAAAACTGCTTATTGGAATCATACACCACTTTTATTGGTTACACCTCAAGCTGCAAATAAAACAATGGGTCAAGGAGGGTTTCAAGAAGTTGAGCAAATGAATTTATTTAAAGATATGGTTTGTTATCAAGAAGAAGTTAGAGATCCATCTAGAATTGCAGAAGTTTTAAATAGAGTGATAGAAAAAGCAATTAGAGGATCTGCTCCTGCGCAAATAAATGTGCCAAGAGATTTTTGGACTCAGGTAATAGATATCGAGCTACCGCCAATTGTAAGATTAGAAAGACAAGCTGGTGGTTCTTCAGCAATAGAAGAGGCTGCAAAATTACTCTCTAATGCAAAATTTCCAGTCATTTTATCTGGCGCAGGCGTTGTAATTGGTGGAGCAATAAAAGACTGTGTTAATCTTGCTGAAAAATTAGACTCACCTGTATGTTCAGGTTACCAGCACAATGATAGTTTTCCTGGAAGCCATCCCTTAGCTGTTGGTCCGCTAGGTTATAATGGATCAAAAGCAGCAATGGAATTAATAGCGAAAGCCGATGTAGTTCTAGCCTTAGGTACTAGATTAAATCCATTTTCTACTTTGCCAGGCTACGGGATTGATTATTGGCCCAAGAACGCAAAAATAATTCAGGTAGATATTAATTCAGATCGTATTGGGTTGACTAAAAAAGTAACAGTAGGAATTTGTGGCGATGCTAAATTAGTTGCCCAACAATTGCTAAATAAATTATCTCCAAAAGCGGGAGACACAGATAGACAGAAAAGAAAAGATTTAATTCACCAAACTAAATCAGCTTGGCTACAAAAACTTTCAAGTTTAGATCATGAGGATGATGATCCAGGAACTGTTTGGAACAAAGAAGCAAGAGAAAGAGATAAAGATAGAATGTCACCAAGACAAGCTTGGAGAGCAATACAAGCAGGAATGCCTGAAGATGTAATTATCTCAAGTGATATAGGAAATAATTGTGCTATAGGAAATGCATATCCAACTTTTGAAAAAGGGAGAAAATATTTAGCTCCAGGTTTATTTGGTCCTTGTGGATATGGTTTTCCATCAATTTTAGGTGCAAAGATAGGGTGCCCGAATACTCCCGTGATAGGTTTTGCAGGTGATGGTGCATTTGGTATTAGCATGAATGAAATGAGTTCATGTGCACGAGAAGAGTGGCCGGCCATTTCAATGGTTATTTTTAGAAATTATCAATGGGGTGCTGAGAAAAGAAACACGACTTTATGGTTTGATAATAACTTTATAGGAACTGAGCTGGATCCAAAATTAAGTTATGCAAAAGTTGCAAACGCCTGTGGTTTAAAAGGAGTTACAGTAAAAACAATGGAAGAGACTACCAAAGCTATTAAGCAGTCATGTGAAGATCAAAAAAAAGGAATAACTACGTTTATAGAGGTAATATTAAATCAAGAGTTAGGCGAACCGTTTAGAAGAGATGCAATGAAAAAACCAGTTCGAGTTGCTGGTATCAAAAAAGATGATATGAAACCTCAAAAATCATTAATCTAAATCATAACTTAAAAAGTGTTTCTAAAATATAGGAAAAATATTTTTTCACAAAACGGTGAAGACGGGGTTATTCAAGAAATTCTTAGAAGGCTAAAATTAAAAAAAAGAAATAAATGGTGTTGTGAATTCGGAGCGTGGGATGGCAAACATGGAAGCAATACTTTCAATCTTGTAAAAAACTATAAATATAATGCCGTGTATATTGAGGGTGATAAAAGTAAATTTAAAAAGTTATTAATCACTAAATCTAAATATCAAAATATAATTGCGTTAAATAAATATATAAGTCATAAAAAAAATCACCCAGATCAATTAGATAAAGTTTTAAAAAAGACAAAAATAATAAAATATTTTGATATTTTATCAATTGACATAGACTCCTTTGATTTAGACGTTTGGAAATCCTTAAAAAAATATAGACCAAAAATTGTTATAATTGAAATAAATAGCGGTATCTCACCGGGGATTGAACAAATACATTCAAAGTATAATATTGGAAATAGTTTTACTTCTACTGTAAATTACGCAAAAAAAATTAATTACCAACTTATTTGTCATACTGGAAATTGTATATTTGTTGACAAAAAATATTCAAAAAAATTAAGAATAGATAAAAAATTTGCCAATAATAATAATGTTGATTTATTATTTGATAGATCTTGGTTAAATAAAAAAGATTTTTTTATTAAGAGATTAATAAAATTTATGATACCGAAAAAATTTATTGAGTTTATGAGAAGTTATATATAAAAATTTTAATCTAAAATTGATGCGGGATCTAATTTTACGTTGAACCAATTTAATCTAATATCCAAATGAGGACCAGTTGCTCTACCACTTTGACCTAAAGTTCCAACGATTTCACCCTGACGCACTTTCTGACCAATTTTGACGTTAATATCTTTCATATGCATGTATAAAGTGCTAATTCCATGACCATGATCAAAAATTATTGTACCTCCGGTAAAATACATATCATCTTCAGCTAGTGTAACTTTTCCATCCATCATAGCTTTGACCGGCGTTCCCTCTGGAGCATGAAAATCTATACCGTAATGAGGTCTTCTCGGCTTACCATTAAGAATTCTTTGACTGCCATATACTCCTGTAATTATATATTTATCAATTGGATAAATGAATTTGTCTTTAAAAAAATCTAGACTTGTATCAATTGATCTTGCTTTTCCAATTAGAATATTATCTTTCTTTATTCTTTCATAAACCTCAGGTGGCGGGGTAACATGTTTTGGGGGCAACCCATCAATTCTTTGAATTCTATATTTTCTCTTAAAAACTTTTTTCTCAAAAGTTTTAGTTACACCATTTTCACTGATTGAAATAATAACATTATTCTTTCTATCTCTATCTAAGCCAAATGCAAAAAAACCATCTTTTGAAATTCTAATTTTTTTATTATCTATTTTGATTTTTGAGTTCGGTTTTGTCTTTCCTAAAATAAACGACCCTTGCTCAAACTTTCCTGTAAACTCTACTGCTGATAAATTAAAGTTTATATTAAAAATGATTATTACAAGTGATAAAAATCTCATTTAGCTGTCCATCCTCCGTCAATAATTAATGAAGATCCAGTAATCATTGATGCAGCTTCAGAGGCTAAAAAAGCAATAGAAGTTGCAACATCGCTTACGGTTACTACTTTGTTAATTGGAGTATTTTCTTTAACATATCTGTTATATTTTTTATCTGCAAAATATTTTTTAGTTCTAGGCGTTAAAACTAAATTTGGACAGACACTATTTACTCTAATATTATATTTAGCAAGATCTAAGGCCATACCCTTTGTCAATCCTTCAA
>CACBDC010000002.1 GCA_902537845.1 uncultured Pelagibacteraceae bacterium
AACCAGCGAATTTTCAAATTTAACAAATTTTTTATTTTCTAAAATAAATAATCCCTATGAAGAAATCAATTACGTGATTAAAAATAATGACACTGTAGAGAAAATATTGAAAAAGTTTAAAGTTAAAAATAATGATATAAAAAGTATTTCAGCTAAATTAAAACAACAAAACTTATCAAATATATATTCCGGAAGAAAACTCACATTAGTAATTAAAAAAAATGAGGAAGGGTATAATAATCTAATAAACCTGGTATATCCAATAAACAATACTTCAAGCATAGAAATAAGAAAATTCAAAAATGATTTTTTGGTAAAAGAAAATATTTTGCAACTTTATAAAAAAGAAGTTGTAGTTAAAAAGGAAATTAAGAATAATCTGTATAGCTCTGCAGTAGACTCAGGTGTAGAACCAAACATAATTGTAGAGTTTGCTAGAATTTTTGGTTTTGAAGTAGACTTTCAAAGAGATATTAGAAAAGGTGATTGGTTTGAAATTCTTTACGAAAAATTTGAGGATGACAACAATAAAATTAGAGATACAGGTAAAATTATTTATGCATCTATGTTTGTTAATGGAGAAGAAATAAATCTTTATAACTTTAAGTATAATAATGAGGAAGATTATTACGATATCAAAGGTAAAAGTATAACAAAATCCTTAATGAAGACTCCAATAAATGGAGCACGTTTATCCTCTGCTTTTGGTATGAGAAAACATCCTATATTAGGATATAACAAAATGCATAGAGGAACAGATTTTGCGGCACCTTCTGGAACTCCAATAATGGCTTCTGGATCTGGAACCGTGACAAGAGCAAGATGGTGCGGTGGTGGCGGTAATTGTGTAAAAATAAAACATAACTCAACTTATGAAACTATTTATGCGCACATGAAAGCTTTTGCTAAAGGTATTAGAGAGGGGAAAAAAGTTAAACAAGGGCAAATTATTGGTTACGTAGGTTCAACAGGTTTGTCAACCGGTCCGCACTTGCATTATGAAGTCATAGTAAATGGTAAAAAGGTAAATTCGCAGAAATTAAAATTACCATCAGGAAAAACACTTAAAGGCGAAGAAAGAAAACAATTTGAGTTGGATAGAATTAAAATTGATTTAAAATTAGCTGAGTTGAGATAATTTTATACTAATTAGAAGTAGGCTGTGTTTTTTTTTCCAAAACTTCTTCTTTCGGCAATGACTTATCCTCGTTGCTAGACTTATCAATTGAGCTGTCTCTTCTTTCATTTAATTCATTAAATCTTCTCAAGAAGTGATCGGCGTGCTGTAGATAATTTTGGGCTAGTACAGGATCGCCATTGCTTTGGGCATCTTTTGCAAGTTGTTGATACTTTTGCATTGCTTTTTCAACATTATGAATGTTATTCATTGAACCATTTCTATTAAAATTCAAATTTCCATTGTTATTAAGGCTATTTGAATTGTTCGAATTTAAGGAACCACTTCTTCTTCTAAAATTATTTTTTTGGGGTCTCGATCTAAAATTTCTTCTTCTATTATTATTCATATATTTATTGTTTAAAAGTTGCGATCACGCCTCTAACATTGTTTCTATAGTCTTTAATTAATTGTTTAATTCTAAATTTGTTATCAATTAATATTTTTGAAACTTTTTTTATCTGCTCGTTTCCAATTTCTAAGGCGAGCGTACCTTTAATCTTTAAAATATATTTGGATTTGTAGATAACTTTTTTAACAAGGTCAAGCCCATCATTTCCTCCGTCTAGGGCCATTCTAGGTTCAAATTTTTTTATATCGTCGCTCAAGTTTTTTATTAGATTTCTATCTATATATGGTGGGTTAGATACTATTAAATCAAATTTTTTGTTTATTACACTTTCAAAAGATTTGTTTATAAACTTCACTTTATGAAATAAATTATGCTTAATTGCGTTATCTCTGGCTATTTTGATAGCTTTTTTTGAAATATCAATTCCCAAACCGTAAGATTGATTTAAATTACACAATAAACTTATAATTATACAACCAGAGCCAGTGCCGATATCTAAGATTGAAATTTTCTTTCCTTTAAAATTATTTGCCAATTGTTCAACTAAAAGCTCTGTTTCTGGTCTAGGTATAAGCACATCTGAAGTAACTTTAAATTTTTTGCTCCAAAACTCTTTTTCTTCAAGAATATATGCTATTGGTTCTTTTCTACAACGTCTCTTAATATAATTTTTAAATTTTGATATTTTATTTTCATCCACCTTTTCGTTTAAATTAGTTAGAATTTGTTCTCTGCTTTTATTTAGTGTTTTAGATAATAAAATTTCGGAGTCAATAAGGTGAGATTGTATTCTGTGCTCTCTTAATAAATTAGATCCAATTTTTAACGCTTCAAAAGTGATCATGAGTTCAAATTTTCAAGTTTTAAGTTTTGTTCTTTCAATCGAAGTTGTTGGTTCATTTCCTCATGAATTTCTCCACTTAAAAACTCATCAAGTTTATGTAGCGTCAAATTAATTCGATGATCAGTAACTCGTCCCTGAGGAAAATTATATGTTCTGATCCTTTCCGACCTGTCACCAGTTCCAATTTGACTTCTTCTATTGGTCGATCTCTCTTGATCTTTTCTTCTTTTTTCTGCTTCATAAACTCTTGATCTTAATATCTTAAGAGCTTTAGCTTTGTTTTTGTGTTGAGACTTTTCATCTTGTTGACTAACAACAACACCGCTAGGAATGTGCGTTATTCTTACAGCACTATCTGTAGTATTTACTGATTGACCACCAGGTCCACCAGCTCTAAATACATCGATTCTTAAGTCTGCCTCCTTTATTTCAACATCTACATCTTCTGCCTCTGGTAAAACTGCAACCGTTGCTGCAGATGTGTGAACTCTTCCTTGTGTCTCTGTTTCTGGTATTCTTTGAACTCGGTGAACACCGGACTCATATTTTAAATATGAATAAATATCATTTCCATTTACTGAAAAAATTACCTCTTTAAAACCACCAGCTTCACTTTTAGAAATATTAATAATTTCTAATTTCCATTTTTTTTTTGAACAAACTTTTTCATACATCTTAAATAAATCAGCACAAAAAAGTGAGGCTTCTAAGCCTCCAGTTCCTGCCCTAATTTCTACAATCGCGTTTTTATTATCATCTTCATCTTTTGGTAATAAAAATAACTTTAAATCATTTTCATATTTTTCTTTTTTTTTTATCAATTCATTTAAATCTTTTTGGGCTAATTCTATAATTTCTTGATCATTTGACCTATCTTGAACCATATTAAGTAAATCTTTTTTTTCACTTTCAAAATTTAAATAATTCTTCGCGGTGTCTATAATATCCCCTAGGCTTGAATACTCTTTTGATTTTTTTGCAAACAGTTTTGAGTCAATACTGCCTGAGGAAAGTTCTTTTTCTAAATTATCGTGCTTTTGAATAATATCTTTTACTTTATCAAGAGGAACCATAACCTTATTGATCTTTTGTCTTTTCTTCCACGAGCTTAACAACTTTTTCAATTATCTCGGAGCTTGGGACTTTTGTGTGGGGTATACCAGACAGGTATAATAAATTGTTATCCTGACCTCCGCCAGTTAAACCAATTTCTGTTTGAGCAGCTTCGCCAGGCCCGTTAACTACACACCCAATTATTGATAGGCTTATAGGTTTTTTTATATGAGCTAATTTTTTTTCTAATAACTTTACTGTCTCAATAACTGGAAAGGCTTGTCTTGCACAAGAGGGACATGAAATTATATTAACCCCTCTTGAGCGTATGCCTAAGGACTTTAGTATTTCAAATCCTGCCTTTACTTCATCAATCGGGTCTGAAGACAGAGATACTCTAATTGTGTCTCCAATTCCATCCATCAAAAGCTGCCCTATGCCAATCGATGATTTGATACTTCCAGTTAATAATCCTCCTGCTTCCGTAACTCCTAGGTGTAAAGGATAATCACATATTTCTGATAATTTTCTGTATGCTTTGACTGTTAAAAATATATCAGAAGATTTCACGCTTATTTTAAAATTAAAAAAATCATTATCCTCTAAAAGTTTAATATTATTTTCAGCACTTTCTACCAGCGCCTCAGGACATGGCTCTTTATACTTTTCTAATAAGTCTTTATCCAAAGATCCAGCATTAACTCCAATTCTAATAGAACAATTGTTATTTTTTGCAGCTTTCAAAACTTCAATAATCCTATCGTTATTTCCAATGTTACCTGGGTTTATTCTGAGGCAGCTTGCTCCCATCTCGGCTGCTTCGATTGCTCTTTTATAATGAAAATGAATATCTGCAACTATTGGAACTGAAACCTCTTTAACTATTTTTTTCAGTGCTTTAGTTGAATCTTCATCAGGACAAGATACTCTAACAATATCTGCCCCTGCATCTTCTAAAGAAAGAATTTGTTTCACTGTAGCTTTAATATCTGTAGTTAACGTATTTGTCATTGACTGAACACTAATCAGTGAGTCACCTCCTACCATTATATTCCCAACTTTAATTTTCTTGGTTTTTTTTCTCTTTATTATTCTATGTGGTCTGACTTCCATTTAGTCTAAATCAAATATTGTGTGTAATTTTTTAATAGCTTTCAATATATTATTTTCATTTATTATAACCGAAAGTTTGATCTCAGAAGTTGATATTGCTAAAATATTTATATTTTCATCTGATAAAGCTCTGAACATTCTATAGGTGACTCCTGGTGTAGATACCATTCCTGCTCCAACGATTGAAACTTTTGCAACTTTGTCGTTATGAATTATTTCATTGTATTTTATTTTGTTATTTTTTCTAAGAATTTCTTTAGTCTTAAAAACATCATCTCTTTTTACTGTGAAAGTGATATCAGTAGTTTTTTGATCTGACGAAATATTTTGAATTACCATATCCACATTTATTTGCGCTTTACTTAAGGGTTCAAAGATATTTGCAGCAATTCCTGGTCTATCTTGAACACCAATAATTGTTATTTTCGCATCATCTTTTGAATATGCTACTCCAGTTACACTTTTTGTATAATCAATATTTTCTTGACTAAAAATTTTTGTTCCTTTTCTCTCAGTAAAAGTTGATCTGACTTCTAGAGGTATGTCATACATCATTGCAGTTTGAACGGCGGAGGGTTGCATCACTTTTGCTCCCAATGAAGATAGCTCGAGCATTTCATCATAAGAGATTTTGTCAATTTTTTTTGCGACTGGTATTTTATTTGGATCGGTTGAAAAAACTCCATCAACATCAGTATATATTTCACAAGTATCCGCATTAAATATTTTCGCTACCGCAACTGCCGTAGCATCAGAGCCCCCTCTTCCAATAGTAGTTACATCTCCATTTTTTGAAATTCCTTGGAAGCCTGGAATTATTGCAACTCCTTTATCTTCCAAGTATTTATTTATTTTTTCAACATTCATATTTACTATTCTAGCATTTGCATGATCGCCATTCGTAAGGATTGGAATTTGCCAATTCAACCAAGATTTTGCTTTTATTTTTAAATCTATCAAAGCACCTGATAGAAGTGCACAAGTAACTTGCTCTCCTGAGGATAAAAGAACATCTAATTCTCTTTTGTTAAATTCACTTGAAATTTTATTGGATAGATCTATTAATTCGTTAGTTTTTCCTGCCATAGCTGAAACTACCACGATAACTTTATTTCCAGAAGATTGCTCATTTTTAATAATTTTAGCTACATGTTGGATTCTCTCAATTGTGCCAACAGATGTACCGCCAAACTTTAATACTTTTTTAAACATTTAAAGAATGTAATATAATAAATATAGATATTAATATTAATTTAAATTTTAATTTATACAAAATGAGTACTACTATAAATAAACAGGAAATTCAAAAGTTTTCAAGGTTAGCTGATGAATGGTGGGATGTTAATGGAAAATTCAAACCTCTTCACATGTTTAATCCAATTAGGATTGAGTACATTTTAGAAAATATTGAACAACACTTTAAAATTAAAAAAGATACAACTGATTATTTAACTGGGCTTAATATTTTAGACATTGGTTGTGGAGGAGGACTTATAAGTGAACCCATGGCTCGATTAGGCGCAAAAGTAACAGGTATAGATGCTTCTGAAAAAAATATTAGTGTAGCAAAATTACACTCAAAAAAGAGTGGTCTTCAAATAAACTACTTTAAGGCATCACCTGAAAATTTAAATTATACCGAAAGTTTTGACATAATTCTCAATTTAGAAATAGTAGAGCACGTGGATAACGTAGATTTATATTTGAAATCTTGCAACAAATTATTAAAAAAAAATGGATTAATGTTTACTGCTACCTTAAATAGATCTTTTATATCTTATATTAAAGCTATAATTGGTGCTGAGTATATTTTGAGGTGGCTTCCAATTGGTACACATGATTGGAACAAATTTATAAAACCTGAGGAACTTGAAAAACTTTTATCCCAAGAAAAATTTTCTACTTTAGATATTTCAGGTTTAAACTTTAACCCGTTCTTAAAAAAATGGAAAAAATCAAAAAATTTGTCAGTAAATTATATTATCAGTAGTATAAAGAACTAGTTATCTTTATCGACCCATGGAATTGATAATAGTTCTATTCCCTCATCTGCAAGCTCTTCTCTTTCCTTAGGAGTTGCAGTTCCATAAATAGCTTTATTATTTTTTTTATCATAGTAAATTTCTCTTACTTTTTTACTGAAATCCTTACCAACAAAATCAAAATTTTTTTCAATGTAGTTTCGCAATTTTAAAAGTTTATTTTTTTCAATTTGGATATTTCTATTTGAGGTGAAAATTTGCTCTGTATCATTTTTTTTGCTTGATATCATTGGGGCCATAATTGATTTTTTAATCTTTTTTGATGAACAATAAATGCAATCTAATAATTTTTTATTATTTAATTTTTCAAATTCTTCAGAATTTGAAAACCAGCTTTCAAACTCGTGACCATTGTGACATTTTAAATTATATTTAATCATCTAATTTCTATAATCAGCATTTATATCTATGTAATCATGTGTAAAGTCACAAGTATAACACTTAAATGCATCATTTCCGAGTTTTAAATTTATTTCAATTTCAATTGATCCCCATTGCATGTATTCCTTTAATTTTTTTTCATCATACGTTTCTGAAATTTTTCCATTCTCAGCTACAACAAAATTTCCTATTTTAATTTTTAATTTTTTTTGATCAACAATTTCTCCCGATTTACCAATTCCCATTGCAATTCTTCCCCAGTTAGGGTCTTCTCCTGCTACTGCAGTTTTTACTAAAGGGGAATTAGCAATTGAAAAAGCAATATTTTTTGCGCTCCCTAAAGATTTGGCATTAATCACATTTATTGTAACAAATTTCTTGGCTCCTTCACCGTCAACAACTACTTGTTTTGCCAAATTTAAACAAAGTTTTTTCAGCGCTATTTCAAATTTTTGAACTACTTTGTCGTTTAAAGAAATATTTTGACCAATTTTTATAGCTCTAGTGGAAAAAATTGAAACCATATCATTGGTAGATTGGTCGCTGTCAACTGTTATTGCATTAAATGAATTTGCAACTGCTCTTTTTAAAAGAGTTTTTAATAAATTTGAATTAATGTCAGCATTTGTAAATATGAAAGAAAGCATTGTTGCTAAATTTGGAGCAATCATTCCAGATCCCTTAGCTATACCACATATTCTTATTAATTCATCACCGACTATTATTTCTTCATAGGCTAATTTTGGTTTAGTATCTGTCGTCATAATAGCTGATGCCATTTTAATCCAGTACATTTTGTTATGATCAGTTCTCAGTCTATCCACTAAGTCTGGAAGGCGTTCTTTGATTTGTTCGACGGGAAACTCCTCGCCAATTACTCCAGTTGAAGCAAAAATAAGGTCTTTAATTTTAACTGTTTCATTTGTGCCTTTCTGATTTTTAGACTCTTTAATGGTTAAAACTCTTGATAAATTTTTAGCGAGTGTGTCTATGCTTTCTTTTCCTTGTTTTCCTGTAAAAGTGTTTGCATTTTTTGTATTAACAAGTAGACCTTTGATAATTTTTTTGTGAGAATTATTATTCCAAGGAATGAATTCGGATGTAATGCTGTTAGTTGTAGTAAGTGTTGCATAATTGGCCCCTTTAGTAAAATAAAATAATGCTAAGTCATCTCTTCCATCTTTATACAAATCTGCAGATATAGACGCCATTTCTAAACCATCAATTTGTTTAAGGCTTTGAAATTGTCCCATTTTAGATAATTTTGTTTTATCGTTTAAGAAATTTTTAATATTTATTGTCATTATTGCTGTTTTATTTAAATTAATAATACATATATAGGTGTATAATGAATCTATTTACAAGAACTTTTAGTAAAATATTTAAAAGCTCTAATCAACAAGAATTAGACAAAATTCAAAACATTATTGAAGCTATAAATAATAAAGAAAATGAAATTAAGTCATTATCAGAGGCTGATTTTAAAGAAAAAACATTTAATTTTAAAAAAAATGCTCAAAATGGATCCTTTAAAATTGACGAAATAGTACCTGAAAGTTTCGCGTTAGTTCGTGAAGCAGCAAAAAGAACTTTAGGGGAAAGGCATTATGATGTCCAACTCGCTGGAGGTTTAATTTTGCATAGTGGTAAAATCGCAGAAATGAAAACAGGAGAGGGAAAAACCCTTGTTTCAACATTGCCAGCTTACTTAAACTCCTTAAGTGGTAAAGGTGTTCATATAGTTACTGTGAATGATTATTTAGCCAAAAGAGATTCGGAGTGGATGGGAAAAGTTTTCAATTATTTGGGTGTATCTACTGGATGTATCACAAATGAATTAAACGATATAGAAAGAAAAATAAATTATAAAAAAGACATTACTTATGCAACTAACAATGAGTTGGGATTTGATTACTTAAGGGACAATATGAAATATGAGCTTGACGATATGGTTCAACGAAATCATAATTTTTGTATAGTTGATGAAGTAGATAGTATACTTATTGACGAATCCAGAACTCCTCTTATAATTTCAGGTAAACTTGAAGATAAAACTACACTTTATACAACGTCAAATGATTTTATAAAACACCTACAAAAAAATGATTTTGAATTAGATGAAAAAAATAAAAATGCGATTCTTACAGATTTAGGAATTGACAAAATTGAAAAACTTGCGCTTCAGAGGAAAATATTAAAAAATAATAATTTTTATGATCCTGCTAATTTAGATTTAGTTCATCATATCAATCAAGCATTAAAAGCAAATTTACTTTTTAGGAAAGACACAGATTACATTGTAAGAGATGGAAAAGTGCAAATTATTGATGAGTTCACTGGTAGAATTTTAGGTGGTAGAAGATTTTCTGACGGACTTCATCAAGCGATTGAAGCAAAAGAAAATGTAAAAATTGAAGAAGAAAATCAAACTTTAGCTTCAATAACTTATCAAAATTACTTTAGATTGTACCTAAAATTGGCTGGAATGACTGGTACAGCAATGACTGAGGCTGAAGAGTTTTTTGATATTTACAAATTAAGTGTTGTATCTATACCTACAAATAAAAAAATGCAGCGTAAAGATTTTAATGATCAAATCTTTAGAACCGAAAAAGAAAAATACAATGCAATAACAAATAAAATAATTGAATGTAATAAAAAAAATCAACCAGTATTAGTTGGAACAACGAGTATCGAGAAGTCAGAAAATATATCGGCTCACCTAAAAAATAAAAAAATTAAGCACAATATTTTAAATGCTAAACAACATGAGAAAGAAGCGAAAATTATTGCTGAAGCAGGAAAAGTTGGAGCTGTAACGATAGCAACTAATATGGCTGGCCGAGGGACAGATATAAAATTGGGTGGTAATAAAGATTTTATTAATGATGGAAAGAAAGAAAATGAGATAGTGGTTAAAGAAAATGAAAATAAAGTAAAAAAACTCGGAGGTTTATTTATTATAGGGACCGAACGTCACGAAAGTAGAAGAATCGATAATCAGTTAAGAGGAAGGTCTGGAAGACAAGGAGATCCTGGAAGTACAATATTTTTTATCAGTTTACAAGATGAATTAATGAGAATATTTGGAGGTGACTCTATTGATGGAATGCTTAAAAAGCTTGGTTTGAAAGAAAATGAATCGATTGATCATCCATGGATAAATAAAGCAATGGAGAGGGCGCAGAAGAAAGTTGAAAGTAGAAACTTTGATATAAGAAAAACATTAATTAAATTCGATGATGTTATGAATGATCAGAGGCAAGTAATTTTCTCTCAAAGATTAAAAATTCTTAAAGAACAAAATATTAACCAGATTTTAAATGATTTTTTTGGTGAAATTATAACTAATTTAAATACTGTTAGGAGCAATTTTCAAAAATCTGGTGATGAAAAAAACTACCTTACAGAAATAAAGAATATTACTGGAAATGTGATCAGTGATAACGACTTATTGAAATACGGGAAATTAGAAGAAACTGAGTTCAAAAAAAATTTAAATGAATTATATTTAAGAAAGAAAAATTCAAGAATAGAAATTTTAGGCGAAAATCAAAATAATAGTTTAGAAAAAAAAATATTTTTACAAATAATTGATTTTTCATGGCGGTCGCATTTGCAGTATTTAGAACAACTTAGACAAGTAATTGGTTTGAGGCAATACGGTCAAAAAGATCCTTTATCTGAGTTTAAAAAAGAAGCTTTTGTCTTATTTGAAAGTTTATTATTAAAAATAAAGAATGATTTAATTAAATTTCTTCTAAATCTTAATATAATCGTCTCTAATGAGAAAATACAAAAGAAAGAGTCAGATAAGGTTCAGGAAAATAAATCGGAAAGAAAAGTTGGCAGAAATGAAAAGTGTCCATGCGGCTCTGGAAAAAAATTTAAATTTTGCCACGGCAATGTTTAAAATTAAATTTTTTTAAATGCTTTTAATGCTTTTGCTCTAGCTTCTTCATGTTTAACGATTGGTAAAGGATAATCTCTTCCTAATTCAAATCCAGGTTCATTAAATTCCCATGGTTTGTGAATAAATTTTTTTGATAAATTTCTTAATTCAGGAACCCATTTTTTTACGTATTCACCCTCTTTGTCAAATTTTTCTCCCTGCAAAATAGGATTAAATATTCTAAAGTATGGAGCAGCATCAGCACCACAACCAGCAACCCATTGCCAGCCTGCAACATTACTAGCTGGACTATAATCTAAAAGGCAATTCTTAAAATATTTTTCTCCCTCTTTCCAATTAATCAATAAATGTTTTACCAAGAACGATCCGACGATCATTCTCACTCTGTTATGCATCCACCCAGTGGTATAAAGTTCTCTCATTCCAGCATCGACAATAGGGTAGCCTGTTAAGCCCTTTTTCCATGCTGATAAAAACTTGGAATTTTTTTCCCATGGAAATTTATCAAATTTTTTAGAGTAATTATTTTTTAACATGTGTGGAAAGTGATTTATTAATGAATGATTAAATTCTCGCCAACCTATTTCAGCTAGAAACTTTGTAGTTCCAATATTTTTTGGTTTTTTGTTTATACATTCATTCCAAATTGTTTCTACATGTATTTGACCAAATTTTATAAAAGGAGATAATTTTGATGTTCCAGTAATATTTGGAAAATTTCGTCCTTCAGAATAATTTATAATTTTATCTTTAATGAAATTTTGTAGTTGCTCTAATCCACTTTCTTCATTAGGTGACCAAATCTTTTCAAAATTTTTGAACCATTTTTTTTTTGGCAATATTTTTTCAGGTTTTATGCAATTCTTAAAATAGTTGATTTTTTTTTTACATGTTTTAATTTTTTTTTCTTTTGATGGAATTTTCTCAATATAATATTTTTCTGCATTTCGCCAAAAAGGGGTGAATACTTTAAAAGGACTGCCATCATTTTTTTTAATTTCGTCAATCTCATTAAGAGAATTTCCTTTTAACCTTTTAAAAGAAATGTTTCTATTTTCTAAGATATTTGAAAGATATTTATCAAATTTTAAATATTCTGGTTCATAGACCTTATTCCAGTAAATCGTAAAATCTTGTTTTTTAACCAGCTCATCAAAAAATATTTTAAAAGAATTCGACCTAACTATTTCAAGATTAATTTTTAAACTATCCAATTTTTTTTTAAAATTTGAAAGAGATTTACTTAGCCACCATTTTTGAGCTTCCTGATCTTTGTATGTTTCTTCTTTGTATAAATAAAAAACTACTACATGGTCATGATTTATTGTAGCCTCAATAAGTCCATCATTTTTTGTAATTCTAAAGTCATCTCTTAACCAAAAGAGCCCAATTTTTTTTGTCATAATTTTATAATTATCAGAAAAATTTTTTAATTTCGATGCGTAAAACTTGTATGTGGTGGCCTTGGTAAGAATCGCACTTACGACACATACCTTTTCAGGGTACTGCTCTACTACTGAGCTACAAGGCCTAAAATCTAAAAGTAATTCTACCTTTAGTTAAATCATATGGCGTCATTTCAACCATTACATTGTCACCGGCAAGAACTCTAATTCTATTCTTTCTCAACTTTCCAGCAGTATGAGCTAGAATTTCGTGATTGTTTTCTAATTTCACTCTAAACATTGCGTTCGGCAAAAGTTCGGTTACTTTTCCTTTAAATTCCAGAGTTTCTTGTTTTGCCAATTAATCTTCCTTTTTTTAATCTTATTTTTACCGAATAAGCATGCCCATCTAAATTCTCATGCTTTGCTAAATTTATAACCGATGAGCTTAATCTTTCAATACCTGTTTTTGTTATTTTTATTAACGACTGTCTCTTTAAAAAATCATTTACAGATAGACCAGAGGAAAATCTTGCAGAACCTGACGTGGGTAAAACATGATTAGGTCCGGCAATATAATCGCCTATAGCCTCAGGCGAAAATTTACCCTCAAAAATTGAGCCCGCGTTTTTAACTCCTCTAATTATTTTTTTATTGTTTTTTGTGCATAACTCTAAATGTTCAGGAGCTATGGTATTCACAATTTCTAAGATTTTTTTAATACTACTAGCATAAATTGCCAAACCAAAATTTTTTAAGCTTTTTGATGCTATACTTTTTTTAGGTAATTTATTTAATTGTCTTTTTAAAGAAAAATTTACCTTTTCTATCAAATCTAAATTATTTGTAATTAAAATTGATTGAGCATAGATATCATGTTCTGCTTGGGCAATTAAATCTGCTGCAACAAAATCAGGATCAGCTGATTTATCAGCAACTATACTGACCTCTGAGGGCCCAGCAACCATATCAATACCTACATCACCAAAAACTTCTTTTTTTGCTGATGCAACAAATGTATTTCCTGGTCCTACAATTTTATCAACTTTCTCGAAATTTTTTGTTCCATATGCTAAAGCTGCGATAGAATGAGCCCCTCCAGTTTTATAAATTTTTTTAACCCCACATTTTTTTGCAGCATAGACTACAGCTGGGTTTATTTTAGAGTCTAAAGAGGGAGTTGTTAAAAAAATGTTTTTAACTCCTGCAACTAATGCAGGAATACAGTTCATCAAAACTGTACTAGGATAGCTTGCTGTACCCCCAGGCACATAAACTCCAACTTTATCTAAAGCTGAATATTTATAAGAAAGTTCATTTTTATATTTATCTTTAAATTTAAAAGATGAAAATTTTTGTTTAGAGTGAAATTTCTTGATTCTGTTGTAAGCAAGATCAATTGCACTTCTTATTTTTTTGTCGGTTTTCTTTGAAATTTTATTTACTTCTTTATTTGAAAAAAAAATCTTGTTTGATTTAGTTTTTATTTTAGAAAATTTTTTTTCGTAATTTAATACTGCTTTATCACCTTTTTTTTTCACATTAAGTAAAATTTTTTTTACAGCTGATGTTTGACTCTTTTGAGTAAATTTCCGTTTATTTAAAAATACCTCTAATTCTTTAGATGAATTTTTCTTATTATATCTCAAAATTTTTAGCATTATAAAACTTTATGTTTTGGTTTGTTTTTTGTATCCCAAGCTGCTCCTTGATCATCTAAGGTTACTTCTATGACCTCACTAATAATTCGTATTATAGAATCTCCGGCAAAAATTATTTTCATTTCATAGTTATTATCACGAGTTTTATTTGTTTCAATAGCTAGAAAATCTAAGAAATTTTCTTTTTGAACTTGGCTTATATTTTTTGACACTACTTTTAGAACATTTTCGAATTTTAAAATAGTTCTAATTCGCTTATTTTTTCTAAAAACGCCTTTTTCAACATCTTCCCACATAAAACGATTTAATTGCATAAGAAAAATTTTATTTTTTTTTAAATTTGCGATGTCAGAAACGCTTGCAATTGAATCTTGGAGATGAGCAGAGACTACTCTTAGATCATCCTCGGTTCTCGCAATCAGTTTTAAATTTTTTGCTTTCATTTTAGATTCTTATTATTTCTGCTTTACATTTTTTTAGTTTATTTTCTAAAAATTCATAACCTCTATCAAGGTGATAAATTCTATTTATTATTGTTCTATTCTCAGCAACTAAACCAGCTAGCACTAAACTTACAGATGCACGTAAATCGGTTGCCATTACTTCTGCCCCTGTTAATTTTGTAGGACCTTTAATAATAGCTGTTTTATTTTTAATCTCAATTTGTGCACCCATTCTCTTTAATTCTGGAACATGCATAAATCTATTTTCAAATATATCTTCTTTAATTTTTGAAATCCCATTAGCTTGAGTAAGAAGTACCATTAATTGAGCTTGTAGATCAGTTGGAAAACCAGGATACGGCTTAGTGGTAATACTTATACTTTTCAGATTATTATTTTTTATGATGATAAGTGAAGATTTATATTTTTTTATATTAACTCCAATTTTTTTTAAAAGATTAATTTCACTCTTAATCATTTTTGGGTTTATCTTGTTAATTATTACTTTTTTTTTTGCCATTAAAGCGCACGCAATAATGTAAGTGCCTAACTCTATTCTATCAAAAATTACCTCATGAGATACTTGTGAAATATTTTTTTTACTTTCAATAATAGTTATAGTTCTTCCTTTTAAATTTATATTCGCTCCTAGTTTTTTTAAGAATGATATTAAATCTTTAATTTCAGGTTCAATTGCACAGTTTTTTAAAATAGTTTTACCTTTAGCTCTAAATGAAGCCAATAAAGCATTTTCTGTAGCGCCTACAGAAATAGAGGGAAATTTTATTGTTGTGCCTTTTAATCCTTTTTTGGCTTCAGCAAAAATATAACCATCTTTAATCTTAATTTTTGCACCTAGTTTCTTAAGAGCAAATAAATGCAGGTCTACCGGCCTTGTTCCAATTGCACAACCTCCAGGTAAAGAAACCTTTGCCTTGCCGTATCTAGTTAATAATGAACCTAAAACTAAAACTCCAGCTCTCATTGTTTTAACCAACTTATAGGGAGCTAATGTATTAAGATTTTTTTTGTAATTTTTAATTTCTATTAAGTTTTTTCTTTTATTAATTTTTGTTTTTAAACCAATAAAATTTAGCAGTTCAACCATTGTAAAAATATCTTTTACTAAAGGAATATTTTTAATATTTGCCCTATCAGCGAGAATTGTAGCTGCTAGAATTGGCAAAGTAGAGTTTTTAGAACCTGATATAGAAATTTTTCCGCTTAATTCTCTTTTCCCTTTGATAATTAACTTTTGCATTAAAGAGGTTAAATTTTTGGAAGGGTTACACCTTTTTGCTTCATATATTTACCTTTTCTCTTGGCATAAGTTACACTTGGCTTCTCATTTCCTTTTATAAAAATAAATTGAGCCACACCTTCATTTGCATAGATTTTGGCAGGTAAGGGAGTAGTATTTGAAAATTCAAGAGTAACATGCCCTTCCCATCCTGGCTCTAGAGGTGTAACGTTTACAATAATGCCACATCTTGCATAAGTTGATTTACCAAGACAAATAACAAGCACATCATCTGGGATTTTAAAATATTCTACTGTTCTAGCTAATGCGAAAGAATTCGGTGGAATTATACATTCCTTTCCAATTTTAGTAACAAAACTCTCTTTTTTAAAAACTTTGGGATCAACTATACCTGAATTAACATTAGTAAAAATTTTAAACTCATTAGATACCCTTGCATCATAACCATATGAGGATAAACCAAAAGAAATTTTTCCCTTCCTTACCTGCTTGCTGACAAAAGGCTTGATCATACTTCTTCTTATTGCAGCTTTTTTAATCCATTTGTCTGATAGAACTGTCATTTTTTCTTTTTTTTCTTTAAATCAGCTTTTTTTCTTTTTTTTAGATTTCTTCTTAATGCGATCTCACGACTTTTAAGTAAAGAATCTTTTTTTTCAAAAGATTTCATTAAAAACTAGTTTTTATCTGGGTTTGTTAAGTCCTCTAAAGTTATGGGCTTATCAATATCGTGCATTGGTTTTTTATCTGTGTCTTTAGGAATAGTATTGGACCTCTTGGCTCTTCTTTGCTCTATTCTTGCTTTTCTCTTCGCCTCTTTTTTCATGGCTTTATCGCCTCTTGTAGATTTATAATCGTAATGAATTCCCATAATAAGTGCCTCTTCATTAATTTTTCAAATTTACTTCTTGAGCACAAGTTTTGCAAGTCCCTTAATAAACTTGGGTGTATAATTGTAAATAAAATCGACAGAAATACGGCAACTTTTAATCCTCAACTGCACAACCTTGCTCATTACAGTTTTGCCCTTTATTGATGTTATTGTAAAAATCTAATGATCTTATAGCTGTCATCATGTGATTTTTATAAATATTTAAGTATCCATTAAGACTATTAGATAATTTTTTTGCTTCTTCCATCATTCCTAATCTAATTAAATTTATAAGCATTACAGAATTTCCGTTAGGTATTGTGTTATCACCAATGTCTACAGGTTTGAAAAAAACGTCATTATTATCTTTTGGATTTTTTTGAAAAATATCTTTTTGAAATAAATAAAACTTTTTAAAAGCTTCTAGAGTTATTTTTTTTGCTAAATCTTTATATTTGAAATTCATTGTTTTATCTGAAAGATCATTTAGGGCATTAATCAAGAAGGCATAATCTTCAAGAAAAACTATATTTTTTGAAAAGCTATGATAAATTTTATCCTCAATATATTTTTTTTCAATTCTCATAAAAAATTCTTCAGCTAGTTTGAGGTATCCCATATTTGGTAAAATTTCGTCAGATGCTACTAAAGAGCTTATCCATAAACAATTAAGATCTAACTGAGTTTTATCGTCAAAAAAAGGTTTCTTTTTTTTTAATCTTATTTCAAGTAACTTATTTAAAATTTCTTTAATTGGTTGTTCTTTTTCTACAAGAATTATTTTTCCTTCCCAGTTCCCCTCCGGTCTTATCTCAAAATATTTGTCAATATTTTTAATATTTTTAACTTCATCATAATTGAATGTGTAGTATTTACCCTCCTCACCTTCACTGTCAGCATCGTACGCGGAACCTAAAAAATTTTCCTTATTAAGAAAATTTTTTTTAAGAAATTCAATAGTTTGTTTTAATTTATCTTTATAGTAATTTTTGTGATTAATTTTACAATACTTTGATAGAAGTAAAATAAATTGAGCATTATCATAAAGCATTTTTTCAAAGTGCGGGACTATCCAATTTTCATCAACTGTATATCTTGCAATTCCACCCTCTATGTGATCATAAATTCCTTTAGAACAAAGTTGATTGATTAAAAGATTAACCGGTTCAATATATTTTTGATCTTTCGTTTTATTATAAAAGTATAAAAGAGTTTCATATAAATTAAATGTAGGAAACTTTGGTGAGCCCTTATATCCACCTTTTGAGGTATCTAAATTATTTATTGATATTTCTAATATTGGCTCAAGATCTTGGCTCAAAACAGAATTTTTTTTAAGATCTAAATTTTTGATAATTAAATCTTTTTGTTTAATTATATTTTCCCTTTGATCTCTATAAGCATCAGAAACTTTTTTGAGAACTTCTTTAAAAGATGGTAATCCATGATGAGGGTTTTTTGGAAAATAAGTTCCACCCATAAATGGTACCCCATTCTCATCAAGAAACATGGTCAAAGGCCAGCCACCTCCGGTTTGATTAAATAATTGAAATGAACTTTGAAAAATAAAATCTAAGTCCGGCCTCTCCTCTCTGTCTACTTTAATATTTACAAAATATTCATTCATAATGTCTGCGGTCTCTTTATCTTCAAAACTTTCATGCGCCATCACATGACACCAGTGACAACTCGCGTAACCAATGCTAAGTAAAATTGGTTTTTTACTTTTTTTTGCAAACTCTAAAGTTTCTTGTGACCAGATTTGCCAATTAACAGGATTATCTTTATGTTGTTTAAGATAAGGACTATGATCTTCGTTTAAAATATTTTTATTAATTTGTATCATCGAAAAATTTTTTTTTTATTAATAAAGAAAACAACATTAAGCAAATAAACATTAAAATTGGTAGATATATTTCTGGAGTAAATAATAAATTAAGTATACTAAAATCTTGAGCTTGTTCTACGTAGGTATTCAATCCAGCTCCTATAGTATTCATTATAAAAAAACTAGGAATAAAACCAAATAAACTTGCTAAAAAATAGTTAATTTTTTTCATGCCAAATAAAATTGGAATTAAATTTTGCAATCCGAAAGGAACACCCAAACCACCAATTAATCTATAAATAAAAAAATAATAAAATTCATTTTTTTGAAACAATTGAATATATTTTTCAAATTTTTTTGCTAAAATTGTTTTGATTAAGTCTCTGAAAAAGAAGTTACCTATTGAGTATAAAACTAAGGCTCCTAAAGATATCGAGATAACTGAAATAAAAGTGCCAAGTAATTTACCAAATAATATGCCTGAAATAATTAATATGGGAGATCCAAAACCTAGTAATGAAACCCAAATTATCGCAAAAATGAAATAATAAATTAAATTGATTGTTATGTTGTTGCTTATATAAATACTTAAACTTGATTGAAGTTCTTTGTAATAAGAAAAGTAACCAAGTCTGTCAATTTGAATGTTTGTGAAAATAAAATATAAAAAAGCAAACAATATGAGTAAGTAAGATACTCCTAAAAAAATTTTCAAATTATTACTCATATTTTACCTGTACAACAGACGACAATTAAAATATATACCTTAAAATATTTATGAAAAGAACTTACCAACCAAGCAATTTAGTAAGAAAAAGAAGACACGGTTTTAGAGCAAGAATGGCTACTAAGACCGGAAGACAACTTATTGCTCGAAGAAGAGCCAAGGGAAGAAAAACTCTCTCAACGTGAAATAAAATGGTTAAGCTTGAAAGTCTAAAGAAAAGCAACCAATTTAAAAAGGCTCTCAAAGAAAAGAAAATTCACACTGATTATTTTTCAATTTTTGCAGCAAAAAATTTTTTTAAGCCAAAACATAAAGTCAATTTGCTAATTAGTTTTGTTATGAAAAAAAAAATTGGAAATGCAGTCAAAAGAAACAAAATAAGAAGAAAATTAAAAGCAATTGTTCAGAAATTGTTAAAAAAAAGGGGTGCAATTAATAAAGATTACACTTATATAGTTTTCGGTAAGTCTAATGCTTATGCTCAAAAACAAGATGTACTTTTGCCATTAATGGAGAAAGGATTTAATAAATTAAAAAGATAAATGACTAAAATTCTAATCTTATTTATAAAATTTTATAAATATTTTATTTCTCCAATATTAGGAAATAATTGTAGATTCCTTCCTACCTGTTCTGAATACTTTATAGAGGCTCTAAAAACTCAAGGTTTTAAAAAAGGATTTGTAATAGGATCAAAAAGAATTTTAAAGTGCCATCCTTTTAAAAAGCTTGGTGGCGATCAAGGTGTAGATTTCGTACCAATTCCAAAAAATGCGAATAGACAAGAAAGATTAAAAAAAATTGTAGATGGCTTACAAAAGGCTGGATGGAAATACGAAGATAAAAAGGAAAGTAAAAATGGATAGAAATGTTTTTGTAGCAATTGCTCTTTCAATGTCTGTTTTGCTTTTCTGGGGTGCTTTTTTTGAAACTCCCAAAAAAAATTCTGAACAACAAACAAATCAAAAATTAGAGCAAAAAAATGAGCAAACCTCGATCGCGCCAACGATTAATCAGCCACAGATAATAAAAAAACTCACCAGAGAGGAGTCTATTAATTCAAGCGAAAGAATTAAAATTGAAAATGATAGTGTAGTTGGTTCAATTAATTTAAAGGGTGCTTTGATAGATGATATATCTTTTAAAAAGCACAAACAAAAAGTTGAAGATGGAAAAAATATTATTTTTTTAAACCCATCTGATACTGAAAACGGTTTTTACATAGAAACTGGTTGGACAAGTATTGGAAATAAAATTAAAGTTCCAACAAAAGAGACTGAATGGACAATTAAGGGTAATAATATTTTAAGCGACAATTCTCCTATTATTTTGCAATGGAACAATAATGAGGGTGTTATTTTTGAAAAAAGAATTGAGTTAGATGACAAATATTTATTTAAAATATCGCAACAAGTCAAAAATAATTCGAATTCACCTATTGATCTGTATCCGTATGCACAGATGACAAGGAATAAAATCCCCGACGATATTCAAAATTTTTATATTCAACATGAGGGGTTTATCGGTGTTTTTGATGATGAATTAAAAGAAGACGACTACGATGATGTAGAAGAAAAAAAAATAGTAAGAGAGTCAAGTGAAGGCTGGCTTGGGATAACAGATAAATATTGGATGACTGCCTTTGTACCTGAGTCAGGTAAAAATTTTAAATCTACATTTCTTTACGAAAATGGATTTAAAGCGAATTATATTATCAATGAAGCGGTTAATATTGGTAAATCATCAACTGGATCAAATAAACTGAGATTATTTATTGCCGCTAAAGAGGTAGAGACAATTGATGGATATGCTGCAGACCAAAATATAAATAAATTTGATTTAGTTATAGACTGGGGATGGTTCTACTTTTTCACAAAACCTCTTTTTTTTGTTATAGATTATTTATTTAAAATTTCAGGGAATTTTGGAACAGCTATAGTTTTATTAACTATTGCTATAAGACTTATTTTCTTCCCACTAGCTAACTTCTCATTCAGGTCTATGGCTAAAATGAAAGCAGTTCAGCCGGAGATGATGAGACTTAAAGAACTACACAAAGATGATAAAGTTAAATTGCAACAAGAGATGATGGCGTTATATAGAAAAGAAAAAATAAATCCTGCATCGGGTTGTTTGCCTATTTTAATTCAAATTCCTTTCTTTTTTGCAATTTATAAGATGCTTTTTATTTCTTTAGAAATGAGGCATCAGCCATTTTTTGGTTGGATAAAAGACTTATCTGCACAAGATCCAACTTCTTTATTCAATTTATTTGGTTTAATTCCGTGGGATCCCCCGGGGTTTATGATTATAGGTATTTGGCCAATATTAATGGGCGCCTCTATGTGGGTTCAACAAAAGCTAAACCCTGCTCCTGCAGATCCTATACAAGCAAAAATATTTGCTTTCTTTCCATTATTTTTAACGATCATACTTGCTTCTTTCCCTTCCGGGTTAGTCGTTTACTGGACGATTAACAATATCCTAACAATAGCTCAACAGTACGTAATTGTTAAAAAAACGACTGTTAAAACAAATTAGATGTCAAAAAATATTTCTCTAGACGAGATAAAAGAATTTTGGCCTGAAAAAGCTCCAGATATTAATATTGTTCAAAAATACATTAAAAAATATGAAAACGAAAAAATTGTAATTAAATATGGTGGCAATGTTTTAATAGACAGAAATGTCTTTAATAATTTTATATCTGATATAAATGTTCTTAATAGATTGGGTTTATCTGTAATTGTAGTCCATGGTGGTGGCCCAAGAATTAAAAGAGAGTTAGATAAGAAAAAAATCGTATCGAAATTTATTAATGGCTTAAGAGTTACTGATAAAAACATAATTGATACCGTGGAGGAAGTTTTAATTGATTTTAATAAAGACATAGCTAGTTCTCTTATGAAATTAGGTTCTCAAGCAACTATGTTTCATACTAAGACTGAAAACATTATAGAAGTTGAGCCTGAAAGAAAAGAACTTGGATTTGTTGGAATGCCAAATAGAATAAATGATAATTTTATTCAAAATGCATTAAATGAGAATAAAATTCCAATCATAGCGCCTTTAGGTTTAGGAAAGAATGGACAAACATATAATATTAATGGTGACACTGCCGCAAGTGCTATTGCAAAAAAACTTAAGTCTAGAAGACTAATATTAATGACGAATGTTGAAGGTGTATATGATGATCAAAAAAAATTAATATCAGAAATAAAACCTTTAGATCTTGAAAATCTTATTAAATGGAAAGTTGTTCAAGGAGGTATGATTCCAAAAATAGAAAATTGCGTAGATGCTGTTCAAAATGGTGTGAGAGGTGTGGTAATTCTAGATGGAAGAAAACCTCACTCGATTTTACACGAAATTTTTTCTGATAAGGGATCTGGAACACTGATTAGGGAATGAAAAATTTAAAAGATATAAAATTTTGGTTATTTGACTTAGATAATACCCTTTATGATGGCGCTACTAAAGTTTTTGATCAGGTAGATAAAAAAATGTCAAAATTTATTTCTGAAAAACTTAATGTCGGCATTGAAGAAGCTAGAAAAATTCAAAAGAACTATTTTCAGGAATATAATACAACTTTAAACGGAATGATAAAAAACCATAAAATAGATGCTGATGAATTTTTAGAGTTTGTTCATGACGTAGATCTGAGTTTTTTAAATAAGGATAAAGATTTAGAGGAAGAAATTAAAAAATTAGAAGGAAAAAAAATAATTTTTACAAATGGCTCTAGAGCGCATGCCCTCAACGTCACGAAACGAATAGGAATAGATAAGCTTTTTGATGGAATTTTTGATATACGAGATTGTGAGTTTATTCCAAAGCCTTCAAAAGAACCTTATAAAAAATTAGTAGAAAATTACAAAATTGAGCCACAATATTGTATATTCTTTGAAGATATTGCAAGAAATTTAAAACCAGCATACGAGTTAGGAATGAAAACTGTTTGGATAAAAAATGATGAACCTTGGGCGGCTAAATATTCTGACTCAGAATTTATCAACTATAAAACTGACAATTTGGCAAAATTTTTAAAGGAGATTAATGAGTTACGTTAAGCTAGAGAAAATTATAAACGAAAGTTTTGAAAAAAAAGAAAAAGTAGGTCCAAAATCAGATAAAAAACTAATAAAAGCTATTAATGAAACTATTAATTTAGTTGATGGTGGAAAAATTAGAGTGGCCAATAAACAAAATGGTAACTGGATTGTAAATCAATGGATTAAAAAAGCTATTTTGTTAAGTTTTAGAATAAACAAAATGGAGATGATGAAAGGTCCTTATACTACTTGGTATGACAAAGTGCCTGGAAAAACAGTTAAGTGGAAAGAGAAAGATTGGAAAAAAGCTGGTTACCGTCATGTACCTAACGGAGTTGTTAGAAAAGGAGCATATATTGCCAAAAATGTAGTTTTAATGCCAAGCTTTATAAACCTTGGAGCTTATGTTGATGAGGGTACTATGATTGATACTTGGGCATCAGTTGGTTCTTGTGCTCAAGTTGGAAAAAACTGTCATATTTCTGGAGGTGCAGGTATAGGAGGAGTTTTAGAACCCCTTCAAGCTGGTCCGGTAATAATTGAAGATAATTGTTTTATTGGTGCCCGGTCTGAAATTGCCGAAGGCGTTTTGGTAGAAGAAGGTGCTGTACTTTCAATGGGAGTTTACATTGGAGCATCTACAAAAATAATAGATAGGAACAGTGGGGAAATATATTATGGAAAAGTACCTGCATATTCAGTTGTGGTACCTGGTAGCTTACCTAACAAATCAAACCCAAACGGTCCCTCATTGTATTGTGCAGTTATAGTTAAAAAAGTTGATGAAAAAACTAGAAGTAAAACTTCTATTAATGATCTTTTAAGAGACTAATGCCTAAAATAAATGAATTAACATTAGCTAAAGAGCTTATAAAGTTTCCAAGTGTAACACCAAAGGATGCAGGTGCCATAGTATTTTTATCAAAACAATTAAAAAAGTTAGGTTTTAATTGTAAGATTCTAGAATTTAAAGATAAAAGTAAAAAAAGTAAGCCGATTAAAAATATTTATGCGAGGCTAGGAAAAAAAAGTCCTAATTTATGTTACGCTGGTCATACAGATGTTGTGCCACCAGGTAAAATTGAGGATTGGACAGTTAATCCCTTTAAACCAATAATTAAAAAGAATCATTTAATTGGAAGAGGTGCTAATGACATGAAAAGTTCTATTGCTTGTTTTGTATCCGCAGTTGAAAAATTTTTAAAAAAAAGAAAAAAATTCAATGGTTCTATAAGTTTTTTAATCACAGGAGATGAAGAGGGATTAGCAATAAATGGAACAAAAAAAGTTGTCGACTATTTAAAAAAAAAAAAAGAAAAAATAGATTTTTGTATTGTAGGTGAACCTACAAATCCAAATAAACTTGGAGAGATGATTAAAATAGGAAGACGCGGTAGTATATCTGGGACTATAGTGATTTATGGGTCGCAAGGCCACGTGGCTTACCCCCACCTTTCTAATAACCCAGTAAATACATTAGTAAATATATGTAAAAAACTTAATGATCATAAGTTGGATAAAGGTAACAAAAACTTTCAGCCTTCAAATTTAGAAATTACATCTGTAAATGTCGACAATACAGCTACCAACGTTATTCCAGCAAGTGCTAGAGCGCAGTTTAATATAAGATTTAATAATATTCATACATCAAGCAGTTTAAAGAAAAAAATTACTTCGATAGTTAAAATTTTAAGTAAGAAAAATAAATGTAAATTTAAAATAAATTTCCATGTTAGTGGCGAATCTTTTCTTACTAAACCTAATAAAACTATTCATATGGCTAGAAGTATAATTAAAAAAGTTACTAAAATAACGCCTGTATTTTCAACGACTGGTGGGACCTCAGATGCAAGATTTATCAAAAAAATTTCTCCTTGTCTTGAATTTGGATTAGTAAACAAAACAATGCACAAAATTGATGAGTGCGTGGCTCTAAAAGATTTAAAAAATCTCACTAAAATTTATCATAATATCCTTGAGGATTATTTTAAGTGAAACCATACAAAGTTAGAAAGTCCAAAATTGATAATTTTGGACTTTATGCTGCAAAAGATATTAAAAAAGGTGCTAGGATAATAGAATATAAAGGCAAAGTAATAACAAGAAGAGAAGCAGAAAGAAATCCAAAATACGATAACGGCAAAGCGATTTATCTTTTTAATTTAAATAAGAAATACGATTTAGATGGAGACTTTAAGTTTAATACCGCAAGATTAATAAATCATTCTTGTAATCCTAATTGTGAAGTAACAGGAACAGGGCTTAAAGTTTGGGTGCACGCTATAAAAGATATTAAAAGCGGAGAGGAATTTTCTTATGATTATGGATTTAGTTTTGACGAAGATTTTAAAAATTATCCCTGTAAGTGTGGATCAAAAAATTGTTGCGGTTATATAGTCAGAGAAGGATCTAGATGGAGGATACAGAAATATAAAAAATAAATGAAGAAAATTCTTTTTATATCAACTAGAAACCCTTACTCGAATAGATATTCTGGTGATGTAATAGGATCAAAAAAAATTGTTAATACTTTAAAAAAAATAAGTAACCTTGATATTCTTACTATAGATGACAACCAAAACCTTTCATCGAACAATTTTTATATTTTCAAAAAACCATCTTTTTTTTCAAAAATTATTCATATAGTAAAATCTCTAATTTTTTTAAAGCCACTTCAATTTGGTTTTTTTTATTCAAATGAAATGCAAAAATTTATTAATGACAACGCATCAAATTATGATTTAATTTTTTTTTATCACATAAGAGCGAGCCAGTACCTTCCGAATAATTTTTATGGGAAAACTATTATTGAAATAGGAGATCTATACTCAAGCAACTATATGCAAACTTTTGATAATTTAAATGTACTTAATCCATTGAAGTACATTTATTTATTAGAGAGTTTTCTTGTCAAAAGAATAGAAAATGAAATTTTAAGAAAATTTGACAAAATAATATTTTTTTCTAAACAGGAAATTAAAAAAATTGATAAACAATTTTTAAATAAAGTTATCCATATGAATATTTCGATAGAAAATATTAAAAAAAAATATCGATACTCAAAAAACAACAAAAAAATTCTGTTTATTGGAAATTTAAAATACTTACCAAATATTTTAGCAGTGAAAAATTTTATAAAATTAATTCTGCCAAAATTAAAAAAGAAAATACCAGATATAAGATTAGAGATTATTGGAGAGGTGAGCAATTTTGATAAATTTTTATTGTCTAAAAACAAAAATGTTAAATTTTGGGGTGCACAAAAAAATTTGGATAAATTCATCAATGGTTCTATTTGCGGATTAGCAAATTTGAAAATAGCAACTGGAGTTCAAGGCAAAATTTTATCGTATATGTCTTACGGGTTGCCAGTAGTTTGTTCAAAAAAAGTTGCTCACAATTTTGATAAACATGTACTTAGCTATAGTGAAGAAAATGAGATGATAAATAAAATTTTCAAACTAAAAAATAGCAAAAAATTAAGTGATCAAATTTCAAAAAAATCTTTGCGTTTCATAAATAGTTTTAGATGGAAAAAAATTGAAAAGAACTATTTAAAAATCATAAAAAATTAATAGAAAACTTTTTCTAAATAAAGCCCATCAGGAGGTGCAGGGGGAGCGCAAAGTTTTCTTTTTTTTGAATTAATCAAGGATTTGATTGTTTCTGGTTTCCATTTTTTTTCACCTACAAATTTTAAACAGCCAACCATTGATCTTACTTGTTTTTGTAAAAAAGATTTTGACTCAAAAGTAATTATAATTTTTTCACCTTTTTTCATTATTCTAGACTTGGTTATAGTCCTAATAGGGTTAGTAGCTGAGCATGAAGAAGCTCTCATTGAAGAAAAATTGTGCGTTCCTGAAAAATATTTAATTGCCTTTTTCATTTTATTTATATCAAGTTTTTTTTTTATTAACCAAGACCTATTTTTATAAATAGGTGAAATAGTTGGTCGATTTAAAATTATATATTTGTATATTTTCTTTTTAGCACTAAAACGTGCATGAAATTTAATATTTTTTTTTTTTATACTTGTTATTGAAATTGTTTTATTTTTTAAAAAAAAATTGACTGTGTTTAAAAATTTAAATTTATCTTTTATTTCATGAGAAAATAGAAAATTTGCACTTTGACCTTTAGCGTGAACACCGGCATCAGTACGGCCAGAGCCATTAATTTTAATCCTCTTTTTAAGTGCTTTTGATAATGCTTTTTGAATTGTAGATTGAATAGAAATCCCATTTTTTTGAATTTGCCATCCAACAAAATTAGTGCCAAGATATTCAATAATTATTTGATAATTGAACATTAGGTAAGTATCTCACCTTTAACAATTTTATATCCTGCTAAAAAACTGTTAGCATCAAGCACTGCTTTTCCCTCTTTTTGAATTAAGTTAATTTTAATAGCTTTATCATTACAACTAACCACGAGATCGTCTGTTAAAACCTCTCCTATCTCTCCTTGATTGTCATATAATTCTGCTTCAAGAATTTTAATTCTTTTCCCATTGTGTTTAAACCAAGCTCCAGGATATGGATTTAGACCGTTAATCTTTGCAATGAGTTTTTTAGCGTTTTCATTCCAATCAATTTCTGACTCTTTTTTGCTTATTTTTTTTGCGTAAGTAACAAATTTATCCTGTTGATCAGTAAGTTTTACTATATCTTTTTCAAACAAGGAAATCGACTCTAGTATTAATTCTGCACCAATATTGGAAAGTCTTTTACTTAAAGATAAATAATTGTCTTTTGGATTGATATTGGTACTTTTCTGTAAAACATACGGGCCAGCATCAAGTTTAGGAACAATTTTCATTATGGAAATTCCAGTTTCCTTGTCCATTTCCATAATAGATCTTTGAATAGGTGCCGCACCTCTCCATCTTGGAAGAAGTGATGCATGAATATTTAAAAATATTAAATTTTTAATATTTAAAAATTTTTCTGGAATAATCTGACCGTAAGCAACTACTATTACAAAATTTACGTCAGAACTTTTTACAAATTCATAATCGGAGTCATTATTTAAATTCTCTGGAAATCTTACAGGGATTTTTAATTTTTCTGCCTCTATATGAATTGGAGATTTTATTATTTTTTGACCTCTAGATTTTTTCTTTGGTGGCTGAGTATATACTGATTTAATATCGTGATTTAAATTTAAAATTTGTAATGTTGGTATGGAAAATTCTGGTGTTCCCATAAAAATTATTTTTGAAGCCATCTGTTTTAAAGTACAACTTTATCAAGTTCTTTTTTTTGTTTGACTAATTTTTTTACAATCATATCTCTCTTTAATTTAGATAAATAATCAATAAATAATACTCCATTCAAGTGATCAATCTCGTGTTGTATACAAGTAGATAGAAGACCATTAGCCTTGATTTCTTTTTTTTTTCCGTGGTAATCAATATATTTAACCTGGCATTCCGATGGCCTTTCTATTTCCGCAAAGTAACCTGGTAGAGACAGGCAGCCTTCTTCGTGGATAGAAGTATTTTTAGATGTAGAAATTATTTCAGGGTTAATCAAAAAAAAAGGGTTTTTTTTCTCTTTGTCTTTTGACACATCAATCACTATTGCACGTTTTAAAACCCCTACCTGCACCGCGGCCAAACCTATGCCAGGAGCTGAATACATAGTTTCCAGCATATCATCCAGCAACCTTCTTAATTCATCATCAACTTTTTCTAAAAATTCACTTTTTTTTCTTAATATGGGATCTGGTTCAACTACAATTTTTCTTTGAGACATTACTAATTATATTTTAATTAAGTCCGCAATGGTAGAGCTGAATTCAAAACTTTATTTCTTATAGTTACTAAATCCATCTTATTTAAAAGATTAGTCACAAAATATATAGTTTCTGGATCAAGTTGATAAGGTTCGTCCTCACCAATAATTTCAACAATCTTTAAAGCTAAGAAAGCTTTCTGATCTTTTTCGATCAATTGTAATAAATTTTTTGGTACATCAAATTTTTTTGAAAGTTCAGTATATTTAAAGTTAGCTGGTAAAATAAATCCATCTTTAAGAAGTGCATCGGCTAAAGCTAAATCTTTTGCAGAAATAAAATATTTCTTATTTTTTGATATTCTTTTAAAAATTTTATCTATATCTTTTTGTACTTTTTTTTTATTTTCGCCTTCAACAAAATACTTCAAAATTTTTGATTGATGTAAAATTTTATCATTATATTTTACTTTTCCTAAAAAAATATCTTCCTCAGAAACAATCCGTGTCAGTGATATTTCTTTGTATCTATCCGGTAAGTTTTCAATACCAATTTCTTCAATTTTATCGCTCAAAAACTTTGAATAAATATTACTTAAATCTGCTTTTTTAAATAAATCTTCCAATAGAAAAAGATACTCTATTTTTAATTCGTTTGACTCAGATAATAAGTATTTCTGGTAAATAAGTGCTCTTGCATCACTTTCATTTAAAGTTTGATAATTTGACTTCGCATTAACTAAGATATTTAAATTAAAAGGTATTTGTTTGTAAATTTCAAAAATCTTTTTTTTATCTAGTTGATTATTATTTGCCGCAATTTCTAACTCTTTTAACTTTTCTTTATCTGAAGCATCCTCTAATTTAATAAGATTCGCTGCATTTAAATATTTCCATATCTCTGTTTTTGTTTTTTCTGTAGGTTCATACTTAAAATCAGCGATAGTTATGCTGGACAGATAAAAATTTAAAAGATTTTTTTCGTTAATTTTGTTTATTGTTTTATCTGAAACTCCTAAAAGAAAATTTATCTTATCATCATAAAATTTACTTGACTGATTCTGCTCACGTAATAGATCCAGTAGAAGTTGAGCTTCTGCTTTTTTATTGTTAAAGATTAAACAATAAATCTTAAATTTTTCTAAATAAGAATCTTTTATATTTGCATCAATAAATTTTATTTTTTCACAGCCTTCTTTTATGTTTGCACTTGCTATATTTTTATCTACTAAATATTGAACAGCTCGGCCTTTACCTTCAAATTCTTCATTCTGTTTCAAAAAACTTTCTATAAGTTCAATCCGATCATTTTGAATTAACCAATTAATCTTTAAATCAACAAATTCTTTCTCGGTCATTCCTTGAGGTGGATAGGAAAATGAAAATAAGATTATTTCCAAAATTTCGTTAGAAGATTTTGAAAGTGGAATTTTGCTAAGCCTTTTCATACTTGATCTTAAATCATCAGCCTTTGTTGAAGACCACATATTCAAATTAAAATCATAATTCGCAGGTTCAAAAATACCATAAACTTTTTGTTGATTTGATTGAATTGAGGCGCCTTCTTGAATTTGAATTTTTTCCAACGCTTTGATTGTTTGAGATGATTGTGAGTTAGATTGAGATTGCGAAGCTTCATTCTCTTTCTGTAGAGATTCATTTGTAACTTCCTTTTTATTTTTCCAAATATCTATTTTCTCTTCACTCAAAATTGGTGAAAAAGAAAAAATAATTAATAAGCCTAATAAATAACTAAAGCTTTTTAATTTCATTTGTTACATCAATTTGGTATTTTTTTTCTGGACTTGGAAAACTTATTTTTTCAATTAAAAAAATCGCAACAATAAAAATAACAATTACTAATAATAACTTTACTAAAGTTTTAATTATAGAACTTCCTAAACTTGGCTGCCTATTGTATTTAAGTTGCATACTGTAAGATTTAATTTAAACTCAATAAATAAGACATATTTATGAAAATTCAAAATCAAAAAGGATGTTAAATTGCCTAAAAACCTAATTTTAACAGGAATGATGGGAGTAGGCAAATCAACTATTGGTAAAATTTTAGCCAAAAAGCTTAATTATAACTTTGTAGATATTGATAAGCTTATCGAGATTAAAGAAGGTTGTTCGATAAATTTAATATTCAAAAATAAAAGTGAAAATTACTTTAGGAAAATTGAGAGTGAAATTACTCTTGCAGAATTAAAAAAAAATAACTCTGTAATTTCCTTAGGCGGAGGAGCTTTTTTAAGTAGTTCAATAAGGAGTTATGCTAAAAAAGTGTCTCTTAGTTTTTGGCTAGACGTTCCACTGGAAGAATTGATTAAAAGATTAAAGAAAAGTAGACAAAGACCACTTTTATTTAATAAAAATATAAGTGAAACTGTTAAAAAAATTTATTTTGAAAGAAAAAAAATTTATAATGAGGCTGATCATAGAATTAAATGTAGATCTTTAAGGTCTGAAGAAATAGCGAAAAAAATACTTGTTTTTTATGAAAAATCAGGAAATTAAATTTAAAAGTAAAAGCAGCAATTATACAATTATAGTAGGTAATAATTCCCTAAAAGTTTTGCCAAAACGAATAAGATCGCTTTGCCCAAAAACAAAAAAAATAGCTCTAATAATTGATCGAAATATTCCTGTGAAATTTAAAAAAGATTTAAAAAAAAAATTAAAAAATTATAACCTTTTATTTTTACCATTCGTTGCAAACGAAAAAAATAAATCACTGCATACAATTAATTTTTTTCTAAAAATATTGCTGAATAAAAATTTTAACAGATCCGACTTAGTGATTGGTGTTGGTGGTGGTATCACTGGGGATGTAGCGGGTTTTGTAGCGAGTATTTTTAAAAGAGGAATTAATTTCATTAATGTTCCCACAACATTACTTGCCCAGGTTGACGCGGCTATAGGAGGAAAAACTGGAGTAAACTCAAGTCATGGAAAAAATCTTATAGGATCATTCTATCAGCCAAAATTAGTTTTAAGCGACACATCTCTTTTAAATTCTTTATCTAAAAAAGAAATGATTTGTGGTTATGCTGAAATTTTGAAGCACGCAATTATTAAAGATAAAAAGTTTTTTTATTGGTTGGAAAAAAATAGTAAGTCGATCTTCAATAAAAAAAGTAAAGAGTTAGCTTATGCAATTAAAAAAAGCTGTGAAATAAAAATTCATTTCGTAACTCAAGACCTTAACGAAAAAGGTTTAAGAATGACTCTAAATTTCGGTCATACATTTGCTCATGCTATTGAAGTTAAAAATAATTACTCCAAAAAAATTGCTCATGGGGAAGCTGTTTTATCTGGCATGATTTTAGAAACCAAACTTTCTACTTTAAAGAATATTTGCTCACCAAAGACACTAAACCAAATTAAAAATATTTATTTGCAAAATGGTTTGGCTTATACTTTTAAAAAATATTCAAAAAAAAACTCAATTAATAATTTAATCACTTATCTTAAAAATGATAAAAAAAATGATGATGACAAAATAAATTTTATTCTCTTGAAAGATATAGGTAAACCTACTTTGCCTAATAAAAATAAAGTTTCAATACAATATTTAAAAAAGATCAGTAAAATTATTTCTCAATACTAATCTCTAAGGCATGAATTTTTGTTTTAAGATCCTGACTTAAAATTTTCATTATCATTTTTTGAGCGCTCACTCTTGATATAGAGTTTAAATATAGAGATTTAATCTTCAAATGTAAGTGAAATTTATTTGGAGTAAATGATTTATGCCCCCTGTGCTTGTGAGAATTATCAACAATTTTAATGTCCTCAATTTTTATTTGATTATTTATTTTCTCACAAATTTCTTCAAAATAATTTTTCATTTTTTTAATTTTACTATATAGAATTATTCAATGAAAATAATTTGTGATTGGGAAAATTGTAATGAAATTGGGGCGTATAAAGCGCCTGTGGAAAAAGATAATAGCAAAAAATATAGATTACTTTGTTTAAATCACATTAAAATTTTTAATCGAAATTGGAATTACTTCGAAAATATGAATGACCAAGAAATAGAATTTTTTATTAAATCTGACTTAACATGGCATAAATCTACAAAAACTTTTGGATCTTCTGACAACTTTTTCAATATGTTATGGAATAATGCTTTAGATGATAAATTAAACATCTTTAAAAGCTCAAATTTTAGAGATTTTAAAAGAACAAAAGTTTCTCAGCAGGATAAAGATGCTTTACAAGTAATGGATTTAAATCAGGATGTTAAATGGGAGCAAATACACTCAAAATTCAAAGAACTTGTAAAAAAATACCATCCTGATAAAAACCAAGGAAATAAAAAGTTTGAAGACAAGCTAAAAAAAATTACATTGGCTTATAGTCAACTTAAAAAAACTTTAGGAAAAAAATGAGTTCAGAACAGTTTATACAAAAACCTGATATGAAATTATCAGTCAAACAAACTTTTGGTTTTGAAAGCGATATGAAGGTTGGTGCTTTCTCGAAGAAAAATGAATATGTTCCAAAAATTGACCCTGATTACAAGTTCGATAAAGATACTACGTTAGCAATATTGGCTGGTTTCTCTTTTAACAAAAGAGTTTTAATTCAAGGTTATCACGGAACAGGTAAGTCTACTCATATAGAACAAGTGGCTGCAAGACTAAATTGGCCATGTGTAAGAGTGAACTTAGACAGTCATATAAGCAGAATTGATTTGATAGGCAAAGACGCAATTATTTTAAAAGATGGGAAGCAGGTTACTAAGTTTAAAGAAGGTATCTTGCCATGGTCAATTCAAAACCCTGTTGCCCTTGTCTTCGATGAGTATGATGCCGGCAGACCAGATGTAATGTTTGTAATTCAAAGAATTTTGGAAAGTGATGGTAATTTTACTTTGTTAGATAAAAATAAGGTATTAGAACAACATGATTTTTTCAGAATATTTGCGACCACTAATACAGTAGGCTTAGGAGATACTACGGGTCTCTATCACGGCACTCAACAAATTAACCAAGGTCAGATGGATAGATGGAATATTGTCTCCACACTAAATTACCTTCCATTTGAAAAAGAATTAGAAATAGTTTTAGCAAAAAACAAAGATCTTAATAATAAAGATGGGAAGGAACTTCTTTCTAATATGATCAAAGTTGCTGATCTTACAAGAAAAGGATTTATTAATGGTGATATCTCTACTGTTATGAGTCCTCGTACAGTTTTACATTGGGCAGAGAATACAAGTATTTTTAAAGATCAAGGATATGCTTTTAGGATTACATTTTTAAATAAATGTGATGAATTAGAGAAAAAAATTATTTCTGAGTATTACCAGAGATGTTTTGGTGAAGATTTACCAGAGTCATCTATCAATATCACTTTATAAAGTGGAAAATAAGAAAGAAAAAATAGCTGATTTTAAAACTGCGATAAGTTCTACAGTAAGATCATTATCTAATTCTGAAAAAATCGAAGTTTCTTTTGGCAATGATAATTCCAAATCTGGAACAAACTCAATTAGACTGCCAGAACTAAGCCCTGTTAATAATAAATTAAATTATAATCAAATAAGAGCGATAGCAGATTCAAAATCCTTGAGACATAGATTCTCTAATCCAAAAGTATTTAAACAATATGAGCCGGAAGGAAATATATCTAAACAGTTATATAGTATTTCAGAAAAAATTAGATGTGAAAAAATTGGAACTAGCTATTTTAAAGGAGTAAAAAACAATATTGAAACTTTTTACCAAGATAGAGTAAATAACTTAGATCTTAAAAGCAGTGAAGATAAAATTATTGAGTCTTTTGAAAATTATTTGAGAACAAAATTTCTTGATTTTAAAAGTAACGTTCAAATCGACAAAAAACTAAAATCATACAAAAAGGATTTAAATGAGAAATTTAAAAGTAAGATCAGTCAATTAAATGAATTTACCTTAAATCAAGAAAAATTTAATTCTCTTATTTCTGAGCTTATTGCAAATATGAATCTCGATGAAAATCTAGATGAGGAGGAAAAAAAAGATGATGAAAAAAATAACGATGATAAACAAAATAAACCAGATAATCATGAAAAACAGGCAAAAGAAAAAGCGGATAAGCAAGAGGAAATGTCTATAGACTCTACCATGCCAGATCTTGAAAATGAAGCTAAGGAATCAGACCAGGCTGAGGAAAATATTGAAATAGAAGACAGTTCTAAACAAGATTTAAGAAAAAAAGGGAAAAGTGCTTTAGGTGACTTAAATTATAAAACCTACACTGAAGAATTTGATGAAATTATTAAAGCTGAGGAATTGGAGAATACTGAAGAACTTACTAGACTAAGAAAAAATTTAGATCAGCAATTATTACAACTAAAAAATTTCATTTCTAAACTTGCAAACAAGTTGCAAAGAAAACTTTTGGCCAAACAAAATAGATCTTGGAATTTCGACCTTGAGGAAGGTTTATTAGATACATCAAAATTGCCAAGAATAATTATGGATCCATTTAATTCTTTATCTTTTAAAAAAGAAAAAGATATTGAGTTCAAAGATACATTAGTAACAATTTTAATTGATAACTCTGGTTCAATGAGAGGTAAACCAATTTCAGTAGCAGCAATCTGCGCTGATATATTATCAAGGACGTTAGAAAGATGTGCAGTCAAAGTAGAAATACTTGGCTTTACTACAAAACATTGGAAAGGAGGATCTTCTAGAGAAAAATGGATGAAAAATAATAAACCAACTTTACCAGGAAGATTAAATGATCTTAGACACATTATTTATAAATCAGCGGACACACCTTGGAGACAAGCTAAAAATAATATGGGTCTAATGCTTAAAGAGGGGTTATTAAAAGAAAACATTGATGGTGAGGCACTTAAATGGGCTTACAATAAAATGAATAGAAGAAAAGAAGAAAGAAAAATCCTTATGGTTATCTCAGATGGGGCTCCAGTGGATGACTCTACTTTGTCAACGAATACAAGTGACTATCTTGAGTCTAACCTAAAAAAAACAGTCAAATGGATTGAGAATAAAACAAACATTGAATTATTAGCTATTGGTATTGGTCATGATGTTACAAGATACTATAATCAAGCTGTAAAAATTACAGATGTTCAGGATTTAGGTGATGTAATGATAAATCAGCTAACTGATCTATTTGTCGAAAAAAATAAAAAAACAATTCACTAATTCTTTATTTCTGAAACCGAACTTTCAGAAAAGTCTTTTATTTTGTTAATTAGTAATCTAAATGGAATTAACATTGCCAGTGCTATAAATAGCTTAACGGCTAAATCTCCGAAAGCTAAAGTCACCCAAGGTATTCCTGTTGCATAAAAAGCAATTGAAAAAAATAGTAATGTATCTGTTACAGATCCAATTATTGATGATACAAGAGGAGCTACATACCATATTTTTTTTCTTAAAGAGTTAAAGATTTGAATATCTAAGTTTTGAGCAATAAAAAATGCAACACCGGAGCCGACAGCGATCCTAATAGAAATAATATCTGAAAAATTAGTCGATACAAATATTGTGAGGAGCACTCCAATAGTAAAACCAATATATACAATTTTTCTCGCAACCAATTTGCCGTAAGCGCGGTTTGCTAAATCTGTGATTAAAAAAGTTATCGGGTAACTAAAAGCACCATAAGTTAAGATTTCATTTAATCCAAAATATTGGATTGGAAACTGAACTAAATAGTTTGAGAGAACTACAACCAAACCCATTAGTAGGGAGAGTTTATAAAATAAATTCATTTTTGAATTATGATTTTGCTGAAATTGATGCTTTAATCTTTTTAACTTTTTTTGATAGTTTAGCGTTTTTTGCTGATATTAAAAACTTGTCCAAACCCCCTTTGAAGTCGACAGTTCTAAGCGCAGCGTTCGCTACATTTAATTTGATATCCTTTTTTAAGATATCGCTTCTAAATGTGACTTTCTTTAAATTGGGCAAAAACCTTCTTTTAGTTTTATTTTTCGCGTGACTAACGTTGTGACCTTTTAAGGGTGATATTCCTGTCAATTCACATTTTTTAGACATAATTTTTCCACGTGTTATATAGTTCTTGTAGACCTAAGGGTCAAGCGTTAATTCCAACTGCTTCACTTATATTTTTGAGATTTTCTTTTTTTAAAATTGATATTAAGTCTTTCTTTATTTCTTTAACAATTCCCGGCCCTTTGTATACCATGCCTGTATATAATTGCACAGCATCGGCACCTGCTGATATTTTTTCAAAAGCACTTTCACCAGAATCTACTCCTCCAACTCCTATTATCTTAATCTTACCTTTGGTTTCTTTGTAGAATTTTTTAATTAAATTTGTCGAAATATCTTTAAGTGGTTGTCCTGATAACCCTCCAGTTTCGTGTTTTTTAACATCGAAAAGATTATCGCGATTACTATCTGTTGTATTGGAAACTATTATACCTTGTATTTTATGGATACTTACTAAGTCTACTATTTTACCAATTTCATTATCATTAATATCTGGTGAAATTTTTATTGCTATCGGACAATCAATTTTTTTTTCTTTTATGATTTTGTTTATTCCAGATAAAAGTTTTTTCATCTCCTCTTGATCATGAAAATTTCTCAAACCCTCAGTGTTCGGGGAGGAGATATTAATTGTTATATATCCGGCGTGCATTGCAAGTCTTGAAAGGCAAATATAATAATCATCCTCTTTATTTTTTGTTTCTTTGTTCGGACCAATGTTAATTCCCAATAAGCCATCTGGGTCATTATTTGATATTCTTTTTGAAACAGTTTCTGACCCATGATTATTAAATCCAAGACGATTTATTAGCGCTTGATCTTTCTCTAATCGAAATATTCTTGGTTTAGGATTTCCCAATTGCTGTTTTGGAGTAACAGTGCCTACCTCAATAAAACCGAAACCAAATTTAAAAAGAGAATTGTAGACTTCAGCACTTTTATCAAAACCAGCTGCTAAACCTATCGGATTTGGAATTGTTTTTCCTAAAAGACTTATCTCAAGCATTTCTTCGCTTTCAACATTAAAAAAACTTTTTGGAAGAATATTTGCTTTCAAAGATTTAATAGCTAGATCATGAGCTACTTCTGGATCTAATGAAAATATATAAGGTCTTAAAATTGAAAACATTAATTATTACTTATTTTATCTTTCATTAACTCAATTGTCTCCTTCAATCCAAAGAAACTGACAAAATACCCCATCCTAGGTCCGTTTTCCTCTCCAAATACTACTTCATAAATTAATTTAAACCAGTCTCTTAGGTTTTTATCATATCCATTTTCTTTACCAGTTGCATAAACAATTGTTTGAATTTCCTCTGGTTTTAAATTTTGTTTAATTTCAGATAATTTTGTAACAAGATTTTCTAATGCTTTTTTTTCATTTGCTGAAGGTTTTTTAAATTTTTTATTCGGTTCAACTTTATCTTTAAAGTAATTAATTGCGAACTCAGTTAATCCATCTAATATAGGGTAATCTTTCGGTTTTATTTCTTTATGAAATCTATTTATAAACTTCCACAAAATTTCTTTATTATCGGCATTACTGGAACCAACTAAATTTAATAGCATCGAAAAAGGCATGACGACTTTCTCCTCTGGGGGCTTTCCATTATGCACATGCCAAACTGGATTTAAAATTTGATCTTTTTCTTTTTGACTTGGATATTTTTCAATACTTGTTAAATATTCATCAACTGTTTTAGGCACAACTTCTGCATAGAGTTTTTTTGCTCTTTTTGGATTAGGGTACATATATAAAGACAAGCTTTCTGGTGATGCATATCTAAGCCATTGTTCAATGGAAATCCCATTTCCTTTTGACTTTGATATTTTTTCTCCTTTTTCGTCTAAAAAAAGTTCATAAGCAAAACCATTTGGAGGATTTTTTCCAAGAATTTTACAAATCTTATTTGATAAAATGGCACTCTCGGTTAAATCTTTACCGTACATTTCAAAATCAACATCGAAAGTGAACCATCTCATTGCCCAATCAACTTTCCACTGAAGCTTAGCATTTCCGTTTAAAATACTTGTTTCTATTTTTTCTCCATTATTATCAAAAACTGCCGTGCCAGTTTTCTTGTCTACCTCTAATAATGGTATTTCAAGTACTATTCCAGATTTTGGGCAAATTGGTAAAAATGGACAGTATGTTTTTCTTCTTTCCTCTCTTAAAGTTGGTAAAATAATATTCATCACCTCTTCATATTTTTCAGCAACTCTTAATAATGATTTATTAAAAACTCCATTTTTATAATTTTCTGTTGAACTTTTGAAAGTGAATTTAAATTTAAATTTATTCAAAAATTCTTTTAGCATCTCATTATTATGCTCTCCAAAACTATTAAATTTTTTAAAAGGATCAGGAATGTCTGTTAAGGGTTTACCTAGATTATCTTTTAAAACTTTATCGTTAGGAATATTATCAGGGACTTTTCTTAAACCATCCATGTCATCAGAAAAAGTAATAAGCTCATGATCAATATTTTCTATGTGATTTAAAGCATTGATCATCATAGTAGTCCTGGCTATTTCTCCAAATGTTCCTATATGAGGTAAACCACTTGGTCCATATCCGGTTTGAAAAGTAATTTTACCCTTTTTTTTTATGATATCTTTTCTATCTTTTAAAAGCTTTCTAATTTCAACAAATGGCCAGGACGAAGTAGATTGAATTAAGTTATTATTCAGCATAGTACAGGTTTATTAAATTTTATATGCAAAATACAGATATAATTACTACATATTAAGTTGAATTTTGAAACTATTTAAATAATCTCGTTTTTAATGGCTAGCAACAAAACAGTTTTTTTCTTAATCGGAATATTGCTCATAGTGTTGGGGCTTTCAATGTTGGCGCCTTACTCTATGCAAGTTTTATATAAAGAAAATAGCCACAGTTTTATATCATCCTCTTTCGTAACAATATTTATTGGAATTTTATGTATATTGGCTAATCTAGATAAAGATTTAAAATTAAATCTTAGACAAACTTTTCTATTCTCAACTCTTGCTTGGGTGACAGTCGCAATTTTTGGTAGCTTACCATTTATATTATCCAGTCAAACATTTTCATTTAGTGACGCTTTTTTTGAGAGTATGTCAGGCATAACAACTACAGGAGCTACGATTATATCGGATTTAGATAATAGCCCAAAAAGCATTCTTTTATGGAGAGCTATTATGCAATGGCTTGGAGGTATAGGTATTGTCGTAATGGCAATAACAATTTTACCATTACTAAAGGTTGGTGGCATGCAACTTTTTAAAATGGAAGGTCCAGATAGCACGGAAAAAATTTTACCTAGAACTATTGAAGTGGCAACCATCATAATTTCAACCTATATAATTCTTACTCTATTTTGTGGTTTTTTTTATTGGATATTTGGAATGTCAATATTTGACAGCATTTGTCACGCGATGACAACTATAGCAACTGGTGGTTTTTCAACTCATAATGACTCGATTGGTTTTTTTAAAAATTCGAATATAGAAATTGTAGCAAGCATATTTATTATTTTGGGGAGCATACCCTTTATATCTTATTTAAAATTTTCTCAGGGAAATAAAAAAATATTTTTTCAAGATGTTCAAATTAAAGGTTTGCTATATCTTTTGACTTTATCAATATTAATTATGTTCATATACTTATTGTTCATAAATTATGAGAGTAATTTATTTGAAAAAATAAGAATTTCTTCATTCAACGTCATTTCTATTTTATCAGGCACAGGGTACGTAACTGACGATTTTGGTCTATGGGGAAAATTTTCTTTAATTTTTTTCTTATTCTTGATGTTTATCGGCGGATGTGCAGGATCAACAGCATGTGGAATAAAGATTTTTAGATTACAAATGCTTTTAATTTTTCTTAAAAATCAAGTGAAAAAATTAATTTATCCAAATAGCGTAATCATAACTAAGTATAACAACCAAAAAATTTCAGATGACTTTATTAGATCTGTAATTATCTTTATTTTCTCTTTTTTATTTATTTTTTTAATTATCGCAATGCTACTTTCAATAAGTGGATTAGATTTTGTTACCTCAATATCTGGTGCTGCTAGTTCAATCTCGAATGTTGGCCCTGGTTTAGGTGAAATAATTGGGCCTGATGGTAATTACAAAAATTTACCAGATTTATCAAAATGGATCTTAGCAACAGGAATGTTACTTGGTAGATTAGAGCTATTTGCAGTTCTCGTTCTTTTCTTTCCATCTTTTTGGAGAAATTGATTATGGAAATTTATAAAAAACAAACTTTAGCTGAAACATTCTCCGTTTATTTTGATCGTAGAATGATAAAAATATTATTACTTGGTGCAATAAGCGGTTTTCCGTGGGTTATAATTGGAAGCAGTCTAAGCCTTTGGTTAAAAGAAGACGGTTTAAGTAGAAGTACAATTGGATGGGCTGGATTAATATTTGCTGTATATGCTTTTAATTATCTGTGGGCTCCAATTGTAGATAGAATTAAAATTCCTTGGTTAACAAAAAAATTAGGTCATAGACGCGGATGGATAGTAACCATGCAAACTATAATACTTTTAAGTTTAGTTTGCTGGAGTTTAGTAAACCCGACTGCTAATTTGACACTAGTTATAAGTATTGGTCTTATAATTGCAATTGCTTCCGCTACTCAAGACATTACAGTTGATGCTTTAAGGATTGAACAAATCGGAGAGACTGAGGGTAAGGCAATGCAAGCTGGTGCTGCTATGGCAGTGGTGGGTTGGTGGACTGGATATAAATTAGGTGGGATGGTCGCGCTGAATACTGCTGAATTTTTACAAAATTCTGGTTTTGAAAACTACTGGCAATTAACCTTTTTAGTTTTGGGGATTTTTATTATTATTTGCAATATTGGATTAATGTTCATCAATGAACCCCAACCGACGGATAGGACTGAAATCCAAAGACAAAATGATAAGATAATTCAAGATAAAATAGGTAAATCGAATTTCATAACAAAAATAATAGCTTGGTTAACTGGGACCGTTATTGGCCCAGTGGTAAGTTTTTTTAAAAAAAATGGTTTCAATGTTGCGATTGCAATATTAGGTTTTGTTTTTCTTTTTAAAATTGGTGAGGCTTTCCTCGGTAGAATGTCTGTAATTTTTTATAAGGAAATAGGCTTTACAAAGTCTGACATCGCTCTCTATTCGAAAGGTCTAGGTTGGATTACCACTGTAATTTTTACTCTACTAGGTGGACTTTTCGCAATCAGGTCTGGCGTTATAAAAGCCATGTTTTTATCAGGAATATTAATGGCTGCTACAAACTTGTTATTTTCATTATTAGCTTGGTCAGGAAAATCTGAATGGTTATTTGCTATTGCTGTTATATTTGACGATATGGCTGCTGCATTTGCTACAGTTGCTTTCGTTGCATTCATTTCAATGTTAGTAGACAGAACTTATACTGCTACACAGTATGCTTTACTTGCGTCAATTGGAACTGCAGGAAGAACTACCTTGGCTTCGTCCTCAGGAGCTCTAGTTGATTGGCTCAATGGTGATTGGGGAATATTCTTTATCATCACTGCAGTGATGGTAATTCCATCTTTGATATTTCTATATTTGATAAAAGATAAGCTAAATTTAAATGATTAAATATTTTACTAATAATTTTAGCATTATAAACCTTTATAAAAGCGCTTCAACAAAATCTGAAATAGTTACGCAAATGATTTACGGAGATAGTTTTTCAGTTTTAAAAAAAACAAGAAAGTGGCTCAAAATTAAGATAAAAGAAGACAATTACAAAGGATATATACAAAATAAAAATTTTCGTAATTATTTAATCCCTTCTCATAAAATAAGTGTTTTGAAAGCAAATGTTTATAATTCCCCAAATTTTAAAAAAAAAAGATATGAGTTATCATTTGGTTCAAAAATTAAAGTTACAAGAAAAAAAGGTATTTTTTTAAAATTTGATAGAGGTTGGATAAAAAACAGTGACACTAAGCATGTGTCATTTAAAGAAAAAAATCTTTTTAAAAAAATTACTATATTTAGGAATGTAAAATATAAGTGGGGAGGAAAATCTTATAAAGGGATTGATTGCTCCGGGTTGATACAAATATTTTTTAATTTTAATAATAAATTTTGCCCAAGAGATGCAAAAGATCAGGTAAAATATTTTAAAAAAAATATTCAATTAAAAAATATTAAAAAAAACGATATTATTTTTTGGAAGGGGCATGTTGCATTAGCTTTATCAAAACAAAAATTAATACATGCTTATGGACCAATGAGGAAAACTGTAATTATGAATATAAGTCAAACTATAAAAAAAATAAGTCAAACTGCAAAACTTAAAGTAATTGGAATTAAAAGAGTTTAATGGAGCAAGGGCAGTTTCAGTCTCCCTCCACTACCCTTAAAAATATAATATTCTATCTCGTGAAAACTTATTAGTCTCTTTTCAGTTGTATGTGGATAATAGATTTTATTTTGAATAACTAAAATACGCTTTTTCCAATCTTTTTAAACACTTATTCGAAGGATGGGAGGCATCAAAAAATTCGTGTTTGGCACAATTCATTTTGTTAGGATTAAAAGATCCAACAACATCAATTTGATTCGTTCTTGAAAATTCATGTACTACAGTCTCTACAATTTCAATAGCTTTAAAAATTGGTTCATTTTTTAATTTGAATACATCTGGATGATAAGGCGTTAAAAGAAAAATAATCTCACTATTTTTTTCAAAATATTTTTTATATTTTAACAGCAAATTAAGAACGTCCTCATCTAAAAGTTTATCCAAAGAAATTTTATAATTTATAGTGTTTAGATCGATTTCTACATTTTTTGAATTCTTATCTAGCTCTCTTTTTTTCTTACTTCCATCAAATAAAATTACATTAGTTTTCTCTAAATTAACCCCATCTAAATTTGTTGTTATATAATTTTCGTTTATATCTTTTTTAAGATAAATTTTTAAAGAGGTTTTAAAATATTCATAGCTAAATAAATTTTTAATTGATTTTGAAAAAAATTGATCTTGGGTTTTATTTTTTTCAATTTTTTTTGTCTCAAATTTGATATTTTCAATAAATTCGTAATAACTCTCAGAGTTTTTAACCCACCTATTGTCTTTGTTAAAATTTAGTGTGAAAGGATGAATAGATAAAAATATTTTCTTTTTTTTTGTATCGGATGGGGAAAAGTTATTTGATAGTGCAAAATAATCCTCAAAAGTTGCGCCAGGCATACCTAAATTAAGTAATGAATTACAATATTTATCTAATACGCGTGGGTTTTGAACAACGCTTATTGAAACAACCGAACTAGCGCCAAAAACAATACAATCTTTATCTTTATATCTTTTAGAGAAGAGGTTGTACAAATCTCTATCGTTCCAGTTTTTATCTTTATAAACTAAAAATCCTCTTTCTAAAATTAGCTTATTTAATTTTTCTTCAAGATTTAATTCATTTTTATTTAAGTTTTTTTTAGATGTATATATTTTCTCTGGATCAATAGTAAAATTAAATGCCGCTATAAAAACCACCAAAATAGTTAACAGTGCAATCGTCTTAAAAAAATAACTTTTATAAAATTTATTTCTCATATTTAAAATTGTAAGTAAATAAATTCACTTTCTCGGTTTAAAAATAATATACTTGTAATTAATATTAAAACTGTAAATAGCGACCAGAGTACATTTGGCTTCCATTTTATATTGATAAAACTTTTTCTTTTTCTTAATAAATTTTCATCATTAAACTCATTTTTAATATTTTTAAATAAAAACTCTTGTGTATTAGGAAATAAAAAAATTATCATAAAACTAATGATTAGCCAAAATATTCCATGATAAGGCTGAGATGCAAATAATCCAACTTGAAATAAATCAATCAAATCTAATTTTCCAAATCCGAAAATCGCTTTAAAATATTCTAGGGAACTTTCTATAGAATTAGATCGAAAAACTATTAAGGCTAATACCACCGATAAAAAAGTTATCAATTGAGCAAAAAAATCTTTAAAATTATTTTTCTGTTCTTTTAAATGATTATTTTTAAAATTTTTCCATAAATTAAATATTATTATATAAAAACCATTTATGACTCCAAATAATATAAAATTCCAGCCTGCTCCATGCCATAATCCAATTAACGCAAATGAAATGAGCGTTGGAATCATTAAACTAAGTAAGAAATCTTTTGCGAATCCGAAATTTTTTATTCCAGATAATCTTGAAAAATACATGGAAAGAGGAAAATATAAATAATTTCTAACTAAATTGCTAAGAGTTATGTGCCAACAGATCCAAAACTCACTAATATTTTTTGCCTTGAAAGGTGAAAAGAAATTAATTGGTAAAATAAAACCAAACATTAACGCAATGCCTAAAGCCATGTCGGTATAACCGGAGAAATCAAAATAAATTTGGAATGCATAACCAATTGCGCCCACCCAAGCATCAAAAAAGTTTAAAGGTATTCCAGATTCAACTGAACTAAAAAATGGATTTACATAAAGTGCAAGGTTATCTGCTAAAACAACTTTTTTAAATAAACCAACAGCAAAAGTTGTGATACCAACATTTAAATGATTTATGTCAAAATTTTTCGAAATTTGATTTTTAATTTGTGGCATGAGAAAACCATGTCTTACTATTGGACCAGTAACAATTTGAGGAAAAAAACAAACATACAAAAAATATCTCCTTAAGTTTTGATCTGAAACTTTCCCTAGGTAACAATCAACAAGATATGTAATTTGTTGAAACGTAAAATATGATATTCCTAATGGTAAAATTATAGTTTCAATTATATAATTCTTATTAAAAAATACATTGATATTTTCTATAAAAAAATTTGTATATTTATAATATCCTAAAATAAGAAGGTTGATAAAAATTCCAAAAAAAAGTTTTAATTTATTATTATCTTTAATTAATAAATTTCCAATGAAAAAATTTAAGATAATAGAAAAAATTAGTAAAAATAAATATTTTATATTCCACCACGAATAAAATAATAGTGAAATGATTATTAAAAAATCAACTCTGAAAGTATTGCGAGTAAAATTTATTAAAAAATAAAAGCTTATTAAAGCGGTTGGTAAAAAAATAAAAATAAATATATAGCTGTTAAATAGCATTATTATGAAAATATTATTACTAATCGTATAAATAAGGTATAAATTCTTAAATATCAAAATTTAAAATAGATAACTCAAAAAAATGCAAAAAAAGAAATTCCTAATTTTGAGAAATTACACTATCGAACCCGTATTCAATGAAATTGAGGATAAATTTCAAAATAAAGGTATAAAGGCGAAATTTGATTATTCAAGCTACGACTCAGCACTACCTGAACTCCTAAGGATGACTTCAAAAAAATTAAAAGAATATGATGGAATTTTAATTTTTTTATCATTCGAAAGCTTTGTATCAAATATTCATAAAAAAAAAATTAAGGACTCATTTTTACTTTTTAAAAACTTAATAGAAGAAATTTCAAAGCAGCTTAGAGTAAATAAAATAGAAAATATTAATTGGTTTATTTTATCTCATCAAAAATTCATTACCCATAAAATCAACAATAACAAGGTACAAAGTCAAATCTTAAAGCTCAAAAAAAAGATTCTTAATTTTTATGATTTTAGAAGTGAAATTCTTAAATTTCACTCTACGAAAAATATATTCGATCTAAGATATTGGAAAAGCTCAATGTTTCCTTTTAGCGGTTTAGGTTTAAGAATTGCTTCAAATATTATTTTTATAAAATTACAATTAATTTTAAGAAGTAAATATAAATTATTAATCCTTGATGCTGATAATACTTTGTGGAATGGGATAATTGATGAGGCGGGATACAAAAATATAAACTTCAAGAATAATTTATTAAAAATAAATTATTTAATTTTTCAAAAAAAAATCAAGGAATTAAAAAAAAAGGGTATCATTCTTTGTTTATGCACCAAAAATGACATTGTCTCTATCAGAAATGTTTTCAATTATCATAAAAGGAAAATGAAACTTAAATTAAATGATTTTCTGATAATAAAAGCAAATTGGGATGATAAATATAAAAATATTTTAGAAATTCATAAAAAATTAAACCTTTCTCCAGAAAATAGTTTGTTCATTGATGACTCAAATTTTGAAATTGAAAGTATTAATTCAATGATTCCTACAATTGATACACAAAATATTCTTGAATTTGAAAATTATTTTAAAAATATAGATAAAATATTATTACCAGAAAATATTAAATTCACTAAGGAAGACGCGCTAAGAGAAAAACTTTATGAAGATGAATTTAAAAGATCAACAGTAAAAGAAAAACATAAAAATTTTAACAAATATATAAAAAGCCTAAACATTGTTCTCGAAATCAAAAAAAATTCAATAAAAAATCTTACAAGGCTTGCACAGCTTTCGCAAAGAACAAATCAATTTAATTCTAGTGCAATTAGATATGATGAAAAAAACTTAAGAAAGCTTCTTAAAAATAAAAGCAATTCAATTTATCAATGCTCCGCTAAAGATAAATTTGGTAATTACGGAATTATTGGCTTAATAATTGCAGAAAATAAAAACGAAAAAATAATAATAAAAAGTTTTGCAATGAGCTGTAGAGCCTTGGGTAGAGAAATTGAAATTAATTTCTTTAATTTTGTCATTAAATCTTTATTAAGAAATTTCAATAAGGAAGTGGCAATTTTATTCAAAAAAACCAATAAAAATAAATTAGTAGAGGATTTTCTAAAAAAAAATTGTAAAAGGGGATTGAATTGGAAAAAAGAAATATTTTTTTATCCAAAAATATCAGATTCTAATAAGAGAGTTAAATTGATTAAAATAAATAATGAAAAATAAAGAGGAAATTTTAAAAAAAATAAGTCCAATATTTATAAAAATTTTCAAAAATAAAAAGTTGAGGATTAAATTCAATTCATCCGCTAAAAATATTAAAAATTGGGACTCACTCGCTCATATAAATATAATTTTAAATATTGAGCGAATGTTTAAAATAAAATTTAAAGTATCAGAGATAGCTGAACTAAAAAATGTAGGAGAAATGGTAGATCTTATTTTAAAGAAAAAAAAATAACTTAGACCTTTATGATTAATTCTTTAATTAAAAAAGATGCTAGATTAAAATTTTTTTATTCAAATGTATCTAATTCATTTAACCATCAACAAAAAAAATTATATAAAAAAATTGATAAATTTTTAAATATTTATTGCAAATATCATAAATTAAGCCACAAGAAAATTTTAAATTTATATTTTAATTTTTTAAAATCGTACTCTAAAGATTGTGAAAATTTTGTAAAAACAAAAAAATACCCTCATAGATTAAATAAAAGATTAAAGAAAGTAGATAGAATTTCGTATGAACTTGCATTGATAATTTCCTGTTTAGTAACTAATCACAGATTTGGCATTATGGAACAAATTTCTAAAATAAAAATATCGAAGAATTGTTTATTTGTGGGAGTGGGAACAGGGCTCGAAATTTTTATTTTAAAAGAAAAACTAAAATATTATTTAGCTTATGACCCTGGATCATCAAATTTTATTTTCAATATAATAAAAAAGAAAAATTTCAGAAAAAAAAATTATAACTTTTCAATTAAAAACTTAGATACAATTTTTGCAATCGAATTTTTAGAACATTTGTCAAAGCCTTTCGAGTTTCTAAAAAATATATTCTTTAGTATGAAAAAAGGCTCAAAGTTAATCTGTACTACAGCTAAAAATATTCCCCAATTTGACCACCTGTTTAATTTTCATTCTCAAAAATCATTCGAGAACAGAGTTAAAAGGATAGGATTTAAAATATTATTTAAAAAAATATTATTACATAGGGATGATTTTCAAAAAATAGGTTCTGATAACGTTTTTTATATTTTGAAAAAATAAATTTATTTAAACACTGGCGGAGAGAGAGGGATTCGAACCCTCGAAACGGTTTCCCGTTTACACGCTTTCCAAGCGTGCGCCTTCAACCACTCGGCCACCTCTCCTATTTGAAATCATCGATAAGTTTTATAAATTTTTCAATGTATTCTTTGTAAGTTGGAAGTTTGTTTTTTTTCATGTCTTTTTGAATCTTTTTATAGTTTTTCTTAATACTGTTTAAAGTTCCTAAAAAACTCAAAAAATTTCTTTTTGTAACAAATATTCCCTTTTTGTCTCCAATTACATGTTTTATTTCGTTAAAAATAACAACGGGTCTCCTTCTGGCTAAAGCTTCTAATAATACCATTGGATGACCCTCGGTAAATGAAGGTAAAATAAAGATATTATGATCATCATAGTATTTGATTAATTTAGTTTTATTACTTTGTGTGGGAAGAACCTTTATATTACTTTGATTTATCTTATGTGAGCTTCCTTGTTCAGCCCCAATGATTGTTAAGGAAATATCCCTTTTATTTTTGATTAATTCAGACAGCGCATAAATTCCCTTCTCAACTCTTAATCTTCCTACGTACAATAATTTGAAATTTTTAATTTCTATATTCTTGGGTTGCCTTAGCCAAACAGAGTCTAATTGAGAAGGATTAATAATTTTTCCTTTTTTTCCTTTAAGAATGTAATCTCTGCAACTAATTAAGTTTGAAACAGCAGCAACAAGACTAAACATAAAATGATAAATTAAAGGACCAATTCTACCAAGGATGGCTCTATATTCGCCGTAACCATCGCTTCTTAAGTATACTATGGGTTTTCGACCAAGAATTTTTATAAACAAAGCTATTAGAAATGTATAGGGGGATATTGAGATTATCAAAAATTTGGTATCTGTGTTTTTTGAAGCAATTTTTACTTCTGATAAATATGAAAAAATATTACTGAATATTTTTATTCTTTTTATCTTTATCTCATGAGATCTCTTTTTAAATGATTTCCTGCCAAAAAGATTGACTTCAAATTTTTTATTTAACCCTTCTGGAGTAGATTTTAAATCTAAATTATCACAATAATATTTATCATCGTCTATTGAAATACTCTCATTAGAAAAAATAAATAGTTTTTTTTTCATTATGTGTCTTTATTTATTTTTAAAACTCCAATAAAGGCCTCTTGGGGAATTTCAACTTTACCAAACTGTTTTGACCTAGCTTTACCTCTTTTTTGTTTTTCTAAAAGTTTTCTTTTTCGGTCGGTGGCGCCTCCTCCATGAATTTTGGTTAACACATCCTTTTTGAACCCTTTAATTGACTCTCTAGCAATAATTTTGCCCCCGATTGCTGCTTGAACTGGTATCATAAAATTATGTCTCGGTATTAAATCTTTTAATTTTTCACAAACTTGTCTTCCGGTAGACTGAGCAAAATCTTTGTGGATAATCATTGCTAAAGCGTCTACTGGTTCAGCATTAACCAAAATTCCAAGTTTGACTAAATCCCCCTCCCTATATCCAGAAATCTCATAATCAAAGCTAGCATAACCACTTGAAATAGATTTTAATTTATCATTAAAATCAAATACTACTTCGTTCAACGGTAGATCATAAGATAAAACTGCTCTTTTTCCTGAGTAACTTAAGTTAGTTTGAATTCCTCTTTTATCCTGACAAATTTTTATAATGGATCCTAAGTATTCATCAGGAGTAATGATAGTAGATTTGATCCAAGGTTCCTCTATTTTATCTATTTGAGATGGATCAGGCATATTTGATGGATTTTGCAAATCTAAAATCTCACCCTTTGTTTTGTGTACTTTATAAATAACTCCGGGAGTAGTTGTAATAAGATTAACGGCAAATTCTCTTTCAAGTCTCTCGGTAATTATCTCTAAGTGCAATAAACCTAAAAATCCACACCTAAAACCTAATCCTAAAGCGCTAGAAGACTCAGGTTCATACGAAAAACTTGCATCATTAAGTTTTAATTTTGCTAAACCATCTTTAAGTTTTTGATACTCTGAACTATCTACCGGAAACAACCCACAAAATACAACAGGTTTACTTGGTTTAAAACCGGGAAGTGGTTTTTCAATAGGATCGCTTGCATCGCAAATAGTGTCTCCAACTTTTGTTTCTGAAAGAGATTTTATACCTGTAATTATAAATCCAATTTCACCTGAGCTTAACTCCTCAATATCATTTGGTTTGGGTGTAAAGACACCCACTTTTTCAATTACATATTCTTGGGCATTAGACATTAATTTTATTTTCATATTTTTTCTTAGTTTACCGTTGATGACTCTGATAAGAATAACCACGCCAAGATAGCTGTCATACCAACTATCTACTAGTAAACATTTTAATTTTTCACCCACAGCCCCATTTGGAGGAGGTAGTTTATTAATAATTGCCTCCAAGATATCGTCTATTCCCTCTCCTGTTTTTCCAGAACAAGAAATAGCATTAGTTGTTTCTATGCCCACAACGTCCTCGATTTCTTTTTTTGTTTTTTCAATGTCTGAAGCCGGTAAATCTATTTTGTTTAAGATTGGTATAACTTCATGATTAATTTCTAAAGCTTGGTACACATTTGCTAAAGTTTGAGCTTCTACACCTTGAGTACTATCTACGATTAAAAGTGATCCTTCGCACGCTGATAAAGATCGACTTACTTCATAACCAAAATCTACATGACCAGGAGTATCGATAATATTTAATAAATAATCTTTACCATCTTTTGATTTATAATTAAGTTTCACTGTTTGTGCTTTAATTGTAATTCCTCTTTCTCTCTCAATATCCATAGAGTCAAGAACTTGCTGCTTCATTTCACGATCTGAAAGTCCTCCACATTTATGAATGATACGATCAGCAATTGTTGATTTGCCATGATCAATATGCGCAATTATCGAGAAATTACGTATTCTTTTTATATCTGACATTAGGACCTAATTGTAGCGCCAGTTTTCTTACTAACTGTATCAATAATTCTTTTGCTGATTTCGTCTAAATCATTTTCCGTTAAAGTTTTATCGATAGCTTGTAAGGTAACATTAATTGCAACTGACTTTTTATCTTTTGGAATATTTTCTCCTTCGTAAACATCAAAAGTTGATACTTTTTGTATAAGGTCAGTGTCCACTTCTCTTATTATTTTTTCAAGAGTCCCAATTTTAAAGATGTTATCAATAATGAAAGCAAAATCTCTTTGAGATTTCTGAAAATCTGAGGCTTGAAAACTTTTTTTACTTTGTCTTAATTTTTTATTTGGTTCAGGGATATTTTTCAAAAAAATTTCAAAACCAAAAATATTTTTATCCTTATAATCTAAGTTTTTTATAATTGCAGGGTGTATTTCTCCAAAATAAGCTAAATGGGGTCCTTTTTCTGATTTTAAAGTTACTGATCCTGATCTTCCAGGGTGATAACTGTTCTTTGTATTGTCGCTTATAAATAGATTTTTTTCTTCAATTCCGAGCTCAACAAGAGTTTTTATGGCATCACTTTTAATATCAAAAACATCTACGTCTCTCTCCTTGTCCAGCCAGCTCTTTCTATTAACTTTTCCACACTTCAAACCTCCAACTACAATTTGTTGTTCGCCTGGATTTTTTCCAAAAAATGTTGGGCCTATTTCAAATAAAGACAGATCTTCGTATCCTCTATCCTGATTTTTTTTAAGGTAAATTGCTATATTAGAGAAAATCGAACGTCTTAAAACATTTAGATCAGAAGAAATAGGATTTAATATCGGAATTTCTTTTTCACCTTTAGAAAACTGTTTATCAATTTTTGAGTCTGTAAAAGACCATGTGACTATTTCCATATAGCCTTTCGAAGCTAAAGATCTTTGCGATAGATGAAAAAGTTTTTGCTTGAAGTTTAAAGTATCTTGAGTTCTAGATTTGTTTGGGCTAACTAATTTAATATTTTTAAATCCTTTGATCCTAATTAGTTCCTCGATTAAATCTTCATCCAAACTTATATCTGGTCTCCAACTTGGGACTTCAACTTTAATAGAACTTTGATTTTTTTTACATTTGAATCCTAATGATGTCAAAATTTTACTAACTTCATTAGCTGTAATTGGAATACCAATTAGTTTCTCAAATTTTTCAACTTGAAAATTTATTATTTTATTTTTTTGGTTAATCTTCCCGGTAATTTGAAACTTACTTGCCTTCCCTCCACAAATTTTTAAAATTAGTTCAGTCGCGTGCTCTAAACCCTCTTTAATCGAGTTAGGATCAATCCCTCTTTCAAATCTATATTTAGCATCGGTATTTATATTAAGAACTTTAGCTGTTTTTCTTATTGATGATGGATTAAAATAAGCCGCTTCTAAAAGTATATTTTTTGTTTCTAACTCAGTAGAGGTAGTTGTTCCTCCAATAATTCCTCCTAAACCAAGAACACCAGATTTATCAGAGATTACGCACATTCCTTTTTTTAACTTATAAATTTTATTATCTAATGCTTCAAATGCTTCACCTTCTTTTGCATTTCTTACTATAATCTCTTTATTTATCTTATCAGCGTCGTAAGCATGTAATGGTCTATTTAAATCAAACATTACATAATTGGTTATATCCACCACAGCGGAGATAGGCTTTAAACCTAATGCGATTAGTTTATTTTTAAGCCACTCAGGACTTTCCCTGTTAGAAATATTTTTTATATAACAGCTCCCAAATGTATCACAACCTTGGTTTTTTTCTTTAGTAATTGATGTTTTAATTTGGTGTTTTGTATCTTGTTTAATACTTTTTCTTTTAGCTTGTATTAATTTTCCAATTCCTGCTGAAGAAAGATCTCTTGCAATTCCTCTGATGCCTAAGCAATCGGCGCGGTTAGGGGTTATAGAAATATCTATAGATTTTTGTAAACCGCTTTTAAAGTAGCTTTTTCCTAACTCTTTCTCCTTGTTTCGAATTTCAATTATCCCATCGTTTTCGCTAGATAAATTTAATTCACTTTCAGAACAGAGCATACCTCTAGACTCAACACCTCTAATTTTAGCAATTTTTAATTCAAAATTTGTTTTGGGTATAATTGCACCTGGAGGAGCATAAATTGTAATGAGACCTTCTCTAACATTAGGTGCGCCACAAACAACTTTTAAAATCTCTTTGCCTCCGATTGTTACCTCGCAGACTTTTAGTTTATCAGCATTAGGATGTTTTTCTACTTTTAAGACTTTTGCAATTTTAAATTTACCCATCTCTCCAGAGTTTTCTTTTAATCCTTCTACTTCGAGACCAATGTTTGTAAGCTTATCAATAATTTCACTCTCCTTAGCTGATGTTTTGAGGTGCTCTTTAAGCCAAGGGATTGTAATAATCATTTGCTTAACCCTCTATAATTTGTTGGGACATCTAAAGGATCGAATCCAAAATGACTTAACCATCTATAGTCAGCTTCAAAAAAAGCTCTTAGGTCGTGTATTCCATATTTTAACATTGCCAACCGGTCAATACCTATACCAAAAGCGAATCCTTGATATTTTTTTGAATCTATTTTCACATTTTTTAAAACATTAGGATGAACCATTCCGCAACCTAATACTTCCAACCATTTATTGCCTTCTCCAATTATAATTTTTCCTTTTTCAACTTTATATCCGATATCAACTTCAGCTGACGGTTCTGTAAAAGGAAAATGACTTGGTCTAAACCTCATTTTTACATTTTTAACCTCAAAAAATTCTTTTATAAAATAATCAAGACAACCCTTAAGATGTCCCATCGTAATACCCTTGTCTATGTGAAGTCCTTCAAGTTGATGAAACATTGGGGCATGTGTCTGATCACTGTCACATCTATAAGTTCTTCCTGGAACGATTATTTTAAAAGGTGGTTTACTTGATAACATTGTTCTAATTTGAACTGGTGATGTATGTGTTCTTAACAATAATTTTTTATTTTCCTCTAAGTAAAAAGTGTCGTGCATGTCTCTAGCGGGATGTTCTTCTGGAGTATTTAATGCTGTAAAATTATTGTACTCCGTCTCAACATCAGGCCCCTCTGCAACTGAAAAACCTATTTCTGAAAAAATTGAGGATATTTCATCGATGACTTGTGACACTGGGTGAATTTTTCCTTGTCGATCAGGTCTAATCGGTAAAGTAACATCAACTTTTTCATTTTTAAGTTTTTCGTTTATTTCGAGCGTTTCTATCTCGATATTTTTTTGCTCTAACTGATTAGTTAGATCGTCTTTTATTCTATTAAGACTTGAGGCAAATTCTTTTCTTTTTTCAGGATCTAATGAACCCATAGATTTGAACTGAAGAGTAATTTGACCATTTTTTCCAAAAAATTCGGTTTTAATACTTTGGAGATCATCCTTTGTTTTAACGGAATCTATCTTTGCATTAAAAACAGAACTTATTTTATCTAAATCGCTCATTAGGATATTGATTTTTTATATTAAGTTGAGATTAAATCAAAGGCCCTTTTAAGCTAGGGAGGATTGAACCTTTTTAACCACTGATTTAAAGACTTCGGGATTATTATAAGCAAGCTCTGCTAGAACTTTTCTATCTAGCTTGATTTTTGATTTAGCTAGACCATTTATAAATTTAGCATACGTAAGCCCTTCAGCTCTTACTCCGGCATTAATTCTTTGAATCCATAAAGATCTAAATTCTCTTTTTTTTGCTTTCCTATCTCGGTAAGCATATTGCATTGCTTTTTCCATTGCTTGACGAGCAATTCTAATTGTATTTTTTCTTCTTCCTCTTTGGCCTTTGACTGATTTTAAAACCTTGTTATGTTTTGCTCTACTAATTACACCTCGTTTTGTTCTAGCCATATTATCCTCTTAAGTTGTATGGCATATACGATTTGACAATTTTGGTGTCTTGCTTAGTCATTATTGTAGTGCCCCTTTGTTTTCTAATTTGTGAATTTGTTCTTTTTATCATTCCGTGTCTTTTACCAGCTTGAGGCATTTTTATTTTACCTGAGGCAGTAAATCTAAATCTTTTTTTTGCTGAGCTTTTTGTTTTTAGTTTTGGCATAAATATTCCGGCTTTATATAGGCATTAATTAATCTTTACAAGATGCTATTATTGGCTATTTACAGAGGTTGAATTATCATGACCATTTGACGACCTTCGAATTTTGGTTGGCTTTCTACTTTGGCTATCTCTTTCGTCTCCTCTATAATTTTATTCATTAAGTCTTTACCAAGCTCAGTATGTTGCATTTCTCTACCTTTAAATTTTACTGTAAATTTTACTTTATTACCTTTTGAAATAAATTTTTTAGCATTTTTAATCTTAAAATTATAATCATGAGCTTCTGTACCCGGCCTTAGTTTTATTTCTTTCAAAGATACAATTTTTTGTTTTTTCTTTGCTTGATTAGCTTTTTTTTGCAAATCATACTTATATTTTCCCATATCCATTATTTTGCAAACAGGTGGATTAGCGTTAGGAGAAATTTCAATTAAATCTAAACCCTCTTGTTTTGCTAGTTCAATCGCTTTCTTTAACGGCATAGCTCCAAGATTTCCACCATCGCTTCCAATTACTTGAACGTCTAAAGCTCTAATTCTCTCATTAGCTTTTGGACCTTGAGGTTTGCTTCGTCTTTGAAAATAATTGGGTTTAAAGTTTGACACTTAATTTAAGGGCAACTTATTTGAGGCAAGCATATTTTTTATTAAGTCTTCTCTTTTTATAGTTTCTTGTTTATCAGAACCTAATTTTCTAATAGTTACTGTATTATCAGCAACCTCTTTTTTACCACAAACAATTATATATGGAATTTTTGCTAGAGAATGTTCTCTGACTTTATAATTTATTTTTTCGTTTCTTAAATCCATTTCACATTTTATACCCTCTTTAAATAAATCTTCAAATAACTTTTTTACATAGTCATTGTTTTCTTCTGCTATAGGGCACACAATAGCTTGTGCTGGTGAGAGCCAAAAAGGTAATTTACCAGCATAATTTTCAATTAAAATTCCGATAAATCTTTCCAAAGATCCAAAAAGTGCTCGATGCAACATAACAGGAACTTTTTTACTGCCGTCTTTAGCTACATAAGATGCTCCTAATCTGTTTGGTAAATTTAAATCTACTTGTAAAGTTCCACATTGCCAGTCTCTTCCGATAGCATCCCTTAAAACAAATTCAATTTTAGGTCCATAAAAAGCTCCTTCACCTTTATTTATAGTATATTCAAGTTTAGATTGCTTAATTGCTGCAAGAAGAGCTGCTTCAGATTTATCCCACACACTATCATCTCCAACTCTTTTTTCAGGTCTATCAGAATATTTTAAAATTACATTCTCAAATCCTAAATCTTTATAAATTTCTAAAATTAAGTTTGTTACAGAAAGCGACTCTTCTGTAATTTGATCTTCTGTACAAAATATATGCGCATCATCCTGAGTGAAGGCTCTAACTCTTAGTAAGCCATGTAAAGCTCCAGATGGTTCGTACCGGTGTACTTTCCCGAATTCCGATAATTTAAGAGGTAAATCTCTGTAACTTTTTAAACCTTGATTAAAAACTTGAACACAACCCGGACAGTTCATAGGTTTCACAGCGAATGTTTTTTCATCTGGTGTTTCAGACGTAAACATATGTTCCCCAAATTTTTCCCAATGGCCCGACTTTTCCCAAAGTGATTTATCTAAAAGTTCAGGGGTATTGATTTCCTTGTAACCAGCAAGTCTTTGTTTTGCTCTCATATATTCTACGAGTCTTTGAAATAGCAACCATCCCTTTTCATGCCAAAATACTGCACCCGGGCTTTCCTCTCTAAAGTGAAAAAGATCCATTTCTTTACCAAGTTTTCTATGATCCCTTTTTTCAGCTTCTTCAAGACGATGTAAATAATCATCAAGCTCTTTTTTAGTGCTCCAACATGTTCCGTAAATCCTTTGAAGCATTTCATTATTAGAGTCGCCTCTCCAATATGCTCCTGATACCTTTGTTAATTTAAAAGCTTTCCCAATTTTTCCAGATGAAGCTAAATGAGGTCCTCTACATAAATCGTGCCATGTTTTTCCATGATGATAAACTGATAATTCCTCATTTTCAGGTATGCTTTCTATAATTTCTGCTTTGTACTTTTCTCCAATTTTTTTGAAATGTTTTATTGCTTCATTTCTTTTCCAAACTTCTCTTTTAGTTTCTACATCTCTATCAACTATTTCTGACATTTTTTTCTCAATTTTATTTAAATCATCGCTCGTAAAAGGTTCTTTTCTGGCAAAGTCATAGTAAAAACCATTTTCTATAACTGGTCCTATAGTAACTTGTGTGCCAGGAAATAGTTCTTGAACTGCCATCGCCATTATATGAGCAGCATCATGTCTGATGACCTCCAATCCTTCTTTGTCTTTTGGAGTAATAATTCTTACCTTTGCGTCTCTTGTAATGCTATGACTGAGATCTTTTAGGTCTCCATCAACTTCCATGATTAAAGCAGTTTTTTCGAGAGTCTTGCTGATTTTTTTTGTTAATTCAAAACCATTTATTGATTTATCAAAATCTATCTTTTTTCCATCTAATAATTGAATTTGAGGCATTAATTTTTTATTAATCTTTTATATTCTTTTAAATTAGATTGGCACATTGTTTCAACATCAAATTTTTTTGTAATGTTTTTTCTACCTTCATTTCCCATTGATTTCAATTCTTCTTGAGATAATTGCATAACAGTATTTAAAATTTTAGCAAGTTCTCTAGGGTCATCATGCTTATACAAAAACCCAGATTTTTTATTGATAATTGTTTCTTTAGATCCTCCAATATCACTAGCAACAATTATTTTCCCCATAGATTGAGCCTCTACTGAAACTCTACCAAATGCTTCTGGCTCTATCGAAGCCGAGACAACAACATCTGATATAGAATAAGCTAGAGGCATTTCTTTACAATGAGATATAAATTTTATTTTTTTATTTAAATTATATCTTTCAACTAAATTAATTAGTTTTTTTTTATAAACTTTTCTACCTTGATCTGATCCAAGTATTAAAGCTTGAAAATTAGTAATATTATAATCCTCAATCAAAATATTTAGGGACTCAATGAATTTTTCTTGTCCCTTCCAATACGTTAACCTACCTGGTAAAAGTATTGTAAAATTATTTGAGGATAGACCCCACTCTTGTTTGAGTTTTTCTTGTTTAAGTATTGAGATATTTTTTGAGTTATAATAGTCGATATTTATGCCTCTAAATATTACTCTTAGTTTTTTTTCTTTACTTAAATATTCTGAATAATTTTCATTTATATGATTAAATATAAAATTTGATCCTGCTATTGTAAGCTTTGCTCTTAGCATAATACTATTATAAAATTTTTTTAAATTATTTTTAAAATTATAAGTTCCGTGAAAAGTTGTTACAAAAATTCGATTAGTTAGGAGAGATGCAAAATAACAAGCCCAAGCTGGCGCCCTGCTTCTAGCATGAATAATATTAATTTTATAGAAGATAATATAAAAACATAAAACAATCGCATTAAAAAAAATTAAAAATGGATTTTTTGAGTGAACTGGGAGTCTGATTATTTTAACTTTGTCTTTTTTAACAAATTTTAACAGTTCTCCCCCTGAGGTAGCTATAAAAGATCTACAATCATTTTCTGGAAGAAAATGAGCAATGTCATAACAGCCTGTTTCTGCTCCTCCATAACCAAGTTTAGGTATGACTTGTAGAACATTTATTTTAGTAGTCATGTTATTTGTTATATAATAGCACTAAAACATTCTTATATGAAAAAATTCAAATATTTAAAATTATCAAAGACAAAAAAACTTAGATTTATTGATAATTATTTTAAAAAAAAACTTTATATTGTTTTTTTACCCGGTTTCATGTCTGATATCGAAGGAAAAAAACCTCAATATCTTTTAAAATTTGCTAAGAGATACAAATTGGGTTTTTTAAGTTTAGAATACTCTGGACATGGAAAATCTTCAGGAGATTTTATTAAGGGAAATATAAGTATTTGGTCAAATGATACTAGAAGAGTAATCAAAAAAATTTTAAAAAAAAATAACTTTATTTTAATAGGATCAAGTATGGGTGCCTGGATAGCTCTAAATCAATTTAAATATTTTAAAGCTCAAATAAAAGGCTTTATAGGTATTGGCTCGGCTCCAGAATTTTTAACAAAACTTATGTGGAATAAATTTCCAAAAAAAACAAAGAAAGAATTGCTGAAAACAGGAAAAATATTAATTAAAAATGGTGACTATGAATATCCAATTACTTTACAGCTTATTAAAGATGGAAGAAAAAATAAAGTTTTACATAAAAAAATAAATTCTAAAATAGATGTAACAATGTTTCACGGTCAAAAGGATGAAGTTGTTCCGGTTAGTTTCTCTAGGTTAGTATTGAAAGTTTTTAGTAATGCTAAAAAGAAAGTTGTAATAATAAAAAATGGTGATCACAGTTTATCTAATCAAACACCCTTAAAGAAAATAATTAAAGAATTACATTCCATTATTAAAAATATAATTTAACCCTTCCTCATAGGAAGGGTATTTCAAAACGTATTTAAAAAAAGCTTTCATTTTTTTGTTATTTACTTTTTTTGAGTCTTTATAAAAGTTTTGTAACATTTTGCTTTCAACTTCCTCAAGTTTTACTGAATTGGGTTTCTCTAGTTTTAATAATTTTGCGCCGTAGGCTGCTACTTCAATTTGTGAGGCGGGTTTATCATCACAAATATTATAAATTTCATTATTTTTAAAATTATCAAGAGACTTAAATAAAATGTTAGCTATGTCCTCAACATGAATTCTTGAAAAAAAGTGATTTTTTTTGTCTACAATTTGTACTTTACCAGTTTTTAATCTTTTCAAAATGTTAAACTCATTTGAATATATGCCAGCTAATCTGAAAATTTGAAGCGGATAATTCTTTTTATTCGATAAACTTGTCCAGTTTTTTTCTGCTTCTAATCTACTTATCCCATTATCTGATGTGGGTTGAGTTACGCTATCTTCATTAACCCAATCACCTTTATGATCTCCATATACACTAGTTGCTGATAAATATGTAATCCATTTACAATTTATTTTTTTTTTTAGATTTGTATCAAGGTAATTTACTACAATATCTTTGCCATCAATTGGCGGAATAGAAACTAAAATGTAATCTGCTTCCTCTATTTTTTTTTTAATAGACTCATCAAACTTGCTATCTGTAAATTGGTATGACTTTATTTTAATATTATTAAACTCTATCTGATGAGTTTCCTGTCTAGAAGTAACACTTAAATCAAAATCTTTTTTTTCATTAATTAACTTATTAATAAAACTTTCTGCGACTTGGCCGAAGCCAAAGCAAAAGATTTTTGTTTTAATCATTAACCTGCTTTCTTAATATGTGGCTTTAAACTAATAGGATTATCCAATTTATCAAGCATTTCTATGGGACAAATTTGTTTAAATTTTTTAAGTTCATTATCAAAATCATTTAATATTTTTTTAGCAATTTTTGAATTTGTTTCGTTGACAAAAGTATTTAAATTTTCTTTTAAAAATTTCTTCCAATAATCTGTCTCAACTTCTTGCCAAATAATTGAAGTTGGATTAGCAAAATTCTCAAAAGTATTATTATCGTCATAAATAAATGCCATTCCACCTGTCATTCCTGCTCCAAAATTGTCGCCAACTTCTCCTAATATAATAGCTGTCCCACCTGTCATGTACTCACAACCATGAGCTCCACATCCCTCTATAATCGAAAAACTTCCAGAGTTTCTAACAGCAAACCTCTCTCCCGCTTGTCCTGATGCAAATAATTTTCCTGAGGTTGCTCCATAAAGAACAGTATTTCCTATGATTGTATTTTCATCTGAAACTAATGAACTTTTTGGAGAAGGATATACAACGATAGTTCCTCCAGACAATCCTTTACCAACGTAATCGTTACAATCACCCTCGACGGTTAGTTTTACTCCTTTAGTCAAAAAAGCTCCGAGTGACTGTCCTGCAGAACCCTCAAGTTTTATTTGCACAGTATTTTCCTTTAATTTATTGTTGCCAAATTTTTTATATACATGATGAGATAATCTTGTTCCTACTGATCTTGATGTATTTTCTATTTCGTATGTAAACTTATTTTCTGTGTCTAATTTAATTTTATCTTTTATCTCTGACCAAATCTTTTCATCGAGAGTATCCGGAACAGCATTGATATGTTTATCTTTACAATATCTTAGGTTTTCTCCTGGATCTGTTTGAACTAATAAAGGATTTAAATCTAAATCATCTAAGTTGGAGGCGCCTTTATTTACCTGGGTTAACAAATCTGTTCGTCCGATAATTTCGTTAATAGACTTAAATCCAAGAGAGGCTAGAATTTCCCTTACCTCAGTTGCTGCAAATTTAAATAAATTAACAACTTTTTCTGGAGTGCCAGTAAATTTTTCTCGTAAAGCTTCATCTTGACTACAAACTCCAACCGGACATGTGTTTGAATGACATTGTCTTACCATTATGCATCCCATTGCAACTAAAGATGAAGTTCCCATCCCGTATTCTTCTGCTCCCATCATTGCCGCCATCACGATGTCTCGGCCAGTTTTTAATCCACCATCTGTTCTTAAAGTAACGTTATGTCTTAAATTATTTAACGTAAGAATTTGGTTTGCCTCTGTTAAACCCATTTCCCATGGAATACCAGCATACTTAATACTTGTTTGAGGACTTGCTCCGGTTCCACCTGAATGACCTGAAATTAAAATGATATCCGCTTTTGCTTTAGCAACTCCTGCTGCTATTGTTCCAATACCTGTTGAAGCTACTAGCTTTACTCCAACTCTCGCACCTGGATTGATTTGTTTTAAATCATAGATAAGTTGTGCTAAGTCCTCTATAGAATAAATATCATGATGTGGCGGTGGTGATATTAAAGTTACGCCAGGTGTGGAATGTCTTAATCGCGCTATTTCCTCTGTAACTTTAAAACCTGGAAGCTGTCCACCTTCACCAGGTTTAGCGCCTTGGGCAATTTTTATTTCAATTTCATTAGCGTTATTTAAGTAATCAACAGTTACTCCAAATCTTGCAGATGCTATTTGTTTCACTCTTGAGTTCGCGCTATCTCCGTTAGGTAATATTTTAAACCTTTTTGCATCCTCGCCCCCTTCTCCGCTACAAGAGGCACCTTTAATTCTATTCATTCCCATTGCTAAAGTTTCGTGAGCTTCTGCTGATAAAGCTCCATGAGACATACTTCCACTTCCAAATCGTTTTAAAATTTCTTCAATTGGCTCTACCTGGTTAATATCAACAGGCTTTCTTTGTTTTTTAAATTCTAGTAAGTCTCTTATATTTATAGGAGGTAAATTATGAATTCCAGCTGAGTACTTTTTATACAGTTCATAAGATCCGCTACCTACAGCGCTTTGTAATAAATGAATTAATTTTCCTTGATATTGGTGATCTTCTCCACTTTTTCTATATCTGTATAAACCTCCGATTGGTAAAGTGAATACATTTTTTGCATTAAATTTTTCATGAAGTTCTTTAATCTTTTTTTCGATTCCGATTATACCTATTCCTGAAATTCTTGAGGACATGCCTGGAAAATAATCTGATACAATAGCTCTACTCAATCCTACAGCTTCAAAGTTGCATCCACCCCTATAAGAACTAATTACTGAAATCCCCATCTTAGACATAATCTTTAATAGACCAGCATCAATTGATTTTTTAAATTTGCTTACACAAGTCTCGAAATCTATTTTACCAAATAATTTTTTTTCAAATCTTTGATAAATACTGTCTATTGATAAATAAGGGTTTACTGTTGTAGCGCCAACTCCTATTAAAATAGCAAATGAGTGCGTATCCATTGCATCAGAGCATTCAACATTTAGAGAACAATAACCTCGTAAACCGTGTTTTACTAAGTGAGAGTGAACTGCTCCTACAGTCAATATACTTGGTATACTTGCTTTTTGATTTGAAATATTTTTATCAGACAATACTAAACAAGTACTACCTTGTCTTACTGCAGTTTCAGCCTCTTCTCGTATTGACTCTATTCTTTCCTTAAGAGATCCCTCAATGTCAAAAGTACAATCAATTATCTTTACTTTTTTTGAAAAAAATTTTTTGAACTTTTTAAATTGTGAATTGGTAAGTATAGGGCTGTCTAAAACATAAATATTTTCTTCAGTAAGGTTATCGAAATCTAAAATGTTGCCTAGGTTTCCAAATCTTGTTTTTAGACTCATAACTTTATTTTCTCTAAGAGAGTCTATTGGGGGATTAGTTACTTGGCTGAAGTTTTGTCTAAAGTAATGTGAGACAGGTCTAAAATGACTAGATAAAACTGCAACAGGGGTGTCATCACCCATCGAACCAGATGCCTCTTTGCCTTCCTCGGCCATCGGGTGCAAGATTAATTCTAGATCCTCTATACTTAGTCCTGACAAATACTGTCTTTTTCTCAAGTCTTCGCTTAAAAAATTTGGCTTTTCACCTTCCGGTGAAATTTTTTTCTCTAAATCAATAATTTGTTTATTATATTTTTTATAATCTTTGGCTAAAAGATCTTTAATTTCTTTGTCTTTAAATAACTTTCCTTTTTTAAGATCAATTGCAATTATTTGACCTGGGCCAAGTTTTCCTTTTTCAATAATCTTTTCCTCTGGAATTTTAATCATTCCTGTTTCTGATCCCGCAAAAAATAAATTATCTGAAGTAATTGAATATCTAAGAGGCCTTAGTCCATTTCTATCAGAAGAAGCCAGAACCCATTTAGCATCAGTTGCGCAAATAGCCGCCGGACCGTCCCACGGTTCTATTGTACTATTAAGAAAATTAAATAGGTCTTGATGATTTTTTGGAACTGTTTTGCTTCTCTTTGACCATGAGTCTGGAATCATCATCAATTTAATTAATGGTGCTAATTTTCCCGAGTGTGTTAAAAGTTCAAAAACGTTATCAAGTGCGCCTGAGTCAGAAGTGCTTCTAATAACTGGCTTTAAATTTTTTACATCTTTAAAAAGGGGGCTAGACATGTCTTGCTCGTGTATTTTCATCCAGTTTATGTTCCCTTTAACCGTATTAATCTCGCCATTATGCGCTAAAGTTCTAAATGGTTGAGCTAGATCCCAGCTAGGAAAAGTATTGGTTGAATATCTTTGGTGAAAAATTGCAAATCTAGAAGTTAATTTTTCGTCATTAAGATCTGGATAAAACTCGGATAACATTTCAGCTAGAAACATGCCTTTATAGACAATTGATCTCGAACTAAAAGAACAGATATAAAAATCTTTAATTTGTTTATCCCTTGCAACTTTCTCAATTTTTTTTCTTGTTTCAAATAAATCTCTTTCAAGATCATTTGTTTCTAAAGACTCATTTTTTTTGAACATTACCTGTGCTATTTCTGGGCGATTTTGATCTGCAGTTTTACCAAGAACACTTGGATTAATTGGAACTTGTCTCCAACCATAAATGTAATAATTTTCAGCTAATAATGTTGACTCAATAATCTCCCTGCATTTTTCTTGTTCAGAATAATCTGTTCGCGGAAGAAAAACCATTCCAACACAAATTCTCTTATTCTCGTCTAAGGTATGACCAGTTGATAAGATTTTTTCTTTAAAAAATTCTGGAGCTATCTCGATTTGAATTCCTGCGCCATCACCAGATTTTCCATCTGCATCCACAGCGCCTCGGTGCCAAATAGCTTTTAATGCTTCAATACCGTACTCGACAATTTTTCTAGACTTTTTTCCGTTAGTTGAAGCAATTAATCCAACCCCGCAAGCTTCGTGCTCCATCTCTGGGGAATAATTGAAACTTTTTTCTAAAATTTTTTTATTTTTTTTATAATTTTTCATATCAATTATGCTGCTACAACTGATTTATTTTTATTTGCTTTTAATTGTAAATATTTTTCAATTTGAATAGCTGCATCTCGACCATCTCTGATAGCCCAAACCACAAGGGAAGCTCCTCTTACAATATCACCTGCAGCAAATATTCCATCTAAATTTGTTTGCATCGATTTCAAGTCAATTTTTAAAGTTCCCCATTGTGAAATCACCAGTTCTTTAGCATTAAACAAAGTGGGTAAATTTTCTGGATCAAATCCTAAAGATTTAATCACAAGATCTGCAGGGATCTTGTATTCAGACCCTTTATTTATTTCAGGCCTTCTCCTACCTGATGAGTCAGGTTCACCTAATTGCATTTTATTTACTTCCACAGCTTCTACTTTGTTTGTTCCGATGAAACTTTTAGGACTTGTTAACCAAACAAATTCTACACCTTCTTCAATAGCATTTCCAACTTCTCTTGCTGATCCTGGCATATTCTCTCTATCACGTCTGTATAAACATTTTACTGATTTAGCTTTTTGTCTTATCGATGTCCTCACGCAGTCCATAGCAGTATCACCTCCACCAATTACAACAACATTTTTTCCTTCAGCATTTAAAGTGCCGTCGTCAAACAATTTTACTTTGTCGCCTAAACCTTTTCTATTAGATGCAGTTAAAAAATCCATAGCTGGAAAAATATTTTTAAGATTGTGACCAGGTATATTTATTTCTCTTGCTTTATAAACTCCTGTTGCGATTAGAATAGCATCATGTTGTTCCCTCAGTTCGTACAAAGTTTTGTCACGTCCGACTTCAAAATTCTGAACAAATTTTATATTACTCTCTTTAAGAAGTTTGGTCCTTCTTTCAACAACAAACTTTTCTAATTTAAAATTTGGTATTCCATAAATTAAAAGGCCTCCAGGCCTATCGTATCTATCATAAATCGTAACTTGATAACCTGATTTTCTCAGTTCCTCAGCACAAGCCATTCCAGCAGGACCGGCACCTATTATTCCTACTGATTGTTTTAATTCCTTTTTTACTTTAAAAGGCTTCACCCAACCTTTATCCCAAGCTGTGTCTGTTATATATTTTTCAATTGATCCAATTGTAACTGTTCCATGACCAGACTGTTCTATTACACAATTTCCCTCACAAAGCCTATCCTGAGGACAAATTCTTCCACACACTTCGGGCATATTGTTTGTGCTTTGTGAAACTTCATAGGCTTCTTTTAAACGGCCTTCCGCCGTTAATTTTAACCAATCTGGAATATTATTACCTAACGGACAATGAATTTGGCAAAAAGGAACTCCGCATTGTGAGCATCGACTTGATTGTTCTGTGGCTTTATTGGTTATGTACTCTTTATATATTTCATTGAAATCACCTTTCCGTTTACTTGTATTTCTTTTTTCCGGTGTTTCTTGTTTAACATCTACGAATTTTAGCATTTTTTTTGTCATGACAGAGTTAATTAAGTTAAGTATTAATAGATTAACAGCATTTAAAGGTCAATATTAGTTACCTATATTACGAAAACCCCAAAAAATTGATGTCTTTTTCTGCATACCTGATATGCATTGAAAATTGCCAATAATACAACAACCTTTTAATCTAATTTTTAATAGTGTTTGAAATATTAATTTTATCATTTATTCAAGGAGTTACTGAGTTCCTGCCGGTAAGTTCCTCCTCACATTTAATTTTAGTATCGGAATACCTTAGATTTAATGAGCAAAGTCTTTCTATTGATGTAAGTTTACATATAGGTTCATTCTTAGCAGTATTATTATACTTTTATAAAGACATATTAAATTTTTTTAAAAATAGATTTTTATTTTTAAAAATTTTTATTTCTTCTTTGCCTGTAATGGTAATTGGTTTTTTTTTAGTAAAATTTGGGTTAATCGACAAAATTAGAAATTTGGAAACAATTGCTTGGATGACATTAATATTTGGCTTACTACTCTATTTGAGTGATCGGTGTAAAATTAGTAAACAATTGAATGAGAATTTTACTTATAAATCAGCGATTTTGATAGGTATATTTCAAATTTTGTCTTTAATACCAGGTGTAAGTAGGTCAGGAATTGCAATCACTGCGGCGAGATTATTAAATTTTAAAAGAGTTGACTCAGCAAAAATATCTTTTTTAATATCAATTCCTATTTTAGGAGCAGTCTCATTTTTTGGATTAAAGAATTTAATTTTACTAAAAGATATTAATCTTATTAAATTAAATCTATTCTCTATATTCTTGTCGTTTGTATTTTCACTTATTACTATAAGATATTTTTTAAAATATATTAATAAGTTTAACCTGAATTTGTTTGTTTATTATAGAGTTTTATTGGGTTTAATTTTGATATACCTAACTTTATAAAATCATTGATAAAACTAACAATATTATTAAAACTATAAGAAAAAAAAGTATGACGGATTTTTGTAAAGATAAATTTAATAAAAATTTCATATTGTATATATTTAATATTTTAAAAAAAAAATCAAATCAAATGGTGCGCCTGCTAGGATTTGAACCCAGAACCTCCTGGTCCGTAGCCAAGCGCTCTATCCAGTTGAGCTACAGGCGCACTTTGACAAATCTTTATATTGAACATTGATTAGATTAATTTAATATCATTTTATGTTAATTCAAAGAGAAAATTCTCATAAATTCCTCCTAAATTTATTATTAGCCTCACTTCCTGTAAGTTTTATTGCTGGAAATTTAGTTTTAAATTTAAATATCGTAATAATTATTATTTATGGACTTATTTTATTCAAGCTTGAAATTTTTAAAAGTAAATTTACCAATACTGATTTTCTAATAACAATTTTATTTTCTTATATCGCTCTTAATGGGGTTTTAAATAATTTTTTAAATTTTAATTTTTCAAATGTTAGTGAAGAAAATATTGTTTTAATAAAATCTTTGTCATTCTTTAGATTCTTCTTTTTATATTTTGTTATCAAATATTTAATATTTAATAATTACGTAAATTATAAATTACTTTTTTTATCTTTAGGTGGTTGTAGTTTATTAGTTAGTTTAGATGTTATCATTCAATTTATATTTGGTGAAGATATATTTGGTTATAAACCTTCTGGCAGAAGACTGTCTGGGCCCTTTGGCGATGAGTTGATAGCTGGGTCTTTCATACAAAGATTTTTTATCTTTTTGCCATTTTATTTTATACTTTTTTATAAAATAAAAAAAAAAATAATATTTAATTTTCTTTTTTTAATAACTCTTATATTAATTTTTGTTGGAACAATTCTCTCAGGAAATAGAATACCAATTTTAATGTTAATGATTATGTTTGCCTTAATGTTTATTTATCAAAAAAAGTTGAGAATGATTTTATCATCAATTGTTATCCTTTTTTTTATGGCAATTATTTTTTTAATTTTTCAGCCTGAGTTCAAACCTCACTACAGAACATTTATACTTAAAAGCGGTCAAATAGTGAGTTATGCAAAACAAAAAATGTTTAATGGTCAAGTAGAGGTAAAAAATGTTTACGTTAAAGAAATAGAGTCAGGTATCTTAACTTGGGAAGAAAATAAATTATTTGGAGGAGGTGTCAATTCTTTTAGATGGAATTGTAATAGTATAGATCGCTCAAAAATGTTAGGTTTTATTAGTCCAAAAGGAAGTGTAAATTGTAATAACCACCCCCATAATTACTACATTGAAATTGCAGCTGAACTAGGCGCTGTTGGATTAATTTTGGTATTATTCGTATTTATAAATATTTTATACTTGGCGATCAGGAGACTTCATTTTTCCAAGATAGAGAATAACAATTATGAGATTTTGAAAGCTTTTTTTATTGTTTTTCTTGTCGAAATATTTCCATTAAAAACTACAGGAAGTTTTTTCTCAACTTCTAATGCTAATTTTATCTTTTTTATTTTGCCATTTATTGTAGGTTTAATCGAATATAAAAAAATAACCGGATATGAGCCCAAATAAAATATTTATAGTAGACGCAAATAGAACAGCTGTTGGATCTCTAGGAAAATCCTTAAAAAATATATCTGCAGAATCATTGGGTTCTAGAGTTATAAGCTCTACTATTAAAAGAAGTAAAATTAAGACCTCAGATGTCGACGAAGTTATAATGGGACAAGTTTTAACAGGAGGAACTGGACAGAATCCAGCTCGTCAAGCAGCTATGCGATCAGGTTTGCCTCAAGAGAAACCAGCTTATGTTGTCAATCAAGTTTGTGGTTCAGGCTTAAGATCTGTCGCCTCTGCTTATCAAAGCATAAAATCTGGTGACTCAAAGATTATTGTTGCAGGCGGACAAGAAAATATGTCTTTGGCACCACACTGTATACATCTTAGAGATGGTAAAAAATTAGGTGACACAAAAATAATTGATACATTAATTAAAGATGGCTTGTGGGATGCATTTAATAACTACCACATGGGGATTACTGCTGAAAATGTGGCTGAAAAGTTTCAAATTACCAGAGAAGAACAGGATAAGTTTGCTCAAAAATCCCAAGAAAAAGCTATTAAAGCTCAAAAAAATAATAAATTTAAAGACGAGATTGTAAGTTACAAAATTAAATCAAAAAAAGATGAGGTTGAATTCGATATTGACGAACATCCTCGGGAAAGTGTTACTATTGAAACATTGTCCAGATTAAAACCTGTCTTTAAGAAAGATGGTACAGTTACTGCTGGTAACGCGTCTGGAATAAATGATGGAGCTGCTGCAGTGACATTAATGGATAACTTAACTGCCGAGAAATTTGGGGTTGAAAGTTTAGTTTCAATTAAATCATGGGCTAGCTGTGGTGTAGACCCAGCTTTGATGGGTACAGGACCAATTCCGTCAACAAAAAAAGCATTAGATTTAGCAGGTTGGAATATAAAAGATGTTGACTTATTTGAAATCAATGAGGCTTTTGCGGCACAAAGCTTAGCTGTATTGAAAACTCTTTCTATACCTGAAGAAAAAGTTAATGTAAATGGGGGAGCAATAGCTTTAGGGCACCCAATCGGAGCATCAGGAACAAGAATACTTGTGACACTTATTCATGAAATGATTAAAAGAGATGTTAAAAAAGGTTTAGCGACTCTTTGTATCGGGGGTGGAATGGGTATTGCAATGTGTATTGAAAGATAAAATATAATCTTTCAATGGAATTGCCTGTCATAAATCATCCGGACTACGTTGCTAAAATTAATGATGATAACAAATTCCCTATCAAAAAATTTGGTGCCTTAGCTAATCATCTGTTAAAGTTCGGTGTAGTAAAAAAATTCTATATACCTAAAGAATGCTCAATCGAGACTATGAAAACTTCACATTCATTAAAATATATAAATGATATAAAAAATAAAACGCTTGATATTAAAGCTCAAAAAAGAATTGGATTTCCTATTAACGATAGCGTTGTAAGAAGATCATTTGTAGCTACCGGAGGAACAGTTTTGGCAAGTAAACTTGCTTTAGAGTCAAAGCTTGCTTGTAATACTGCAGGAGGTAGTCATCATGCTACTTTTGACTTTGGTGCAGGATATTGTGTGTTTAATGATGTTGCTGTGGCAGCAAATTATTTAAAGAAGCGAGGTTATGCCAAAAAAATATTAATTTTGGATTTAGATGTTCATCAAGGAAATGGTAATTCAGAAATATTTAGGGATGATAAAGATGTGACTACTTTTAGTATGCATTGTGCCACGAATTATCCAGCAAAAAAATCAAAAAGTGATATCGATGTAGAGTTAAAAGAATATATGGAAGACAATGAATATCTAAACGTATTAAATGATAATTTAAAAAAATTAAATCAAAATACTTATGATTTTGTTTTTTATGTAGCTGGAGTTGATATTCATCATGAGGATAGATTGGGAAAGCTGAAAATTTCAGATGAGGGGGTTAATAAAAGAGATCAAATTGTAATTGAAAACTTTTATTCAAAAAAAATTCCTTTGTGCGGTGTACTTGGTGGAGGCTATAATAAAAGCTTTGAAAAACTTATCGAATTACATTCAATGTTACATAAAAATTGCGCTAGGGCAATTTAAACCCGGCTCCAGTAACCTTTTTATAGGAGTTCCAGGGACTGAAGCCAGATTAATTACAATTATAGCAGCTTTAAAATCAAAACTTAACTAAAGAAAATGACGCGCTACATTTTTAATTGTGGCAAATTTTCAAAGAATCTCAAGCTTTCTGGATTTGCTATCGCTTCTTTATTATTGATTTTCTCCCCATTAATTATTTGTTTAACAGCTAATTCAACAATTTTTCCGCTTTTAGTTCTTGGAATCTCCGGTGTTTTAATAATAATCCCTGGCACATGTTTTGGAGAACAATTTTTTCTTATTCTTGTTTTAATTAAACTAATTTTTTCATCATCTAGTTCTTGATTTTTTTTTGTTGTAACAAATAATATTATTCTTACATCATCTTTAAAATCTTGACCTACTACCAAACCCTCAGTAATAAAATCTATATCCTCAACTTGCTGATAAATTTCTGAAGTTCCTATTCTCACCCCACCTGGGTTCAAAGTGGCATCAGATCGCCCTCTCATAATAAAGCCGTTATTTTTAGTTCTCTCTATAAAGTCTCCATGATGCCAAACATTTTCATACCTTGAAAAATAAGCCTTGTAATATTTTTGGCCTGTTTCATCTCCCCAAAATTTTATTGGCATAGAAGGAAAAGGTTGCTTCACAACTAATTCCCCTTTATCTCCATCGGCTGTACTTTTTCCTTCTACAGTAAATACATCAACGTCAATTCCTAAACTTTGCCCTTGTATTTCCCCTTTATATACATTTGAAAATAGATTTCCCAAAACTAAACACCCTACCAAATCTGTTCCGCCTGCAATCGAGGCTAGATGGACTTCCTTCTTAATATTTTCATATACATATTTAAAGCTCTCCTCTGCTAAAGGTGAGCCAGTTGAAGTTATAATTTTGATAGAACTTAAGTCTAAATTTTTACTATTATATTTTTCATTTTTTAAATGATCAATATATTTTGCGCTTACACCAAAAAGATTAATATTTTTATTTTGGCAATATTCGAGAAGAGTATCAATCTTAGGGTAAACCGGGGCTCCATCAAAAAGGAAAATAGACGAACCTGTTGCAAGTCCTCCAACTAACCAATTCCACATCATCCAGCCAGTAGTGGTGTAGTAAAATAGTTTTTCATTATCTCTAATATCACAATGAAGCATAAACTCTTTATTGTGCTCAATTAATACATTTCCAGTTCCATGAGTTATGCATTTTGGTTTACCAGTGGTTCCGCTTGAAAAAAGAATATATATAGGATGATTAAATTCAAATCTCTCAAAAGTTTCATCTAAGTCTTCCTTAAGGGTGTCTTCAAAATGAGTAAGGTTTTTAAAAACTTCTTTTTCTTTGCTATTATAATTAAATGCAATAATATTTTGTATAGAAGATATTTGTTTTTGAACTTCTGATACTTTATCTAAAATATCAATTTTTTTTCCATTGTAAAAATAATAATCGCTTGTAATTAAAAGTTTTGGTTTAATTTGTTTAAATCTGTCAACTGCTCCTTGAACACCAAAATCTGGGGAGCAAGAAGACCATATAATTCCGTTTTTGGCACAAGCTAAGAAACTAATAATAGACTCAATTTTATTTGGAACATAAGCGGCAACTCGATCACCTTTTTTAAGTTTAATTTTTTTTAAATAATTAGAAAATTTACAAACTTTTTCATATAATTCATTCCAGGATATAAATTCCTCAAAACCTTTTTCGGATAAAAAATTAATTGCAATTTTATTTGACCTTTTTTTGAGAATATTTTCTGCATAATTTAATTTTGAGTCAGGAAAGAATCTAGATTTATTGAAAGTTTTATCTCTCTTAATAATCACTGATCCTTTATCTCCTAAGATTTGAGAATAATCCCAAAACTTTGACCAAAACTCGTCAGGGTTTGTAATAGACCAATGCCAAAGTTCTTTGAAATTTTTTGAAGATTTAAAATTGATAAATTTACAGAAATCTTGAAGAAGAGAGTCCTCCTTCAATCTTTCAGATGGTTGCCAAAGAGGTGTATTCATAAGAACTAATTTAGCTCTTCTGGATTTATCTTAATAGATATTTTTTTAAAAGAAATTTCTGAACAATCTTTTGCTGTTTATTCTCAATGCCTCTTTTTTTTTTAAACAGTAAGTTTATTAGCCAATTCATAGCTTAAATGAACAAATTTAATTGACAAAAAATGGCAAAAAATGTGTCAAAAGTTATACTATTCACTAATTCGCGCCATTCTTTCTAGTTTATTATTCAATAACTTTTTTATATGTTCCATCCAGTTTATAATACTTGATATGGCTCAAAATATTTCAGTTCCCGATATAGGTGATTTCAAAGATGTAGAAGTAATTGAGATTTTAGTAAAGCCAGGAGATCAAATTAATAAAAATGATCCAATTGTTACTATAGAAAGTGATAAATCAAGTGTTGAAATTCCATCACCGTCATCGGGTCAAATAAAGGATTTAAAAGTTAAGGTTGGCGACAAAGTTTCAGAAGGAAGCTTGCTTGCTACTATAGAAAATGGTCAAGCTACTCAAGCTTCAAAAAAGATTAAAGAAACCAAAGTTGAAGAGATTAAGGAAAAACCTAAATCTAATGGTAACTTAAATCCAGTAAAACAAGTCAAAAAAGTATTTGCTGAACCAGCCTCTAAAGATGACATTGATCCAATTGAGACAAACGAATGGATAGAATCTTTAAATTCAGTTATTGAAAATGACGGAGCTCCAAGAGCAAGTTACCTTTTAAACAAAGTTATAGATCAAGCGTATAAATCTGGATTAGTCCTACCAGATACTAGAACCACTCCCTATATAAATACTATTCCTCCTGAAATAGAGGTTAAATCTCCAGGTGATCAAAATATTGAAAAAAAAATTAGAGCTTACATTAGATGGAATGCTGCTGCTATGGTTGTTAAAGCTAATAAAAAAAGCCCTGAGCTAGGAGGCCATATTGGAACTTTTGCATCTGCTGCAACTTTATATGATGTAGGAATGAATCATTTCTGGAGAGCAAAAAATAATAAATTTGGTGGAGATCTAATTTATTTTCAAGGTCACTCTGCGCCTGGAATGTATGCCAGAGCATTTTTAGAGGGAAGAATGACAGCTAAACAACTTGACGGTTTTAGACAAGAGGTTTCCTCAGGTGGTTTATCTTCTTATCCTCATCCATGGTTAATGCCAAACTTCTGGCAGTTCCCAACTGTCTCCATGGGCTTAGGTCCAATTATGGCTATCTATCAAGCACGTTTTTTAAAATATTTAATTAATAGAGGTTTAGTTAAAGACGAAGGAAGAAAAATTTGGGTTTTTCTTGGAGACGGTGAAATGGATGAACCAGAGTCTTTAGGTGCAATAGGTTTAGCTGCAAGAGAGAAGTTAGATAATTTAATTTTTGTAATAAATTGTAATCTTCAAAGATTAGATGGGCCTGTCAGAGGTAACGGTAAAATCATTCAAGAATTAGAAGGAAGCTTCAGAGGAACAGGTTGGAATGTAATAAAAGTTATATGGGGATCTTATTGGGATCAATTATTAGCAAAAGATAAAACAGGTTTGCTTGTAAAAAGAATGAATGAATGTGTCGATGGTGAATACCAAGCTTTTAAGGCTAAAGGCGGTGAGTATGTAAGAGATAATTTTTTCGGAAAATACTCAGAGCTTAAAGAGCTTGTTTCTTCAATGACAGATAAAGATATTTGGAGACTTAATAGGGGTGGACATGATCCACACAAAGTTTATGCAGCTTACCACGCCGCGATGCAGCATACAGGCACTCCGACAGTGATACTTGCCAAAACAATTAAAGGATATGGAATGGGTAAATCAGGAGAAAGTATTAATACTACCCACCAACAAAAGAAGTTAGATGAGGAGGATTTACTTTATTATAGAGACAGATTTGGAGTCCCTCTCACAGATAAACAAGTAAAAAATATTGAGTACTATAAACCTAGCGAAAATTCTGAAGAAATAAAATATTTAAAGGAAAAAAGAATTAAGCTTGGTGGATTTATTCCAGAAAGATCTTCTTTTGCAAAAGCAATCAAAGCTCCGCCAAAAGATATTTTTGATAATTTCATGAAATCCACTGGAGATAAAGAAATGTCAACAACAATGGCACTTGTAAGAATGTTAACTGCTTTACTAAGAGATAAAAATTTATCGCCTAGACTTGTTCCAATTATTCCAGATGAGGCAAGAACTTTTGGAATGGAAGGTTTTTTTCAAAAAATTGGAATTTATGCTCATGAAGGACAGAAGTATGAGCCCGTTGACTCAGAGCAATTAAGCTCATATCGGGAAGATAAAAGTGGTCAAGTATTAGAAGAAGGTATTAACGAGTCTGGCGCAATGTCTTCTTGGATCGCTGCTGGAACCTCCTATACCAACCATGATTTAGAGATGATACCAATTTACATTTTTTACTCTATGTTTGGTTTTCAAAGAGTTGGTGATCTTGCATGGGCAGCAGGTGACTCTCAAGCTAGAGGTTTTTTAATTGGAGCAACTGCAGGAAGAACAACTTTAGCTGGTGAAGGACTTCAACATCAGGATGGCCACAGTCATTTATTAGCATCTAATATACCAAATTGTGTAAGTTATGACCCTACCTTTGCTTATGAAATGGCAGTCATACTTCAAGATGGTCTTAAGAGAATGCATGAGAAGAAAGAAAATATTTTTTATTACATAACTGCGATGAACGAAAACTACGCCCACCCTCAGAAACCAAAAGGAAGTGATGATGGAATTTTAAAAGGGATGTATTTATTTAAAGAAAATAATAACAAAGGTAAAACAAAAGTACAACTTCTTGGCTCAGGAACAATCTTAAGGGAAATAATTTCAGCATCAGAAATATTATCTAAAGAATATGGTATCGACTCTGATGTATGGAGTGTAACAAGTTTTAATGAATTAAGAAAAGATGGAATGAAAACTGAAAGGTGGAATTTATTAAATTCCAGTAAAAAAAAGAAATCTTATGTAGAAAAATGTTTAGAAAAAAGAGATGGTCCAATTATTGCTGCATCTGATTATACAAGAGCATTTTCTGATCAGATAAGACCTTATATTGAAAAACCATTTTACTCTCTTGGAACAGATGGTTATGGAAGAAGTGATACTAGAAAAAATTTAAGAAAGTTTTTTGAAGTTGATAAAGAACACATTGTTGCTTACACATTAAGTGCATTAGCTAAAGAACAATTAATAGGTTCTGAACAAGCTGAAAAAGCAATTAAAAAATATAAAATTGATAAGGAAAAAGAATTTCCTGCGAACTTATAATTATGTCTGATCTTAAAATTACAGTTCCTGATATGGGTGATTTTAAGGATGTAGAAATTATTGAGGTTCTTGTTAAAGAAGGTCAAACAATAAATAAAAATGAATCTTTAATTACTCTTGAAAGTGACAAATCCAGTGTTGAAGTTCCATCAACACAATCAGGTATTATTAGCAAAATAAATGTAAAAGTCGGGGATAAAGTAAATCAAGGTGACCTCATTTTGACTTTAAAATCTTCTGATAAAGTTGAGCAGGTGAAAGAACCTGTTACAAAGACACCGGAAAAAAAAATAGATGTAGAAAAAGTTCAACCTAAGAAAATTAAAATTCCTCCGCCTGCAGCTGTTGAGACAAGTAAAACAGGCACAAAGTTAGCTAGTCCTAAAGTAAGAAAATTCGCAAGAGAATTAGGGGCGAACGTATTAGAAATTCCTGGTACTCAAAGATCAGGCAGAATCTCTGAAGAAGATGTAAAAGAATTTGTTCGTTCGCAAGTGACTGTCAATAAAGGGACAATCGAGAAAAAAGAATACAAAGAAGAATTTTCTCACGAAGAATTTGGCCATATTGAAATAAAAGAAATTCCTAGAGTGAAAAGATTGTCTGGTCCGCACTTAGTAAGGTCTTGGACTGAGATCCCACATGTTACTCAACATGATGAAGTAGACGTAACTGAGATGGAACAATTTAGATCATCTTTGTATGACTATTACTCTGGTGATGTTATTAAAGTAACTCCATTAGCATTTATAGCCAAGGCTTTAGTGAGTGCTTTAAAAGAGTTTCCTAATTTTAATGCTTCAATTGATCCAAATCAAAATAAGATTGTATATAAAAAATATTTTCACATAGGTTTTGCGGTTGATACTCCTCATGGATTAATGGTGCCTAAAATCAGGGATGTAGATCAAATGAGTATAAAAGAAATTGGAGAAGAACTTAGAAAAACAAGTAAGCTTTGTAGAGAATTAAAAATTGATAAAAAAGAATTTTTCGGTGGTTCAATGACCATCTCAAGTTTAGGGGGAATAGGTGGAACCTTCTTTACTCCAATAATTAATCCACCAGAAGTAGCTATTCTTGGGGTAGGAAAAACTTTTGATAGACTAGTGAAAATAAAAGGGAAAATTGTTTCAAGAAAAATTCTTCCTTTATCTTTATCTTATGATCATAGATTAATTGATGGAGCTGAAGGTGCAAGATTTTGCGTTTATTTAGGAAAATGCCTTGGCAAAGACTTTGCTTTTAAACTTGCCGTTTAATCAATTATAAAATAGTACAAAGCATGAATAAAAAAGTTTTCTCTCTTATTTGTGCTGTGAGTTGCTCTTTAATTTGGGGGTCTGCTTTTGTAGCTCAAGATATGGGAATGGATTATAACGGTCCATTCACTTTTACTTTTGGTAGACTGTTTCTTGGATTTCTAACTTTATTCCCATTTTTACTTATTTTTGAATATAAAAAAGTTAATTCAATAATTTTTAAGAAAGAAAATATCTTAAATCTCTTGCTAATTGGATTTCTTCTTTCAATGGGAAATGTTTTACAACAGTATGCTCTTCTGTATACAGACGTAGCAAATACAGCGGTTTTTACAATTTTTTACGTAATTTTAGTTCCATTTGTCGCGTATTACTTTTTTTCAAAAAATATTCATAAGTCTGTTTGGCTCTCTATTATTATTTGTTTATTCGGTGGTATCCTTTTAACTGAGTTTGACAACATTCAAGTAAGAATAGGAGATAGTATTGCAGTATTTAATGCACTGTTCTGGGCGTTTCACATTGTTTTTATTTCGAAATTTTTAAGAATATTCAATTATCCAATTACTATTGCATGCCTTCAATGTTTAATTGCATCAATATTTGCATTTATGCCTGCTTTTGTTTTCGAAAGTGTCAAATTTTCAAACATGGTTTTAGATGGAAAAGAAATGTTATACGCTGGAATTCTATCTAGTGGGGTGGCTTTTCTTCTTCAAATTTATGGGCAACAAAACCTTTCTCCAGCGCCAGTAGCTATTATATTTTCACTTGAGGGTGTGTTTGCTTCAATTTTTGGATGGATAATTTTAAGCCAGTTTTTGAACGAAATAAAAATTCTAGGAATAGTTCTTATTTTATTTGCTGTTATTTTTTCACAATTAGCTCCTATATATGATAAAAAAAAGTATGGACGAGTCTAATCAAGGATTTATGAAACATCTCGGTGGGTTAGAGCTAAAAAAAATTAGCGACACTCAATATGAATTTACAGTAGAGGTTAAAGAAATACATTTGAACACTGGTAAAATCGCTCATGGTGGGTTCCTCTCTACTATTGCCGATACGGGTATGGGAACTGCCGCACATAGAGTTGCTGGTGATAGGAGATGTGTAACAATTAATTTGGATATGAAATTTATTTCGGTAGGAAAACTTGGTGATAAACTTATTGGTAAAGTAAAAATATTGAAAAAAACCAAAACACTAGTTTTTATCTCTTGTGAAATTTCTAATTCAATCGACATAGTTGCCTCTGCAAGTGGTACTTGGAAAATACTACAATAGTGCTTAATGAATTCAAAAACTGTCTTCTTTTCAATTTTATTTATTTTTATTTCAATGAAAAGTGCGTCAGCAAATTTTTTTAATAACATTACAGATTTAATAAAAAATAATTATGAAAGTCTGAGATACGGAATTTCTGTAGCTGATGTGAATAATGATGGAGCTTACGAGTTTATAGTAGCTGGTTTTGGAAGTGAAAATTTAGCTTTAACATACAAAAATAACAAGCTGATTAATATTGTAGATGATACTAAGTTTTCAGATAGAAGGAGTTTTACAATTGGTGTAGCTGCTTGCGATATCGACTCTGATGGATACGAGGAAATTTATTTTTTAAATACTGATACTTACAGCGGTGAAAAGAAATATTCTGATCGTTTAATAGATCTAAAAAATAATAAATTTTTTGATATTTTTGAGCAAAAGAAAAATCAAGTAGATTTAAACTTTACAGCAGGTCGTTCAGTTGTTTGTGTAGATAGAAAAGGAAATGGAAAATACGGAATTTATGTTGCTAATTATGGCGGGCCAACAAGATTTTATGAGAAATTTAAGGGAAAAATAAAAGATAGAGCGGCAGAGTTTGGTTTGGATAAAATAACTGGCGGAAGAGCAGTAGTTGCTGGTCATATTTTATCAAACAATATTGATATTTTCGCAGCTAATGAGAGAGGTGTAAATTTTTTGTATAAGAACGTTGATGGAACTTTTTATGATGTAGCATCGGGGCACAATGTTTTAGACCCTTATGAAAACGGAAGAGGAACTGCATTAAGTGATGTATTGTACAGAGGCCAATTAGATATTGTAAGTGGAAATTGGGATGGAGAACACCGTATATTCATAAAAAAAGAGAACTCTTTTAAAGACATTGCCGATAGTAATTTTAAAAGACCATCTAAAATTCGAACAGTTATTACAGCTGACTTCGATAATGATGGATATGACGAAATATTTTTAAATAATATCGGTGAACCAAATAAATTATTTAAAATTAGAGAAAATGGAAAACTAAAGGAAATTGATATCTCGTTAAATTCTGAAGCAAATGGCCTTGGAACTGGCGCTGCAGTAGCGGACATTGATAAAGATGGAATTTTAGAATTGTTGATTGCCCATGGAGAAACAGGAAATCAAATACTTACACTTTACAAAGCAAACGTAAAAAAAAAGAAAAATTATCTAAGAATAAAAGCTTTAAATAAAAATGGAGCTCCAGCTAGAGGTGCAACAGTAACGCTAACATCTAATTTAAGAAAGCATTCTAAAACAATAGACTCTGGTTCAGGATATCTATGCCAAATGGAACCTGTTGCACACTATGGAATTAGAAATGGTGAAAAAGACTTCAAAGTACAAATTAAATGGACGAACGGAAAGATAAATAATTACAAAATAAATGAGACGGGAAAGACTTATATTTTCAAACAAAGCAAAATGACTATCTCGCCATCTTAATAAAAATATCACCCATGCCAATATTCATATCCTCTAATGGAATATCATTTTTAAAAGCACAAAATTTACCCGTAATTTCATTAGCTTCTATTTTTTTAATATCTTCTTTCTGGCATTTTTTAGCTTCATAGAAAAGACCTATTACAAGTTTACCATCAACAACAAATACTTCATCATCGTTTAGTCTTTGCTGTTTACAAAAATAATTTCTATTTACTTCCTTAGGGAAATCTTTTTTTGAGCAAGGATTATCAATTAATAAAACATCAATTTTTTTTGGGCCATCTTTAAACTTATGTTTAATTTTTTTAACTTTTGTATAATTCATGAGATCACAAGAACAAGGCCAACAACATCTATAAAGTTCACCACAAATATTCTTTTGTGTTCTTAATTCTTTAACAAAAATATAATCAGGTTGTTCCCCAGGATTTATTAGAGAGCCTGAAACAGGACAGTAAAGCTTATTGTATTCTTTAAATTCCTCATAAGTTAGGTTTTGGTCTACTAAGTATTTAAAAAATCTTGGACCTGCAGCATTCCTATTACTGTCTGGAAATATTTTAGACCAGTTTTTAACAAGGTTTTCATAATAAAATTTTTTTTGTTGAAAATTAACTTCTGCTGTAGCTGATGAGAAGTAAATTAATACAAAAAACAATACCTTAAAAAAAAATTTCATAAATTAAGCTTAATCATTTTCAAGTTAGTTTCACTGCGGTTTTCTTACTTAGCTGATATCAATTTTTTCGTCTAATTTTTTTAATTCCGCAATCTTTACATTTTATCGTTTCAGTTGAACCGCCTGGTCCAAAACTATAATTAATGTCGATTTTTTCAAATCTATGAATACCAACTTTACAAAACAACAAATACAACCACCTAATCATAATTCTAACAAAAAAATTATTAAATATTATAACAGGGGGTAATTAAATGTCAGGTTGGGAAATTTTAATAGTTGTAGTTATACTTCACGCTTTAGTTAATTAAATTAATTTTTAAAGCAAGAAAATTAGAAAATTTTAATTTGAAGATAGTTTTCTGGATTTAAAATTAGTATATCCAAAAAATAATAAAAATATTAATGCAAAAGGATAAACTATTGCTTTGTTTGGTCTGTCTGGGTTTTCAATTTTAAAATTGCTTATAATATCACCCATTTGAATACCAGATTTTTTTGCTTCCCCTTTCCAGTTTAATTTATCTACAATTAATTGATCGTTCTGATCTGCTAAAGTTACGCCATATTCTTCAAGGTTATAATTATTTTTAAATTTACCTTTATCGATAACAAATAGTTTATATCTTTCTCCATACTCAGTAACTCGTGTGACTTTTATATGAACTTCTTTTGACGGGTCAAAGGATAAATTTTGAATTCTTTCCGCCGAAAGTTTTTGCTCATTAAATTTAGGATAGAATTTACCTAAAACATAATCTGGAGCTAAAAAAGATAAAGATATTATTAAAAACGCTATGATCTCATACCATCTTAATCGATTTATAAACCATTGTTGACTAGCAGCAGTAAAAACTAAAATCCCAGTTAATGAAGTTACTATAACTAATAAAGCCTGCCAGATACTATCTACTCCGATTAATAAAAGCTCGTGATTAAACAAAAAAACTATGGGCAAAATTCCAGTCCTTAAACTATACCAAATAGCCTGGAGTCTCGTTCTTAACGGATCGCCACCAGAAATTGCAGCTGCTGCATAAGATGCTAAACCAACAGGGGGTGTTACATCTGCCATCAATCCAAAATAAAATACAAATAAGTGAACAGCAATCAATGGAAAAATAAATCCCGAAGCATTTCCAACATCAACTAAAACTGTAGCCATTAGAGAAGCCACTACTACATAGTTTGCAGTTGTAGGAAGACCCATACCAAGTAACAAGCAAAGTATGATAGTTAATAGAATTAATATAATTACATTATCTCTTGCTATCGTCTCAATCACAATAATTAAATTTGTACTTAGACCTGTAGAACCCACTGCACCAACAATTATCCCAGCTGTAGCAATTGCGATCCCTACCCCTACCATATTAATTGCACCCTTTTGAAGACCAACTATTGTTTGATTATACCAATCAATGACACCAGTTTTAAAATCTGAGTTTTTAATTATACGGCTTACTAAGTTTACTAATATTAAAGATAACGTTGCATAAAAGATGGAAAAGCCTGCTGTATATCTCATATAAACAAGTAAAAAAATCAGAACAAAAATGGGTATTAAAAAATGTAAACCAGATAAAAAAGTTTTTTTTAAATGAGGAACATCAGCATCATCCATTCCTCTTAATCCTAATTTAAGGGCCTCTAAATGAGATATATAAAACAATGCAATATAAGAAATGATAGCAGGTAAGAAAGCATGTTTTACAACTTCAAAATAAGTAACACCAATAAAGCTAGCCATAACAAATGCAGCTGCTCCCATTACTGGAGGCATTATTTGTCCATTAACAGATGAAGAAACTTCAATTGCACCAGCTTTCTCTTGTGAGAAACCCGTTTTTTTCATTATAGGGATTGTAAAGGTCCCTGTTGTTACAGTATTCGCAATTGATGAACCTGAGATCATACCAGTCATTCCAGATCCTAATATTGCTGCTTTAGCTGGGCCTCCTCTCATTTTTCCGACCATTGCAAAAGCTAAATCTAAAAAATATTTTCCACCGCCTGCGGTTTCTAATAAAGCTCCAAATAATACAAATAAGAATATAAAATCTACTGAAACACCTATTGGAATTCCAAATATTGCCTCTTGATCGAACCACTGAAATCCTACTAATCTTTTTACAGAAAGCCCTCCATGAGAAATTATGTCAGGGGCATATTTTCCAAAATATGAAAATAAAAGGAAACAAACTGCAATTATAACCAAAGGTAAGCCAATAGCTCTTCTAGTTGCCTCTAATAAAATTAATATACCTGTAGCACCAATTATAAGTTCAATTGGAACGTTAAAACCAAATATTTCTTTTACTAAAAGAATCCCGCCTCTATTTACTAAATCATCGTAAAAAAAATAAATATATAAACAACAAAAAGCAGCGGTTATGCTTATTATAATATCAAATGCTGAAATCTTTTTTCCCCTGACTGCTGGAAATATTAAAAAAGCTAATGTCAAAGCAAAACCTAAATGAATAGCTCTTGCAGGTAATCCTTTAAACATTCCAAAATTAAACCAAAAAGGAAATGGAGAGGCATACCAAAGTTGAAAAAATGTCCAAAGAATAGCAATTCCAAAAACTATTTTTAAATGTACTCCTGAAAGATTTCTAGTTGGAGATATATCTTCTTGAATTTTATCTTTTATCTTACTCTGAATGTTTTGATTCATTTTAATTAAGATACCTTATTCTAAAAAAAAAGGCCCAAGAAATATTGGGCCTTTTTTAATTTAACTAAAAAGTTGAATTACATTAATCCAGCTTCTTTGTAGTACTTAATCGCACCTGGATGTAATGGAGCCGATAAACCGTCAGCTATCATATTTTTCTTTTCCAGAGGTCCAAAAGCTGGATGTTGAGCTCTGAAATCATCAAAGTTCTCCATTACTGCTTTTGTTACTAAGTATACAAGTTCTTCAGAAACATCTGCGCTTGTAACAACAGTAGCTTTTACACCAAATGTTGTAGCATCTTTTTTCTGATTAGAATAAGTTCCTTTTGGAATTACAGCCTTTGCGTAGTAGTCAGCTCCATCAATTAAGCCTTGAACTGGCGCACCAGTTAAATTGATTGGGCTAGCTTTTGCTTTACAAGTAGCTGCTTGTTCCATAGCTCCATTAGGAAATCCAACTGAATATCCGAATGCATCTATCTTACCATCACAAAGAGCTTTTACTTGTTCAGAAGAAGTAAGTTCAGTAGTTGCTTTGAACATACTCATATCCGCTCCCATAGCTTTCATTAACTCTTCCATAGTTCCTCTTTGACCAGAACCAGGGTTTCCTATGTTTACTGTTTTTCCTTTTAGACCTTTGAAATTTTTAATTCCAGATTTTTTACTAGCCCAAATTTGGAAAGGTTCGTTATGAACAGAAAATACAGCTCTTAAATTACTAAACTGTTTTCCTTCCCATTTACTCGAACCATTATAAGCATGATACTGCCAGTCTGACTGAGCAACACCAAATTGAAACTCGCCATCTTTGATTTGTCCAATATTATAGTTTGAACCACCTGTTGAAGGCGCAGTACATCTATAAGCTTTGGCTGTACCTTTTTTTCTACCATGGTCAGCACTTATTGCCGATTTGTGTAACATTTTACAAATAGCGTTACCTGTTTGGAAATATACTCCAGTAGGTCCGCCCGTTCCTATAGTAAAGAACTCTGCTGATTTAGCGATTGAAGTAATAGGGCTTGAAAAAGCAAACATTACCAGTACCGCTGAAATCAATGATATCATTTTTTTCATGTGTACTCCTCTTGTTATAATAATTAATTTAACTATGTTATTGGATAGAGGTCAAAGAGAATCTTATAAATTTTTGGCCCAATTTGATAATTTAGTAACTCCCTCTACTACATTTGGAGCGTACTTTTTAATCATGTCATTATCTATCATACCACAGCTCGTAACATTTCTAAAAAATTCAACTCCATCAAAGTCGGTATAACTCAATCTAGTAAGCATCTTTTTGGGTGAAAAACCAAAATCTGATCCTGGTAACATTGCAACTCCTGTTTCTTTTAAAATAGCTTCACACAGTTTAGATGAGGTTTTATATTTTTTATTTTTAAACTCTGGCATTAAATAAAATGCACCTTGAGGTGGCGCCATGAGAACTTTATTTGATTTTAAATTATTATAAACATAATTTCCGACAGCATTTAATATGGCTCTTACTTTAAGCTTGTAGTTATCATGTTCAGAATCATATGCTTTTACTGAAGCATATTGCGTAGGTGTGTTGACTGTAGAGTAAGACTCACTTGCTAAAGATTTTAAACTTTTTAAAAATTCAGTAAGTTTTTTTGGCACTGCTAAAAATCCAAGTCTCCAACCACCTGCGCCACACCATTTACTCAATCCACTTGTTATAAAGGTTAGCTCAGGATAAAATTTTGATATGGATTTATATTCATTTGAAAATGTGAGATCAGTATAGATTTCATCAGATAAAATCATAATTTTATATTTTTTTGCAACTTTAGCCAGTTCTTCTAAATTTTCACAAACTGTCCCCGATGGATTATTTGGTGAATTTAAAATTAAAATAAGATTTTTATTTTTTCCAATTGATTTAATTTTTTTTTCAAGCTGTTTTCCAGTTGGAAACCAGTTATTAGTTCTTGAAGTTTCTAACCAATGTACTTTGTTTGAACCAATTTCTGCTTGAGGTTCATATGAAACCCAACCAGGAGCGGGTATTATAATTTCTCCGTTAAATGCAATGTGTATAAGTAGCATTGCTTCTTTTGATCCAGGGGTAATTAAAATATTTTCTTTAGGATAATGATTTCCAGTTCTCTTGTATAAATATTTTGAAATATTTTCCCTCAATTCTTGTAAACCTTGAATTGGTAAGTAGTCCTTCCTGTAAGCATTTTCTTTTAATGCCTGAACAATTTTTTCTGGTACTGGGAATGGTGATTGTCCAAAACCAAATTGAAATACTCTTTTTCCTTCAGAAATAAGCTCTTTAGATTTTTCGTTTATTACAAGTGTGGACGACTCTTTGAGCTTAAGTATTTTCTTTTTTACTTTAGAAGACATTTGAACTTTAAATACCTATACGGGGACTGCCTATTAGAAGTCAAATCAATTGTTGAAATTGGAACATTTGACAAAACGATTCGGTCATGTTTTAATCTTCCTTTGTTCTCAACATTGATCTACATATAGTATAAAAAAATTTATCAAACACAAATATGAATACAAGAAATCAAAAAATAGTTGCACTATTAGGTCCAACAAATACTGGAAAAACATACGTTGCGATTGAGAAAATGTTAGAGTTCAGCTCCGGTATTTTTGGATTACCACTTAGATTGCTAGCTAGAGAAGTATACGACAAATGTGTGTTAAAAGTTGGAGCAGATAAAGTTGCATTGATCACTGGTGAGGAAAAGATAATACCTAACACTGCAAATTACTTTATCTGTACAGTTGAGTCGATGCCTAAAGATAAACAGGTAGAGTTTATTGCTATAGATGAAATTCAAATGTGTGCAGACAGAGAAAGAGGACATATTTTTACAGAACGATTATTAGAATCTAGAGGGGAAAAATTAACTATGTTTCTAGGTTCTCAAGTAATGGCTGAAATAATTAAAAAACTAGTTGACGGTGTTGAATTTGAAAAAAAAGAGAGATATTCAAAATTAAGCTATTCTGGAATAAAAAAAATTTCAAGACTGGATCGAAAAGTTGCGATAATTGCTTTTTCTATTGAAGAGGTTTACGCAATCGCCGAGCTCGTAAGGAGACAAAAAGGTGGAGCAGCGGTAATCATGGGTTCATTAAGTCCAAAAACTAGAAATTCTCAAGTGGGGTTATATCAATCAGGAGACGTAGATTATTTAATTGCAACGGATGCAATAGGTATGGGATTAAATATGGATATAAATGAAATTTATTTTTCAAATTTAAAAAAATTTGATGGTAAGAAAACAAGACGACTAAATTTAATTGAGTTGTCGCAAATTGCTGGACGAGCTGGAAGATATAAAAATGATGGAGGATTTGGAACAACTGGTGATTGTGAAACTTTAAATTCTGATGAAATAGAAAAAATTGAAAAGCATCTATTACCGGACACAAAAACTATTTATTGGAGAAATTCAAATTTAAATTTCAAAAATCCTGAGAAACTGATTTCTTCTTTAGAGCTTAAATCAACAAATAAAAATCTTTTGCGAACAAACGACTCGCTTGATGAAAGCGTGTTAAGGTTTTTTTTAAAAAAAGGAGCTAATAATATTATTTATCATCAAAATTTAGAATTATTGTGGGAATGTTGCCAAATTCCAGATTTTGAGAAAAAGGCTTATGGTCAACATATAAATATTATTGATAAAGTATTTCAATTTTTAACTACTCGAAAAAGAAGAATACCGAGTACATTTATGAAAGAGCAGCTTAAAGGTTTAGAAAAAGATCACGGAAATGTTGATTTACTATCTCATAGGCTTTCCAACGTAAGAACTTGGTCTTACGTAGCTAACAAAAAAAATTGGGTAGAAAATTCAGATTATTGGGTTCAACTCACAAAAAATATAGAAGATAAATTATCTGACAAATTACACGACGAACTAACTAAAAGTTTTATTGATAAGAAAATTAGTATTTTGTCAAGAAGCTTAAAGCAAGATCTTGTTTTAAATACTGAGATTGATGAGTCAAACAAAATACGTATTGATGGTCAACTAGTAGGAGAACTAAAGGGTTTGAAATTTTTAATAGAAGTTACCTCTAAGACTCTTGATACTGATATTAAGTCTATGAGAAAGGCAGCTCGAAAAGGTATTGAAAAAGAGTTGGTTAAACGTGTTGATGAAATTTTAAACACAAAAGAAATTGAAATTAATAGTGAGAGTAAAATTATTTGGAAAAATAATCCAATTGCTAGATTAAAGAGAGGTAACGACTACCTAAATCCTGATATAGATGTCATTGCTGATGACACTTTGAATGAAGAGTCCAAAGCAAAATTGACTTCATTTATCAATAAGTGGTTAATAAATCATATAAATGGGGTTTTAGGAGATTTAATTAAGTTAACAAAATATCAAATTGGCAATCAATACCTTAGGGGTCTTGTTTTTCAGCTTTACGAAAATAATGGGGTAGTTAAACGAAGTGAAGTAGATAAAATTGTTAAATCAATTCCAATAGAAGAAAGAAAAAAATTATGGGGGATGGGAATTAAAATAGGAAGATACCATATCTATCTTCCTAAAATGTTAAAACCTAAAGCTGTTGAATTTAGAATTGGTTTATGGAAAATATTTCATAATCTATCAGATAAAAATAAAATACCTAAATCGGGATTAAATTTCATAGCTGACACCTCATTAGAAAAAAATTTTCTTTTATTATGTGGTTTTGAGAGATTTAAAGAGTTTTTTGTAAGAATCGATATTCTTGAAAAATTATTTTTAAAAATTTTAGAAAATACTCAAAATAAAAAATTTAAAATAAATGCTGAAATGATGAATTTACTTGGGTGTTCTAAAGAGAATTTTTATAAATTGATGACATATATGAATTATAAAAAAGATAAAGCAGTTGATACTTATATTTTTAAAGGCGAAAAAAAGAAAAAAAAGAAAATAATACGATTTGACAAAAAAGAAAATCCATTTAATAAACTTCTTTCTTTAAATATAAAATAAATGAATAAATTAGATAAAGAGAGTATAATCGGAATTTCTGCATTACTTGTGCATGCCGCTAAAATAGATGAAATTTATTCAGGGCATGAAAAAGACCTAATCAAAAATTTCATTAAATCCTATTTAAAGGAAATTGACTTAAACGAAATATTAAAAAAAGCTGAAGAAATTGAAAATAGTTCCAATCAATTATTAAATTACACAAATATAATAAAAAAAAATTCAATCGAAATAAAAAAAGATATTATAGAACATCTTTGGAGAGTAATAATATCAGACAAAACTGTTGATCAATACGAATCTAATTTAATGAGGAGAATTTGTGGTTTAATATATTTTCCAGATAAAGAGTGCGCAGAAATAAAGTTAAAACTAATGAATGAAAAATGACTTATATTGTTAAAGACGAATGTATAAAATGTAAACTCACTGATTGTGTTGATGTTTGCCCTGTAGATTGTTTTTACGAGGGAGAAAATATGCTAGTGATTAACCCGGATGAGTGTATTGATTGTGGCGTTTGTGAGCCTGAGTGTCCAATTGATGCAATAAAAGCAGATACAGATGAAAATGTTAAAGACATGGAAAAATGGTTGTTGCTTAACAAAAAGTTTTCTGCATTATGGCCTAATATTTCTAAAAAGAAAGAGCCAATGGCTGAACATGAAAAATATAAAAATATCAAAGATAAGTATGATAAACACTTTTCAGAAAAACCTGGAAAATAAATATGCCCAAAAAGAAAAAAAGTAAAAAAGTAAAAAAAGTAAAAAAAGTAAAAAAAGTTAAAATAACAAATAAAGTAAAATCTACACTAAAATTAGGTGAAAAAAAAAATACAATACCTGGTTTAGACGAAAAACCGGAAATCAAGAAAATCAAAAAACAACCTACCGAGAAGAAAATTTATAACCTAAAAGATTTTGTTGTTTATCCGAAACACGGAGTGGGTAAGATAACTGCCATTGAAAAAGCAAAAATTGGAGAGATAGATATACAATTTTATAAAATTTTAGTTGAAAAAGAAAAGTTAACGTTAACCGTACCAATTAACCAACAATCTAAACTAAGACCTATTGCATCTATCAATCAGATAAATAAATGTATTTCAATTTTAAAAACAAAACCAAAAATCAAAAGAACTATGTGGAGTAGAAGGGCTCAAGAATATGATCAAAAAATTAATTCTGGTAAAATCTATGAATTAGCTGAGGTGGTAAAAGATTTAAATAAAAATACTGATATCATGGCTGACCAATCATACTCTGAAAGACAATTGTTTGAAAAAGCATACGAGAGGTTGAAATCAGAATTTGAAGCAGTTCTTAATATAAGCCCTGAAGATGTTCAAAAGAAAATGGATAAAGCTTTAGGAAGAATGAATATTTCTGAGAGTGCAGAATAAAAAAACGCCCTTTTTAAAAAGTTAAAAAGGGCGTTTAGTTAAAGAGAAAACTATCTTTTTCTTCTTCTTCTTTTCTTAGCTTTCTTTTTAGTTTTCTTTTTAGCTTTTTTTCTTCTTTTAGCCATCTTTTCTCCCTTGTTAATAAACAAATCTTAATGATTCGTTTGTTAATTAAACATTAGTTATTAAAAGATTCATGTCAAACATAAATTAATTTGCAAATTTGATTCAAAATTTAATTTTTTTAATTATTTTTTTAATTTTTTATAAAATTAAAAAAAGTTAGTAATATCAATGTTTTTTTAAGCAAATTAAATAAGTTTTAATTTAATTTTTAATAAAGATTTTCTAGTTGTTGTTTATAATTTTTAATTATTTCTTTTCTTTTTAACTTTAAAGTTGGTGTAAGCATTCCGTTTTCAATTGTAAATTCATCATGAATTAAGACAAATTTTTTAATTTTTTCTATTAATGTTAAACTTTTATTGATATTTTCAATTATAAGTTTAATTTTTTCTTTATTATTTTCTTTTTCGCTAACAATTAAGGCTACTAGATAATTTTTTTTATCTCCATAAACAAAAGATTGTTTAATATTTTCATTTAAACATAAAATATTTTCAACTTTGCTTGGGGAAATGTTATCTCCGCCTAAATTAACAATAATATCTTTTTTTCTGTCTGTAATTTTTAAATAATTATTATTATCCAATTCCCCGATGTCCCCGGTATGAAGCCATCCATCTTTAATTACTTTTTCTGTCTCATCTTTCAGATTCCAATATCCTAACATAACGTTTTCACCCTTAATAAGAATTTCTCCATCTTCTGCTATTTTGACTTTATTTGTTCTAAACGGAGGCCCCACTGATTCAACCTTAACAAGTTCTGGTAAATTACAGCTCACAACTGGAGAAGCTTCGGTAAGACCATAGCCTTGTAAAGTAGGCAATCCCACAGCATTTAAAAATTCTCCGATTTTTTGATCTAATGCTCCTCCACCAGAAACAAAGGCTTGAAGATTTCCACCGAATTGGCTTCTGATTTTTTTTCGCACTATTTTTTCACATAAAAAATTTACTATTTTTTCACCAAAACTTAATTGCTCTTTTTTAAGTATCTTTTTTCCTAATTCTAAAGTTTGATTAATTAATTTTTTTTTAAAACCTATTTGTTTATCAAAATTCATATTTATTTTGGTAAAAAGGTTTTGATAAAACCTTGGAACAGCTGTCATGATAGTCGGTTTAGCTACTCCCATATTTGAAATTAGTTTTTCTAAACTTTCGGCGTAGAAAACTTTTGCACCGATTATGATTTGAATAAATTGAACTGTATGTTCATAAGAATGTGATAAAGGCAACCAAGTTAAAAACACAGGATCTTTTTTTTTTATTAAAGTTTCGAGTAACTCAACTGCTCCCTCACAGTTTGATAAAATACCGCCATGACTTAAAATAACACCTTTAGGATTTCCTGAAGTACCTGACGTATAAATAATACATGCAGGCATATTTCTTTTTAATTTATAATTAATCTCTTTTTTATAACTTTCCTCATTTATAATATTTTTAATTAATAAGCTGTCTACATCTATCTCTTCGAAAGAGATTATTTTTTGCTCATTTAAATTAATGTGATTTTTTATTTTTTTGAATTGATCGCTATTTGAAACAATAATTAAAGATGGCTTACAATCATTTAAAATATATTCATAATCATTTGATGAATATGTTGTAAAAATCGGGACAGAAATTCCTCCTGCATTCATTACGGCAAGATCTGCTATTAACCAGTAAGGTCTATTCTCAGATAATATTAAACAACGATCTCCTTCTGTTATCAGTGATTGTATTTTTGATGAAAGTTTAAAAATTCTCTCTTTGATATCACCCCAACTATAAGTTGGTTTTTCTGGTTTTAACCATTTTAAAAAAGGTCTGTCGGGATCAACCTCTTCACACTTTTTAAAGTATAATTCTACAAGACTATTAAGTTTATCTATTTCCATAACTTGGTGGGCGAAGAGAGACTCGAACTCTCAAGGTATTGCTACCACCGGATTTTGAGTCCGGCGCGTCTACCAGTTCCACCATTCGCCCATTTTTTTGAAATAATCTAATTTATTTTTCTAACTATGAGAACAAAAATAATTGAGGTAACGAACATAATTAGTGCATATGCAGCTGTTGGTACCATAAATACTATATCGTCAAATAATTGTGTAGCTACGAATACAGCTAAAGTTCCATTTTGTAAGCCGCATTCAAGTGAAATACATTTTCTTTGTTCTAGCCCTGAAGCTAAAAATTTTGCCATGTAGTAACCTATAAAAATCATTGTAATATTTAAGATGAAAGCTACTAAACCTGCTCTTGTTATAAAGCTTACTATCCTGTCCCACTCTTCTACCCAAATAGAGATAAAGACAACTAAAAATAATATTACTGACAATCTCTGAACTAACCGGGTTTTGGACACTATGAAATCTGTCATTAAACTTCTTACAATCATGCCAAAAATTACGGGAACTGTTACTACAAAAAACATTTTAACAGCAATATTAATCATGGATATTTCTTTAGTTATTTCAAAACCAAGAAAGCTTGCTGAATTGTAGACAATTAAAGGAACTGTTATCACAGATATTAAACTCACCACTGCAGTTAACGTTACAGAAAGTGCTACATCTCCATTAGCAAATTTAGTTAATATATTTGACGTCACTCCACCAGGGGCTGCTGCAATTACCATTACACCAAGAGCTATTTCTGGTGGCATTGAAATAAGATGAATTAAGATAAAAGCGATAATTGGAAGTATGATAACTTGACCAAAAAAACCTACTATAAAATCTCTAGGGATTGTAATTACTCTTTTAAAGTCTGCTACGGTTAGGCCAAGACCTAAACCGAACATTATTATGGCTAAACAAACCGGAGCTATTGTTTTTGCTATTTCCATAATTTTTTAAAGAACTCTATAGACTTAACTTAACTTATTTTTGTTACAAGATTATTAAATACTAAATTTTGAAAATTTCATCAAGTTAAACATTGTTGTGCAATATTCACTAAATGCTCTTTGACTAGTTATGTAGTTTTCCCCTATTTTTTTCATATGTTCTCGATTATTTCCAATTGAATATTCTAGTTTTTTATTTCTAATTATATGTTTCTTTTTCTCCAAAGACTTAAGTTTTCTAATTACAGTTGCCCTTGGTATGGCTGATATATCTGAAATTGAAGAAGCATTAATTCCTCGTTTGGACTTATGTTTTAGAGTAGCTAAAAAGAAATCCCCATAAGTTTCAGGTTTTCTTGTTACATCATTTTCAATAGATTCTATTAAATCTCTAATTTGAACTAAGCCAATTGACCCCCAAACGTTCCAAGACTCTAAATCTCCATAATGAGCTCTATGTCTCACTAAATAAGGTATTTGAAATCTATACCAATACTCCCAACTTACAGTAAAGTGCTCTATAATAAATTTTTTTATAACCTCTTTTTCTAATGGTTGACCAAACCAGTCTTCGGCGGATAAGTGCTTTGAAAGTTTGGATAATAGTCCGGACAGATTTTCAATTGTACTCATAGGTTTTTGGATTTCCAATCCTTTGGAATGTAAAAAGATTGATTTTCCAGATCTTATAATAATGTCATTAGATTGAAGATAATTAACTTTCCGTCTTACTGTCTCTTTTGGGATATTAAGATCTTTAGATATCTCAATTAAATTTAGTTTTTCGATACCTACTTTGTCTTGACCATAAAAGGCTTCCATTGACATATAGTGAAATCGATCTGAATAATTAACGTAAACCTTGTTCATTAAATACATTAAAATTAAATATGTATCGAAATCATTAAAGTTTTTATAAGCGCGGTTTACCCAGTCTTGTTGCAATCTATAAAATGACTTCAATTTTTCATTGATGTTTCGCTGAAAAACTTCATGGACTTTATCTTTATTTATGCTCGTGCCTACATTCTCACTTTTATTTACTCGAGCAATTTTGATGTCTACGGGATTACTCATTAAAATTATTTATTCCAAGTAACGCTTTGATTGATAAGAATGGCCATTAAAATCCAAATGATAAACGTATCACCTGGAGAAAAACCATAATCTGCACCAAACATTCCCGCAACTATTACGATAGCGTAGATCACAGCTGTCGATAAAATTAAACTTGCGAGGTATCTAAGAATTGTGCATTTTAAATTCATGTTGAAAAAATTATACGACAGATGTGTAGAACTTGCTAGGCATAAATTTTCTAAGCCTTTACTTGGCTTTGTAGCATTCATTGAAAGTTTCTTTTTTCCCGTTCCACCAGATTTAATGATCGTGCCTATGGTCGTAGCCAAAAGAGAAGATTATTTAAAAATATTTCTCATAGCTACTGTAGGTTCAGTTTTAGGTGGATTGTTTGGTTACATGTTGGGTGTGTTTTTTTTAGATGCTTCGATGGTTATTATCGAGTTTTATGGATATGAGGAAAAAGTTTTTCAAATTCAAGATAAGATGTCTACCAGAGGTGGTTTTTTAGCTTGGCTTGGGATTATGTTTTTAGCTGGTTTCACTCCTCTTCCTTTTAAAGTATTTACGATTACAAGTGGAGTGATTGGTTTTAATCTCACTGTTTTCTTTTTTATATGTCTTTTTACAAGAGGTCTTAGATTTTTATTAGTTTCTTATTTAACTTATCTTTTTGGTAAAAAATTTGGTGAATTTATTGAAAAAAAAGGTGCGTTATGGTTTACGCTTGCTGGAATATTTATTGTAATTTTAGCGGGTGCCTTGTACATAATCTTCGTTAAATGATTTTAAATAACAAGCTATTACTAAATGGTATTTTAGCCTTTAGTATACTCTCGCTTTCAATAGCTTACTTCATACAGTATGTGCTAGGCCACAAACCTTGTAATTTATGTATAGTTGAAAGAATTCCTTATATTGCTGCGATAATACTTATTTCACTAATCTTTATTTTAAATAGATATCAAAAAATAATTTCTAGCCTCATTTTAATATTCTTTATTTTTGGTGCTGTAGTTTCTTTTTATCATTTTGGTATAGAACAAGGTTTTTTTAGCGAATCTTTAGTTTGCGATTTAGGCGATAGCCAGCCCTTAAATAAAGAAGATCTTCTAAATCAGCTTAAAAAAACAGAGATAGTAAGCTGTAAGGATGTAACTTTTAGATTTTTAGGGCTTTCACTTGCTACAATAAATACAGTTATCTCATTAATACTTAGTGGTATTATAATAAGGGTTATTAAAAATTATGGAAAAAACTAACAAAAAAACTTTAGAAGAAATTATAAGAGTTGACCATGCTGGTGAACGTGGGGCTATAAAAATATATGAAGGACAACTTCTAGCTCTTAAAACGTTCAAACAAGATGAATTTTTAAAAAAGAAAATAGAGGAAATGAAAGAGCATGAAAAAGAACACTACGAATATTTTGATAACGAAATAAAAAAAAGAAATATCAAACCCACAAAACTATTACCTCTCTGGGATCTGATGGGTGTAACTCTTGGTTTTGGAACAGCAATGTTAGGAGAAAAAGCAGCCATGCTTTGTACTGCATCAGTTGAAGAGGTAATTGATGGTCACTATAAAGATCAAACTTATAAACTTGGAAAAGATGAAGAAGAGTTAAAAAAGAAAATTATGAAATTTAGGCAGGACGAATTAGATCATAAAGACATAGCGTATGATAATGGAGCAACAAAAAAAGGATTATACGGAGTCTTAGATAAAATCATTAAAACTTCATCGAGAATAGCTATTACGATTTCAGAAAAAGTCTAATTAAGGTTCTAACTCGATATCCCAATATAGATAATCCATCCAACTTTCATGAAGAAAGTTTGGTGGAAAATGTCTACCGTTACGATGTAAATCTTCGACTGTCGGTGCGTAAGGTTTATTAGCCAATTTTAGATCACAGTCTCTATAAAGCTTTCCGCCTTTTTTAACATTGCAGCTAGAGCAAGCTGTTACAACATTGTTCCAATCTGTTAATCCCCCTCTCGACTTCGGCAACAAATGATCAAAGGTCAAATCTTTTGTATCGCCGCAATATTGGCAAGCAAACTTATCTCTTAAAAAAACATTAAATCTTGTAAAGTTTGGATTTTTTGAAGGTTGAATAAAATTTTTAAGCGCGATCACACTTGGTAAATTCATTTCAAATGAAGGGCTTCTTATTTTTCTTTTATAGTTTGAGACAATACTCACTCTGTCTAAAAAAACTGATTTAACTGCATCTTGCCAACACCAAATTGAAAGTGGGTAATAACTTAACGGTCTAAAGTCAGCGTTTAGAACTAACGCCGGACATTTTTCAAGAGGTACTTTATCGACAGAAGAAATAATCATACATTAAAGCTAACTGATACAAAAAATTATATCAAGTTATAATTATGTATCACTCAAAAAATTAAGAATTAAATTGTTTTTTTATAAATTGAAGGCCCAAACTTGACCCCTCTGTTGGTATACGATGTTCACAGTTTTTGAAAATTTTTGTTTCTATTTTGTAATTATTTTTATTAAAAAAGTCTTTAGCCTCTAATAATGAGTCGATAGAAACCACTTGATCTATGTCCCCATGCATTAAAATAATCTTTGGTCTAGAATTAATATTTTTTGAAAGATGTGCGGTGTCTATAATTCTACCTGAGTAGCCAATTATAGAATTCACCATATCTTTTCTTTTTAAACCAGCTTGTAAAGTAATCATGCAACCTTGGCTAAATCCTCCAATAATGATCTGGTCAGCTTTTAGACTATTATATTTTTTAACTTCGTCAATAAGTTTATTTAATTTGTTTTCTGCTACTAGTGATTTAGCTAAAACTTGCTCCGGTGTTTGATCCATTAAATCAAACCATTGAAAACCGGACGGGCTTGCTGCGCATTTCTCAGGAGCATCAGGACAAATAAATATTGTGTCTGGTAAATGAGCGCGCCAGTAATTTGCAAGGATTGAGATATCTTTACCATCACCACCATAACCGTGGCAAAGTATTACGGCGTTTTTGGGTTTATTTTTAGAAAGTGGTTCTAAAACAATTGTATTTAATGAATAGGTCATGATAGTAGAATATTAAATGTCTGAATTTTTTTTTAATTTTATAGGTTTTACTTTATTAGGTGCTGTAGCCATAGTTTTAATAATGGGTATATATACTTTATTTAAGGGTGGTAGTACTAGTAAAAAATATTCAAACAAATTAATGCAATTGCGTGTTCTACTTCAGTTTATTGCAATTATAGTTTTGGTTCTAATGGCTTATTTTTTTAAAAATTAAATATATTTTTTAATTAAGCTTATAAAATCATCACTTACAAAATCAACTTCGCCGATAACTCTGCCAAACTCATTGCCATTTTTATCGATTAAAATACTTGTGGGAAGTCCTCGCATTTTGAATTGCTTTACTAATTTCAACTTTGGATCATAGTAAGTATCTAAACTAGCAACACCGATGCTTCTGAAAAAGTCTCTAACTTTAAGCTTATTAGGTTGCTCCATGTTAATAGCGTAAACTTTAACTTGTGGAAATTGATTTGTTAGTTTTTCGAGCGAAGGCATCTCTCTTTTACAAGGAGCACACCAAGTTGCCCAGAAATTCAAGATCATGATGTTGCCTTTTTTGTTAGTTAAATCGACATCATTAAGATCTGAATCTTTGAATTTTAATTCTTTAATTTGAGTCGGTTTTTCGTGGATTACTATATTTTTTGAAAAATCTTCTGCCCCGTAAAGATTGTGGCTAATCAGATATAGAAGGATTATGTGAATATAGATTTTAAAAGATTTACTAATTTTCATATTAATTTAAATTAGAAATAACACAGTAAAATGAAAAATAAAACAATTTGGTCTAATAGATTTAAAAACAAAACGTCTCAATCTTTTCAAAAGATTGGGTCTTCAATTCATATTGATAAAAGACTTTATGAACAAGATATCGCTTCATCTGTTGTACACACGCAAATGCTAGTGAAACAAAAGATAATTAAAAGTGAAGATGGTAACAAAATTATCAATGGACTTAAAAAAATTAAAGTTCAGATTGACAAGGGAGATTTTGAATTTAAAGAAAAGTTCGAGGATATTCACTTAAATATAGAAAAAGCATTATTTGAGATCATTGGTCCATCAGCTGGATTTCTGCATACCGCTAGATCTAGAAATGATCAAGTCGTGACTGATTTTAAATTGTGGATTAAAAAAGCATCAAACGAAATTATAAAAGATATTTCGGTTATCATGAGAAATCTTATAAAAAAAGCTGAAAAAAATACAGATACGGTTATGCCTGGATTAACGCATTTAAAAAATGCACAACCTATTTCATTCGCACATTATTTGTTGTCGTACTATGAGATGTTAAAAAGAGATAAAAAAAGATTTGAAAATAATCTTGAGCTATTAAATGAGTGTCCGCTTGGATCTGCGGCACTTTCAGGAACATCTTATAAAATAGACAGAACCTATACTGCAAAAAAACTTGGTTTTAAAAAACCTACAGATAACTCTATGGACTCTGTATCGGATAGAGATTTTGCAATTGATTTTTTATATGCTTCTGCTGTTTGTGCAATGCACCTATCTAGATTGGCAGAAGACTTTATTATTTATAATTCCGATGCTTTCAATTTAATTTCATTCAAAGATAGCATGCTCACAGGATCATCAATTATGCCTCAAAAAAAGAATCCTGATCCTGCAGAACTAATAAGAGGAAGAGTTGGAATGAATTATGGAAAGTTAAATGCAATGTTGACAATAATGAAAGGTCTTCCCATGTCATATTTTAAAGATATGCAAGATGACAAGGAGTTAGTTTTTGGTGGCTATGATACTTTGAAAGATACTCTAACTATGAGCGCCGAATTAATAAATTCTGTAAATGCTAATAAAGCAAATATGCTTTTTATGGCTAATCAAGGATATACAACAGCAACTGATTTTGCAGACTATCTTGTTAAAAATAAAAATTTATCGTTTAGAGAGTCTTACGCTATTTCAGCAAAAGTTGTGAATTATGCAGAAAAAAATAACAAGATGTTATCTGAATTAAATTTGGATGAAATCAAAAAATTTTATAAAGATTTAGATAAAAGTGTTTTAAAAGTATTTGATGTAAAAAATTCTATGAATGCAAAAAAATCTCATGGAGGAACGTCTATAATTAATGTTAAATCAATGATAAAAAAATATAAAAGGGAAATTTAATGAAACTAATAACTGTTTTTTTCCTGGTGATTTTTATTTTAACTAGTTGCGGAAAAAAATCTGAACCTAAATACCAAGGTCAAATAGATCAGGTCAATATAATTTCATAATCTTATGCAAAATCTAAGATATGTAGGAAATAATTTATTTGTTGAAAAACTGTCAATTAAGAATATTTTAAAAAAAAATAAAACACCTTTTTATATTTATTCAGAGAGTCAAATTGCTTTCAATTTTTTAAAGTTTACCAACACATTTAAAAAAACTGATCCTTTAATTTGCTTTGCAGCGAAATCTAATAGT
>CACBDC010000003.1 GCA_902537845.1 uncultured Pelagibacteraceae bacterium
AAAAATAACTTAAAAGTATCGGATGATGACGTTAGAAATGAAATACAAAAACAAATAAAAGGAATGCCTGGTCAAGAAAAAATGGTGCTTGAATACTATCAAAAAAATCCAAGTGCATCTCAAAGTTTAAAAGGTTCTTTATATGAGGAAAAAATAATAGAGCTCATAAAATCAAAAATAGAACTTACAATTAAAGAAATAAATACAAAAGAGGCTGAAAAAATAATTGCCAAATTTAATAAACCAAATCCAGAAGATCCAAAAACTAAAACCACATCTACGGACAAAATTAAGTCTAAAACAAAAAAAATTAGTAAAAAGTAACCAATAGTTGTATAAAACAATTATGAGTCGCGAATTTGAAGAAAAAATGAATAGCCTTATTCCTATGGTTGTTGAACAAACGAGCAAAGGAGAAAGAGCCTATGACATTTACTCTAGACTTTTAAAGGAGAGAATTGTTTTTTTAGTTGGTCCAGTTAATGATGCTGTTGCATCTTTGGTTACTGCTCAATTATTATTTCTAGAGTCTGAAAATCCAAATAAAGAAATTAATTTTTACATTAATAGCCCTGGAGGCTTAGTTACTGCCGGCCTAGGAATTTATGATACTATGCAATATATAAATTCACCTGTATCGACACTGTGTATAGGTCAAGCTTCTTCTATGGGGTCTTTTCTTTTAGCTGCAGGTGAAAAAGGAAAAAGATATTCTCTTCCAAATTCTAGGATTATGGTTCATCAACCATCTGCTGGTTTTCAAGGACAAGCTACTGATATTCAAATTCATGCAAAAGAAATCTTATCTTTGAAAGAAAGACTTAATAAGATTTACTCAAAGCACACTGGTAAATCAGTTGATGAAATATCTGATGCTTTGGAACGAGATAACTTTATGACAGCCGAAGAAGCAAAGAAATTTGGTTTAATAGACTCAGTTGTGGAGAAAAGAAAATAACACACAATATATAGCTAATTTTACAACTTCAACTTGATAAGCAATTAACGTAGATTTATATTATTAATATTGATTCGTTATGTCAGAAAAAAATAATAAAAACATTTTATATTGTTCATTTTGTGGGAAAAGCCAGCATGAAGTTAGAAAGCTTATTGCAGGGCCAACAGTATTTATATGTGATGAATGCGTTGAGCTTTGTATGGACATCATTAAAGAAGAAAATAAAAGCTCATTAGTAAAACATCAAGATGGAGTTCCATCTCCAAAAGAAATTTGTGGTGTTCTAGATGATTATGTAATTGGTCAGAAATTTGCTAAAGAAATTTTATCTGTGGCAGTTCATAACCATTATAAAAGACTAAATCATGAGACAAAAAATAATAAAGATATTGAATTATCAAAATCAAATATACTTTTAGTTGGACCAACAGGTTGCGGTAAAACTTTACTTGCCCAAACACTCGCAAGAATTTTAGATGTACCTTTCACAATGGCTGACGCTACTACTCTTACTGAGGCCGGGTATGTTGGAGAAGATGTTGAAAATATTATTTTAAAACTTTTACAAGCGGCAGATTATAACGTTGAAAAAGCTCAGAGAGGAATAGTTTACATTGATGAAGTTGATAAAATTAGTAGAAAATCGGAGAACCCTTCAATTACAAGAGATGTTTCAGGAGAGGGTGTCCAACAAGCTTTATTAAAAATTATGGAAGGAACAGTAGCTAGTGTTCCTCCTCAGGGAGGAAGAAAACATCCCCAACAAGAATTTTTACAAGTTGATACTACTAATATTTTATTTATTTGTGGAGGAGCATTCGCGGGGTTAGATAAATTAATTGATAGTAGAGGAAAAGGCAGTTCAATTGGATTTGGAGCAAAAGTGAAGAATTATAAAGAGCAACCTCTTTCAGAAATAATGAAAATGCTAGAGCCAGAGGATTTAATTAAATATGGTCTTATTCCTGAGTTCATAGGAAGAATGCCAATAATTGCAACTCTAGATGATTTAGATGAAAAATCTTTAGTAAAGATTTTAAAGGAACCGAAAAACTCTTTAATAAAACAATATCAAAGATTATTTGAATTTGAGGAGGTAGAATTGGAATTTAAAGATGAAGCTATTTCAGAGATCGCAAAAAAAGCTATTTCAAAAAAAACTGGTGCTAGAGGTTTAAGATCAATATTAGAAAACATTCTCTTAAAAACAATGTTCGAATTACCTGATATGGAGAACGTAATTAAAGTAACAGTTGACATAGCAGCTGTTAAAGGCACTTCAGAGCCGATTGTCACATACGGAAAAAAATCATCAACATCTGTAGCATAGCCTAAATTTGTTTCTTGAAATTTGTGTATTAATCACCATATTATTAAATAATGAAAGCTTCTTATTTAAAACCTCTATTACCTTTAAGAGATATCGTTATTTTCCCTTCAATGGTGGTGCCTCTATTTGTTGGAAGAGAAAAATCTATTAAAGCACTTCAAGAGGTAATGAAATCTGATAAGTCAATAGTTTTAGTCACACAAAAAAATTCTGAAGTCGATGACCCAACTAGTAGAGATTTGTACCAATACGGATGTTTGAGCAAAGTTTTGCAACTTCTAAAATTACCAGATGGCACTGTTAAAGTTTTAGTTGAAGGCGAGAAAAGAATTAAAATTCAAAAATACAGTGAAAATAATAATGAATTTTTAACTTGTGAAGTTGAAGTAGCTGAAGATCAAAATCTTTCAAAAGAGCTAGAGCCACTAGCTTATGGTCTAATAAAGAAATTTGATAGACTACAAGTTTTAAGCAAAAAAGATCTTAACGACGGACCCGCTAATTTAAAAAATTTAAAAGATCCTTGTCAAATAGCTAATAATATTTCTTCAAATTTAAATATTCAAATATTTGAAAAACAAGAGTTGCTTGAAATTCTTGATCTTAAAAAAAGATTAGAAAAAATTCATCAATTAATTGAAAAAGAAACAAGTATGCTTTCAGTTGAAAAGAAAATTAGAGGAAGAGTTAAAAATCAAATGGAAAAAACTCAAAGAGAGTATTATTTAAACGAACAGCTTAAAGCTATTCAAAAAGAACTTGGAGAAATAGATGAAGGTAAAGATGAATTAACTTCTTTGTCTAAAGCTATATCCGAAGCAAAAATGCCAAAACTAGCAAGAGAAAAGTGTTTATCTGAACTTAAAAAACTTAAATCAATGAGTCCTATGTCGGCCGAGGCTACAGTGGTAAGGAACTATCTTGATTGGATGACAGAACTTCCATGGTCAAATAAATCTAAAATAAATACTGATTTAAAAAATGCACAAAAAATTCTTGATGAAGATCATTACGGTCTTGAAAAAGTTAAAGAGAGAATAATAGAATTCCTAGCTGTCCAAAAAAGAATACAAAAAATGAAAGGACCAATTTTGTGTTTAGTTGGACCTCCTGGTGTTGGTAAAACATCTCTAGGTAAATCAATTGCAAAAGCTACTAATAGAAAATTCATTAGAATTTCTCTAGGAGGTATTAGAGATGAAGCAGAAATAAGAGGACACAGGAGAACTTATATTGGATCTTTACCAGGAAAAATAATTCAAATGATGAAAAAAGCAGGAACAAAAAATCCACTTTTTTTACTTGATGAGATTGATAAAGTTGGAAACGATTATAGAGGTGATCCATCATCAGCTTTATTAGAGGCACTTGACCCTGAGCAGAATAAAGAATTTAATGATCATTACTTAGAAGTCGACTATGATTTATCAGATGTGATGTTTGTAACAACTGCAAACACTTTAAATATTTTACCTCCATTACTTGATAGAATGGAAGTAATTAGGTTATCTGGTTACACTGAAGATGAAAAAGTAAATATTTCTCAAAAATTTTTGATACCAAATCAAAGTAATAATAATGGTTTAAAAAATAATGAGTGGACTATTGATGAAGCTATAAATAGGAAAATAATTAGACACTACACCAGGGAATCAGGTGTAAGAAATCTTGAGAGAGAAATTTCAAAAATCGCAAGAAAGCTTGTAAAAAAAATTGATGCTAAAGAAAAAGTAAATAATCCAATTAATGAAAAGGATTTAAAAGATCTATTAGGTGTTCAGAAATTCAATTACGGAGAAATAGAAGAAGAGAATAGAGTTGGAGTGGTTACTGGATTAGCATGGACGGAAGTTGGCGGAGAAATTTTAAAAATTGAGTCAGCAGTCATGCCTGGTAAAGGTAAAATGCAAATTACAGGAAAACTGGGTGACGTGATGCAAGAGTCTGTGAAGGCAGCGAAATCATTTATAAGATCAAAAAGTTTAGATTATGGAATTATTCCACCAATTTTTGATAAAAAAGATTTTCATATTCATGTTCCAGAAGGAGCGACCCCTAAGGATGGACCATCTGCAGGTATTGGGATGGTGACATCGATTATTTCAGCAATTACAGAGATACCAGTAAATAAAGATGTGGCTATGACAGGTGAAATTACTTTAAGAGGTTTAGTGCTACCGATAGGTGGGTTAAAAGAAAAATTATTAGCTGCTCACAGGGCAGGAATTAAAAAAGTTTTAATTCCAATAGAAAACAAAAAAGATTTAACAGAAGTTCCAAAAACTGTTTTGGAGTCTATTGAAATTATTCCTGTTAAAAATGTTGATGAAGTTTTAAAAGTCGCTTTGACCAAAACTTTAAAAAGAGTAGAATGGGTTGAGGTAGATCAAATATCTAAAAAAGAAAAACTAAAAAAAGAATTAAGCACTCACTAAATTATTATACTTAATCAAGCCATTCTTTATAATAATTCTCTTTTTGGCTTATATATTCTGGTAAGGACTCAAGATCTATTTTTTTTAAAATTGATTTACCAGACCATTTATAACCTTTTTGGTCAACGTTATGATCGTACATAACTCTTTTTTCTTTTATAAGTGTTTTTATATCCTCTAATTTTAAACCACTTTCTTCAAATTCGTAATGATGAGCAAAATTAGTTAATTTTTTTTGTAATTCCTCTGGTGTCCTTAAACATGTAAAATGCCACCCTCCATTTTTAACAAAAGATAAATTAGAGTATTTTTTTTTTGAAAATAAAACATCCAATCTCCATTTAGAGTAATTTTTGCCTTTTATATTTCTCAACCACTGGGGTGATTTAAAATTTTTAAATTTAGTGCCCTTAGTTCCTTGCCAAGTAAAATCTTCGTAGTAAAGATTAAGTTTATAATAAAACATTTTCTGTTCAAAAATGATAATGTTATTTTTAATATTCTCAAATTTTAATTCTCTTAAATTGGGAATTTCATCTAAATCACTTACTAAAATTAAATCGTTTTCTTTGGCGCCGGATAAGCCTCTTTTAAGATTTTCTCTCTGAAAATAATCTCTTGCCATTCCATTAAGTATTAATTTTTCACCTCTTCTATCATCTGTGTCTCCATCATCTAATTCTAATATATTTTTTGGTTGCTCATCGACAACTAAATAGATTATTTTATCTTTAAATTTTTGAAAATTTTTAATATCAAATTGAAGTGTTTTTTTATTACCGTTGTGAGTATAGGTAGCTTCAGTAATTACAAATTTTTCTACGTATGGATTTAATACATTTAACCTTAAATCTAAAAGCAAATCCTCGTCGTAATACATAAAGCAATCATAAATACTCATCTTAATTGAGTTATAGTAAAATATGATATAAGTAAAAGTAAAAATTTATGAAAAAAAAAATCATTATTACTGGCGGACTAGGATATATAGGAACAGAATTATGTAAATTGTATTCTGGGGTGAGCTGGCATCACGATATTACTGTAATTGATAATCGATTTATCTCAGAGAGAGTTAATCAAATCCGAAATTGGAATATGGAATTTATCCAAGCTGATATTTTAGATAAAGTCTTGATGAAAAAACATTTAAGAAATGCTGACATAGTTCATCACTTAGCTGGAGTTACCCAAGTACCCAGAACCAAAAGTGAGTCTTCAGAATTACAAGATGAGAATATTAAAAAAGTTGCTGAGGAGGGCACTCAGAATATTTTAGATGCTATTGATGACAAATGTAAAATAATTTTTCCATCAACACATGTAGTATATGAAGGATTAGGCGAAGTAAAAACTGATATTAAAGAAGACGAAGAATTAAGACCTGTATTGTCTTACTCTACTTCAAAAGCAATTAACGAAAAACAATTAAAAGAGTCTGGAAAAAATTATGTTATTCTTAGACTTGGATCAGTCTATGGGTACTCAACAGACTCAATGAGAATTGATATAATGCCAAATTTATTTTCCAAAATTGCATCTCAAAATGGAACACTCAAACTTTTTGCAGGAGGTCGACAGATTAAAAGCCTCGTGCCTTTAATTGATGTTGCAAGATGCTTTAAATTTATGGAAGAAAAAAATAATTTTAATCATGAAACTTTCAATCTCACAAAAGACACTTTGACTGTTAAGGAAGTAGCTGAAATTTGTAAAAAACATAAACCAAATATAACCCTTAAAGAAACTAATGATGAAGTGCCTAATCTAGGATTTTCTTTATCTAATAAAAAGTTATTAAATACAGGCTTTGAGTTCCTTTATAATTTAGATCAAAATATTAAAGAGATGATCCTAAAATGGTCTAAACAAGATTTAATCAAAGAATTAGAATTCGTAAAAAACGGGGAAAACTTATTTGTTGATGATAGAGGCGTTATCAGCAATCATGAATTAACAGAGCCAATAAATCTAATTGGTATGATAGAGTCAAAAAAAGGAACAATTAGGGCTAATCACTATCACCCTCAGCAAGAACAAAAATGTTTATTCACTAAAGGACAGATAATTGAAATATTTCAAGATATTATAAATCCAAATGCTCCGAAAATAACTCAAGTTGTTAATGCTGGTCAGTTATCAATCATAAAACCAAATGTAGCACATACAATGGTTTTTACTAAAGATACTACATTCTTAAATCTGGTAAGAGGTGAAAGAGACCATGAAAATTATGGTATTACACATACGATTAGACATTTGTTTGTTGATGAAAAAGAAAAAAAATTATTGTTAGAATGTTATAAATTTGAATGCAGGTCATGTGAGAATAAAGAGCTTAAAAGAGTTGTCTCTTTAGGGTATCAACCGTTGGCAAATAATTTATTAAATAAAAAAAATGAAAAATGTGATCTATATCCATTAGAAGTAAATTATTGTGAAAAATGTCATAATTGCCAACTTTCAGTTGCAGTAGACTCTCGTAAAATGTTTTCAAATTATCTTTATACCTCATCTACTTCAAAAGTTTTTAGAAATCATTTTATAGAAGCGGCTAAGAAATATTGCAAAGATTTAAAACTTAATAAAAAAAAATCTTACATTATTGATATCGGAAGCAATGATGGTGTTGCTTTGAAACCTTTCTTGGATTTAGGTTTTAAAAAACTTCTTGGAGTCGAACCTGCCAAAAATTTAGCAAGACTTGCAAATAAGAATAAGATTAAGACTTTTAATGGTTTTTTAGAGAAAAAAAATATGAAAAAGATAAAAAAAAATGCTGATTTAATTTTAGCTTCAAACGTTTTTGCTCATTCTGATAAACTTAAGGAAATGGCTGAATGTATGCTGAGTTTATTAAGTAAAAAAGGAACTATAGTTATAGAGGTACAGTATTTAATGAATACACTTAAAGATTTAACCTTTGATAATATATATCATGAACATTATAATTATTGGTCGCTAACGTCTTTATCTAATTTTTTTAATCAGTTTAATGCAAAAATATTTAGATCAGAAAAAGTTAATACCCATGGTGGATCAATAAGAGTTTATATAAAGAAGGATAAAAAAGCAAAAATTGAAAAGAGCGTGAAAAATATGCTTAAAGAGGAGGAAAAATTTGGAATTAAAGATTTTAAAACGTACCAACAATTCGGAGAAAAGGTTTATAAAATTAGAGAAAATGTTATGACAAATTTAAAAAGACTAAAAGACAAAAGGAAAACAGTTATAGGATATGGCGCTCCTGCAAAAGCAACAACGGCGTTAAATTTTTTTGGTATTTCAAAAGAGATAGATTTTATTGTAGAAGATAACAAATTAAAGCATAACAAGTTTATACCTGGGGTAAATATACCTATAAAAAATAAATCTAAAATAAAAAACAAAAAAAATACGCTTTTAGTTTTAGCTTGGAATTTTTACAATGATATTAAAAAAAATAATTCAAATTTATCCAATAATTTTGTAAATATTAAAGATTTAGAATCTAATAATTGGAAATAAGATTTTTCCATATTTCAAACATATTTCTTATACTTTCGAAAAAGTAATCTAAATAGAATTCTGTGAATGGTAAATATTCTGAAATTAGGTCTTGAGAAAAATATAAACCTCTAGAAATTACTATTATTAAAACAATAAAAAATATGAGAGAGTTGTAAAATCCAAAAGAAACTTTTTTACTGTTGGTTACCTTTTTCTCCTCAATAGTATTTAAACTTATCCCGTGTTTTTTTTGCAGGTACTCAGGAGAATATAAATTAATTTCTCTAGTTTTAACCTTTTTCCTCTTAGTCTTGGGTGCTTTTGCACTCACTACCTTTTTTTTGGGAGAGATTTTCCTTTCGATCTTATTTTGATTTATCACACTTTTTACTGGAAATTGTTTCCATTTGTTCCCACACGCTCCACACTGAACCATTCTGCCTGAAGAGGTTATAGCTTGATCAGGAACGACAAATTTTTTTCCACATGAATTACAGCTTAAAATCATAATTATCTAATACTACAGCTATTTATCGAAATTGCATTACTATTTAAATACTTTTTTACTTTATAAATTTTTTAATGTATACCTCGGTTTTATTTAATAGGGCGGTTAGCTCAGTTGGTAGAGCATCTCGTTTACACCGAGAGGGTCATAGGTTCGAGTCCTTTACCGCCCACCATTAAATTTAAGAATGTGGGGGTGTAGCTCAGTTTGGTTAGAGCGCCTGCCTGTCACGCAGGAGGTCGCGGGTTCGAGTCCCGTCACTCCCGCCACTAGTTGATAATGATTTTCATCTAGGAAGTTATAAACTTACATTAATTGATTAACAAAATGCTTCCTTCTGTCCTGTACTCTTTAAGGATAAATGTTATAAATAACTAATATTAATATAAGAATCCTCAAACTACGGTATTGAGGTAGGTATTAGTAAAAAAACATGATTTATAATTTTTTATCAGAATATTTATCTATAATAATATTTCTATTTATAGCTTTATTTTTAAGCATAGGTTTTATTGTAATTAATTTTTTAGCTGCACCATCTAATCCAGATCCAGAAAAACTTTCGGCGTATGAGTGTGGATTTGAAGCATTTGATGACTCACGAATGGAATTTGACGTAAGATTTTATTTAGTAGCAATCCTTTTTATTATATTTGATCTAGAGATCGCTTTCTTATTTCCATGGGCTATTTCTTTAGGAGGAATAGGTGTAGTCGGATTTTGGTCAATGATGTTTTTTCTGGGGGTATTAACAATTGGTTTTATTTATGAATGGAAAAAAGGAGCTTTAGAATGGGAATAAAAATTGACTCATTTTTAAATTTAAAAAAACAAAATGAGATACCCGAAGAATTTAAGGATTTAGCAAAAGATTTTGCTGAAAAAGGTTTTATAACAACCTCTAGTGACAATTTAATCAATTGGGCACGAACAGGCTCTTTGCATTGGATGACTTTTGGACTTGCATGTTGTGCAGTAGAAATGATGCAGACCTCAATGCCAAGATATGACTTAGAAAGATTTGGAGCAGCGCCGAGAGCATCACCTAGACAATCAGATGTGATGATTGTAGCTGGTACCTTAACAAATAAAATGGCTCCCGCTTTAAGAAAAGTTTACGATCAAATGCCAGAACCCAGGTACGTAGTTTCCATGGGAAGTTGTGCTAATGGTGGTGGGTACTACCATTATTCTTACTCAGTTGTTAGAGGTTGTGATAAAATTGTTCCAGTAGATATTTATATTCCCGGATGTCCACCTTCAGCGGAAGCTTTGCTTTACGGAATTTTACAACTACAAAAAAAAATTAGAAGAGAAGGATCTAACAAAAGATAAAAATGACTTTAAAATTACAAAAACTTGAAAAACTAATTAACTCTGAACTATCAAGTAAAATTCAAAATTCATCATTAGATAATGGTGAACTTTTGATAGAAATTAATGAAAACGATTTAGTTGAGGTAGTTCAATTTTTAAAATCAAATGAAAATTGTAAATTTAAACAGTTAATTGATATAGCAGGAGTAGACTATCCAGAGAACGATAAAAGATTTCAGCTCGTATACTTATTTCTATCTCATGAAAATAATTTTAGAGTTAAACTTTCTATAAGATTTCAGGTAAGTCAAATTATACATTCTTTAACTAAAATTTTTCCTTCAGCTAATTGGATGGAGAGAGAAGTTTTCGATATGTATGGAGTAAAATTTAAGAATCATCCGGACCTAAGAAGAATTTTAACTGATTATGGATTTAAAGGTCATCCTTTAAGAAAAGATTTTCCTTTAACCGGTTTTAACGAAGTCAGGTATAGCGAAAAAGATAAAAAGGTTATTTATGAACCTGTAAAGCTTGAACAAAACTACAGAAATTTTGATTTCGAGAGTCCATGGGAAGGAACAAATTATATTAAGGAGATAAAAAATAATAAAGATGGTAAAAAAAACTAAATCTTTAAGCCTTAATTTTGGCCCACAACATCCAGCTGCTCATGGAGTATTGAGATTGATTTTGCAATTAGATGGTGAGGTAGTTGAAAAAGCAGATCCTCATATAGGATTACTACATAGAGGTACAGAAAAACTAATTGAGCAAAAAACATACACTCAGGCCTTACCTTACTTTGATAGATTGGATTATGTTGCTCCAATGAATCAAGAACATGCTTTTGCTTTAGCTGCTGAAAAATTATTAGGTGTAGAAGTTCCTATTAGGGCAAAATATATAAGAGTTATTTTTTGTGAAATTGGAAGAATTCTAAGCCATATATTGAATGTGACTACTCAAGCATTAGATGTTGGGGCACTCACGCCCTCTTTATGGGGTTTTGAAGAAAGAGAAACACTAATGACTTTCTATGAAAGAGCCTCTGGTTCTAGATTGCACGCAAACTATTTTAGAACTGGCGGCGTACATAAAGATATTCCATTAAAATTAGTAGAGGATATTGAAAAGTTTTGTAAATCATTTCCAAAAATAATCGATGACTTAGAGGCCTTGTTGACGGATAATCGTATTTTTAAACAACGTAATGTTGAAATTGGAATAGTATCCAAAAAAGAGGCATTGGACCATAGTTTTTCTGGAGTGATGTTAAGGGGATCTGGAATACCTTGGGACTTAAGAAGGTCACAGCCTTATGAAATTTATAAAGATTTAGATTTTAAAATTCCTGTCGGAAAAAATGGTGACTGTTACGACAGATACCTTTGTAGAATACAAGAAATGAGAGAGAGTGTAAAAATAATTCTTCAGTGTATTGAGAGATTACCAAAAGGACCAGTTATATCTATTGATAACAAAATTTCTCCTCCTAATAGAGATGATATTAAACAATCCATGGAGGCGTTAATTCACCATTTCAAATTATTCACTGAGGGTTATAGAGTTCCCAAGGGAGATGTTTATACATCAGTAGAAGCTCCTAAAGGTGAGTTTGGTGTTTATCTAATATCTGACGGCGGCAATAAACCTTATAGATGCAAAATAAGAGCTCCAGGATTTTCCCACTTGCAAGCAATGGATTACCTAATTCGTGGCCACATGTTAGCTGATGTGCCTGCCGTGTTAGGTTCATTAGACATAGTTTTTGGAGAGGTGGACAGATGAGTGTAAAAAAAGTACACGACAACCAACCAAAAGAATTTAAGTTTTCAGATGAAAATTTGAGAAAAGTTGAGGAAATTTTAAAAAGATATCCAGAAAAAAATAAAAAAAGTGCAGTGATGCCTTTGCTTTATTTAGCTCAAAGACAAAATGATAATTGGATTCCTTTAGCAGCAATGAGGTACATAGCAAATTTTTTAGCTATGCCTTACATATCAGTCTATGAAGTTGCCACTTTTTATACAATGTATAATCTTGCACCTGTAGGTAAACATTTTATACAAGTATGCACAACAACACCTTGTTTGCTAAGAGGCGCTGATAAAATAGTAAAATTATGCAAAGAAAACATTTCTCCAAATGAAAACGAAATTTCAAAAAAAGGTAATTGCTCTTGGATGGAAGTGGAGTGTCTTGGAGCGTGTGTCAGCGCACCGATGGTACAAATAAATGATGATTACTATGAAGACCTAGATGAAAAAAGTACAAAAGAAATACTTACTTCTTTAATAAATGATAAACCTTTAAAGCCTGGCTCATATCGTGGGAGAAAAAACACTTCTCCAGAAAAAATTTTAATTAGTAATGGGGAAAAACATGCTTAAGAAAGAAAATAGAATCTTTAAAAACCTTTATAATGAATTTGGTTGGGATATTGAAAATTCATTAAAGCGTGATGATTGGAAAGATACTAAAGATTTAATTAATAAAGGCCGTGAATGGATAATAAATGAGGTAAAAACTTCTGAACTAAGAGGGAGAGGTGGAGCAGGTTTTTCAACTGGTTTAAAATGGTCATTTACTCCAAAAAAAGTTGGTTCGCGACCACACTATTTAGTAATCAACGCAGACGAGTCTGAACCTGGAACATGTAAGGATAGAGATATTTTAAGATTTGAGCCTCAAAAATTAATTGAAGGTTGTTTAATTGCAGGTTACACGGTTAATGCCCATGTTTGTTATATTTACATAAGAGGAGAGTATCTTAACGAGGGTAAACGATTACAAGAAGCAATTGATCAAGCATATGCTAAAAATTTCCTAGGAAAAAATGCTTGTGGTTCTGGATGGGATTTTGACATTCATATTCATTATGGCGCAGGAGCATATATTTGTGGTGAGGAAACTGCTTTGTTAGAAAGTATTGAAGGTAATAAAGGTCAACCAAGGTTAAAACCACCCTTTCCAGCATTAGTTGGTTTGTATGGGTGTCCTACAATAGTCAATAATGTAGAAACCGTTGCTGTGGTGCCTACAATTTTGAGAAGAGGTGGTAAGTGGTTTGCTTCAATAGGTAGACCAAAAAATACTGGGACTAAAATATTTTGTATTTCAGGAAACGTAAATGCTCCTTGCAATGTCGAAGAGGAAATGGGAATCCCTCTTAAAGAATTAATAGAAAAACATGCTGGAGGAGTAGTTGGAGGTTGGGATAATCTTCAAGCAGTTATACCAGGCGGTTCATCTATGCCTTTATTACCAAAAAAAGTTTGCGATACGCTAACAATGGATTTTGACTCTTTGATTGAGAATAAAAGTGGATTAGGTACTGCAGGAGTAGTGGTTATAAATAAAGATCAGGATATTGTTGAGTGTATGGCTAGAATCGCCAGGTTCTATAAACACGAGAGTTGTGGTCAATGTACACCATGTAGAGAGGGATCAGGATGGATGTGGAGAATTTTAGATAGAGTCGTAAAAAGAAAAGCAACTTTCAGTGACATAGATTTATTATCTGATGTAACAAAACAAATTGAAGGTCATACTATATGTGCTTTTGGTGAAGGATCAGCTTGGCCAGTTCAAGGATTGTTAAGACATTTTAGGAAAGAAGTCGAAAGCCGTTGTAGAGAAGAGCCTTTGATTAAGAAAAAATTGAATAATCCTTATTTAGTTGATCAACATTTATTGGAGAACAAAAATGCCTAAGATAACAATAAATGGAAAAGAAATTGAGTTTGAAAAAGGAATGACAGTTCTTCAAGCATGCGAGTTAGCGGATGTAGAAATTCCAAGATTTTGTTATCACGAAAAACTTTCAATAGCAGGAAATTGTAGAATGTGTTTAGTTGAAATGGATAAATCACCTAAACCAATCGCATCATGCGCAATGCCAGCTGCAGAGGGAATGAATATAAAAACAAATACTGCTTTAGTCGAAAAAGCTAGAAAAGGTGTAATGGAATTTTTATTAGCTAATCATCCACTAGATTGTCCTGTGTGCGATCAAGGTGGAGAGTGTGATTTACAGGACCAATCACTTTATTACGGAGTAGATAAATCAAGATTTGTCGAAAATAAAAGAGATGTGAAAGAAAAATATATGGGACCATTGATTAAGACCCAAATGACAAGATGCATTCATTGTACAAGATGTGTGAGATTTGCAACGGAAGTTGCCGGAGTTCCAGAAATAGGAGCTATTGGAAGAGGTGAAAATATGGAAATAACTACTTACTTAGAAAAATCCATGGAGTCAGAGTTGTCTGCTAATGTTATCGATTTGTGCCCTGTGGGAGCACTTACATCTAAACCTTATGCTTTTGAAGCAAGACCATGGGAGCTAAAAAAAACGGAAAGTGTAGATGTGATGGATGCAGTAGGTTCAAACATAAGAGTTGATACTTATAATTGGGAAGTAAAAAGAATTTTACCTAGATTAAATAATGAAATTAATGAGGAATGGATATCTGACAAAACAAGATACTCTTGTGATGGTTTATTAAAGCAAAGACTGGATGTTCCATATATTAAAAAAAATAATAAATTACAAAAATCTTCCTGGGACGAAGCTATAAACCTTTTAGTTGATAAAATAAATTCAGTTCAACCAAATGAAATAGCTGGCCATATTGGTGATATGATCAACATGGAAAATGCTTTAAGTTTTAAGAAGTTCTTTAAATCACTTAAAAGTGAAAATTTAGAGTTTAGAGAAAAAAATTTTTACATAAACTCAGATGAAAAAATGAACTATATTTTTAACTCTTCAATATCGGGAATTGAAGACGCAGATTTAATTTTACTTGTTGGAACTAACCCAAGACATGAAGCATCAATTTTAAATGCTAGAATAAGAAAAACATTCGTACAAAAAAAAATCCCAATTTTCTCAATAGGAAACCCAGGTGACTTAACCTATGGATATGAAATAATTGGTGATAGCACTGAAGATATTAAAAAAATTGTAAATAAGGAACATGATTTTTCTCAAAAACTTTTATCAGCAAAAAAACCAATAATCATTATTGGAGAGTCAGCCCTAGAGCTTAAAAGTGGAGGATATATATTTGAAGAACTTAAAAAATTTTTAATAAAAAATAATTTAATTAATGAAAACTGGAATGGACTAAATATACTTGCACAAAATGCATCAACTGTAGGTCTTTTAGATTTAAAAATTTTACAAGGTAAAAATGCGAAATCCTCATCATTTTTTAATGACTTAAGAAATAGAAAGTTCAAACTTTTATATTTATTAGGTTCTGATAATTTAGAATTAAAAAAGAATGATGAATTTATTATTTATCAAGGAAGTCACGGAGATAGAGGAGCGGAAATTGCAGATTTAATTTTACCTAGTGCAACATATACCGAGCAAAATGGTTTGTACGAAAATCTTGAGGGAAGAATACAAGAATGTAAAAAAGCATCCTATCCAATCGGGGAAGCTTTGGAGGACTGGAAAATTTTCAATCGAATTATTAAAAAATTAGGTTTTAAAGATAGGATAGCTAACTTTGATGAGCTAAGAAAAGAAGTTTTAGAAACTGTTCCAAATTTTTTAGAAATAAACGAATTACCAAAAAAATCAGTAATTAAAACAAATAATGTTGAAACAAGTTTTTATAAAGAGAAGATTTTTGCAAGAGAGCTTGATTACTACTATACAAACTCTATTTCACGTTCTTCAAAAACAATGAGCGAGTGTCGTCAAATTCGCCAAAAAATTAAAAAAAACGGGACAAATAATTAATGATGGATTACTTGCAAATTTTAGGTAACGAAGTTTATAAAATTTTATTTTTATTAGTGCCTATACTAGTTTCAGTGGCCATGATTGTTTGGTTGGATAGAAGGGTGTGGGGTTTAGTGCAAAAAAGAAAAGGACCAAATGTTGTTGGCCCGTTTGGTTTGCTACAAACATTAGCTGATGCATTGAAATATATTTTTAAAGAAATAATTATTCCTGCTAGTGCCAATAAAGTGGTATTTATACTTGCTCCCATTGTAACAATGACTTTAGCTTTAGTTGCTTGGGCAGTAATTCCAATGAGCGAGGAATTAGTATTATCTGATATTAATGTCGGTGTATTATATTTATTTGCTGTTTCTTCTTTAGGTGTTTATGGCATTATAATGGGTGGATGGGCGTCAAATTCCAAATATCCATTTTTAGGTGCTATTAGATCTGCAGCTCAAATGGTTTCTTATGAAGTTTCTATCGGAATAATAATAATTAACGTTTTATTGTGTGTTGGATCTCTAAACTTGAAAGACATTGTCTTAGCACAACAAGAACTATGGTACGTAATTCCTCTTTTTCCGATGTTTGTGATTTTTTTTATATCTGCATTAGCAGAGACTAATAGACCCCCTTTTGATTTACCCGAAGCCGAAGCAGAGTTAGTAGCTGGATATCAAACCGAATATTCTGGAATGATGTACGCTATGTTTTGGCTTGGTGAATATGCAAACATTCTTTTAATGTGTGCAATGGGCTCTATACTCTTCTTAGGTGGTTGGTTGCCAATAATTGATATTTATCCAATTAACATAATACCAGCTCCAGTTTGGATGATTTTAAAAATATTATTCTTATTTTTCTTATTCGCTTTAATAAAAGCAATAGTACCAAGATACAGATATGATCAATTGATGAGGCTAGGATGGAAAATATTTCTTCCGTTTTCTTTAGTATATTTAGTATTAACTGCAAGTTTTTTATTTTATTTTGATAAATTACCAAAAGGAAACTTCTAATGACTCTTAGTAGAATATTTAAAACTATTTTTTTAGTTGAGTTTATCAAAGGTTTGTTGATGGCTATTAAAGAAATGTTTAAAAAATCTAAAACCGTAAATTATCCATTTGAAAAAGGTCCAATAAGCCCTCGTATGAGAGGAGAGCATGCTTTGAGAAGATACCCAAATGGCGAGGAAAGATGTATAGCTTGTAAACTTTGCGAAGCAGTTTGTCCTGCCCAAGCTATTACAATCGAGTCAACTGAAAGAGCAGATGGCAGCAGAAAAACAACGAGATACGATATCGATATGTTAAAATGTATTTATTGCGGCTTATGTCAAGAGTCGTGTCCTGTAGAGGCGATAGTTCAAGGACCAAATTTTGAATTTGCAACGGAAACAAGAGAAGAGCTTTATTACAATAAAGAAAAATTACTAGACAACGGTGACAGATGGGAGTCAGTCTTGGCTAAAAATATCAAGCTAGATAAACCATATAGATAAATGTTAGCTCATTCCGTATTTTTTTATTTTTTTTCTGTTATAGCTATTTTTTCATCTTTAATGGTTATCACATCAAGAAGTACAATTAATTCAGTGTTTTTTTTAATCCTAGACTTTATATCAGTAGGATGTCTTTTTATTATGGTTGGTGCTGAATTTTTAGGTATGATTATTTTGATCGTATATGTTGGAGCTGTGGCAGTTTTATTTTTATTTGTAGTAATGATGCTTAACGTAGCTGAACAAAAACAATCTTGGTTTATCGGAAAAAAATCAACTCATATTCCAATAGGATTGATTGTGAGTGTTTTAATTCTTTTAGAGTTATTAGTTGTAGTTGGTGGATGGAAATACAAAGACGATCTAATGTCAAGCAGCACTCTAAATTTATCAAATATTTCAAATACACATCAGTTAGGTTTAGTTATGTATACCGATTACATATTATATTTTCAATTAGCTGGAGTAATACTTTTGTTATCAATGATAGGAGCAATACTTTTAACATTTAGACAAAGAAAAGGAGTAAAAAAACAGAGTTATTTAAATCAAATTTCTAGAGATCCGTTATCATCAATTGAGCTTAGGGACATAGAGAGTAACAAAGGTGTAAAAATTGATGATTGAAATTGGACTAGGTCATTATTTATCACTAGGTGCAATAATATTCTTTTTAGGTGTTATTGGCATATTTTTAAATAGAAAAAACGTTATAGTAATATTAATGTCTATTGAATTAATATTGTTATCAGTAAACATTAATCTAATATCATTCTCAATTTTTTCTGGAGATATAGTTGGGCAAATATTCACAATGTTAATTTTGACAGTAGCTGCAGCTGAAGCTGCAATAGGATTAGCAATAATTGTTATTTATTATAGAAATAGAGGCTCAATAAGAGTTGAAGATATCCATGGAATGAAAGGATAGATGGAGTACGCTGTAATTTTTTTACCCTTAGTTGGATCTATTCTTGGCTTTTTAGGTAAATCATTAGTTAAATATTTTTCTGAAATTACCACGAGTTTATTCGTAAGTATTTCAGCTGTGTTTTCAATAGTTTTGTTTTGGAATGGAATTCAAAACAATACATACGGAAATTTTAAAATATTTGAATGGATTAGCTCAGGAAATTTTGTTGCTAATTGGTCAATAAATATTGATCCTTTAAGTTCGGTCATGCTTGTAGTTGTGACTTTTGTTTCAGCATTGGTCCATATTTATTCTATTGGCTACATGAGCCATGATCCGCACAAACCAAGATTTATGTCTTACTTATCCTTATTTACGTTTTCAATGTTAGTTCTTGTTGTGTCAGATAACTTTCTTCAATTATTTTTTGGCTGGGAGGGAGTAGGGCTATGTTCTTATCTATTAATTGGTTTTTGGTATAAAAAAGAGAGCGCAAATAATGCAGCAATAAAAGCTTTTATCGTAAACAGGGTAGGTGATTTTGGTTTGGCGATTGGAATTTTTCTTATTTTTTTTTATTTCGGTACGATAAATTTTCAAGAAGTTTTTGAATTAGCTCCACAATTTATTGAAAAAAAATTGGTATTCTTTGGTTTTGAGACAACTTTAATCACATTGATTTGTTTATTTTTATTTATTGGAGCGATGGGTAAGTCAGCTCAATTTTTATTACATACTTGGTTACCAGATGCCATGGAAGGGCCCACACCAGTTTCAGCACTTATTCATGCAGCTACAATGGTGACAGCAGGAGTGTTTTTAGTTGTTAGATGTTCTCCATTATTTGAATATTCTCAAACTGCTTTGAACCTAGTTACAATAATTGGAATGGTTACTGCAATTTTTGCAGCATCAGTTGCTCTTGTTCAGAATGATATTAAAAAAATAGTTGCTTACTCAACTTGTAGTCAATTAGGTTATATGTTTTTTGCTGCAGGTGTAGGCGCTTATCATGTAGCAATGTTCCATTTATTCACTCATGCTTTTTTTAAAGCTTTATTATTTTTAGGTTCTGGATCTGTAATTCATGCGTTTAAAGATGAACAAGATATAAGGAATATGGGCGGTGTGAGAAAAAAACTTCCTTATACCTATGTTTTTATGTTGATAGGAACTTTGGCGTTAACTGGATTTCCTTTTTTATCTGGTTTTTATTCTAAAGATGCAATTATTGAATTTGCTTATTTAAGAAATTCTTCCTTAGGGAACTATGCCGCAACAGTTGGAATTTTTACAGCTTTTTTAACTTCAATTTATTCTTGGAGATTGTTTTTTAAAACATTTCATGGCCCTTACAATAATTCGAAAGTACCAATAAATGAAACTCATGAGTCTCCTTTTGTAATGTTAGGTCCTTTATTATTTTTAGCTATTGGTGCAATTTTCGCTGGTTATTTTTTTAAAACGACATTTATTGGTCATCACAGTAATGAATTCTGGCAGTCATCAATATTTTTTTTAAATGAAATAAAACATGATCCGATCCCGTTATGGTTTTTAATTTTAACACCAGTATTAGTAGTAATTTCTATACCGATCTCATATTACTATTTTATTTCTAACACTAAAATTCTAGAGGAGTTTAAAAATACTAATTCACCACTTTATAGTTTTTTACTTAATAAGTGGTATATAGATGAACTATACGATTTATTATTTGTGAAACCTGCTAAAAAAATTGGCTCTTTTTTTTGGAAAAAAGGTGACATAGGTTTTATAGATAGATTTGGCCCTGACGGTATTTCAAAATTAATAAAAAAACTTTCTGACAAAGCAGGTATTTTTCAAACAGGATTTATATATGATTATGCTTTTGTGATGTTGATAGGGTTATCAATTCTACTCACTTATTTAATTTTAAATTAAAAAATGGACTTTCCAATTTTATCTACTCTTATATTTTTGCCATTAGTAAGTTCTCTCTTTATTTTCATATCCAGAGGGCAAAAAAAAAATAATAGCGCAATTTATGTTTCTTTATTTAGTAGTTTAGCAACATTTATATTGTCTTTATTTGTTTGGTATTCAATGGATTATACATCAGCAGATTTTCAATTCTTAGAGGAACAATCTTGGATTAATGATTTTATTAAATTCAAACTCGGCGTAGACGGAATTTCAATTTTGTTTATAGTCCTTACAACATTAATAACTCCTATTTGTATCATCTCATGTATTAATAGTGTTAAAGATAGAGTTAAAGAGTTTTTAATAGCGATTTTGATATTAGAAACTTTTATGATTGGAGTTTTTTGCTCATTAGATTTAGTTGTATTTTACTTATTCTTTGAGGCTGGATTAATTCCAATGTTTTTAATCATAGGGGTATGGGGTGGACCAAGAAGAGTGTACTCAGCTTTTAAATTTTTTCTATTTACTCTATTGGGATCAGTTTTGATGCTTGTTGCTATAATTGCAATCTATTGGATAACAGGAACAACTGATGTCACTCAAATTTATGAAATTAAAATACCTAAAGAGTATCAAAACTTATTATGGTTAGCTTTTTTCAGTTCTTTCGCTGTAAAAACGCCTATGTGGCCAGTTCACACTTGGTTACCTGATGCGCATGTTGAAGCGCCTACAGCTGGATCAGTAATATTAGCTGCAATACTTTTGAAAATGGCTGGATATGGTTTTTTAAGATTTTCTCTACCCATGTTTCCACTAGCTTCAGAATTTTTTACACCATTAATTTTTACACTAAGTATTATTGCAATTATTTACACTTCATTAGTCGCTTTAATGCAAGACGATATGAAAAAATTAATTGCATATTCATCAGTTGCCCATATGGGTTATGTGACTCTTGGAATATTTACATTTACAAAACAAGGAATTGAAGGGAGTGTATTCCAGATGATTAGTCATGGATTGATTTCAGCAGCTCTATTCCTTTGCGTAGGAGTAGTTTATGACAGATTACATTCTAGAATGATCAGTACGTACGGCGGATTAGTAAACTATTTACCAAAATATTCTTTTTTGTTTATAGTTTTTGCTTTAGCTGGATTGGGCCTTCCAGGAACGTCTGGCTTTTTAGGTGAGTTTTTAGTTTTAACAGGAACTTTTCAGAAGGATTATTTGGTTGCAATGTTAGCTACATTTGGAGTTGTCTTAGGAGCTGCATATATGCTTTGGCTCACAAAGAGAGTTATTTTTGGTGTAACTAAAAATGATCAAATTAAAAATTTAAAAGATGTAAATAAATCAGAGCTGATTATGTTAGGCATATTAGCTTTGCTAGTTATTTTTTTTGGTTTTTATCCGGTTCCTTTGATGGAAACATTAGACGTTTCAGTGGATAATTTGATCAATAATTACGAAATAGCTGTGCAAACAAATGGTTTAAAATAATATGATAAATAATTTAAATATATTACTTCCAGAAATTTTTTTAACTCTATCAATATTTTCTGTCTTGATGATTGGAGTGTTCATAAAAAATAGTTTTAATTTAATCTTTAACTTAAGTTCATTTATAATCTTATTAACAATCGCAATAATTTTGAACAGCTCAAATAATGTAGAAAAAATATTTTTAGAAAGTTTTACACGAGATGCTTTTTCAAATTTTTTTAAAATATTGATACTTATCTCAAGCTTATTTGTACTTAATTCATCAAAAAATTTTATCTTAGATAAAAAATTGGCAAAATTTGAGTACCCAATAATTATATTACTTTCAATTTTAGGGATGTTTTTCATGGTAAGTTCTAATGATATAATTTTATTTTATTTAGGTTTAGAGTTACAATCTTTGTCATTATATATTTTAGCCTCTATTGATAGAGATAATTTAAAGTCATCTGAATCAGGCATAAAATATTTTGTATTGAGTGCTTTATCATCAGGATTATTACTTTACGGTTGCTCTTTATTATATGGATTTACTGGATCAACTAATTTTGATTTAATTGCAAACGAATTGGGTAAAGAAAATACTGGTGCAGTGTTTGCAATGGTATTTATTTTGGTTGGTCTTGCATTTAAAGTTTCAGCAGTTCCTTTTCATATGTGGACACCTGACGTGTATGAAGGAGCACCAACATCGATCACAAGTTATTTTGCAGTAGTCCCAAAAGTTGCTGGACTAGCAGTTTTAATTAAGTTTATGCTAATTCCTTTTTCAAAAATATTAATGGAGTGGCAAACTATAATTATTTTTATATCTATTGCTTCGATGATTTTAGGTGCAGTTGCTGCAATTGGACAAAAAAATGTGAAGAGATTATTAGCTTATAGTTCAATAGGACACATAGGATACGCTTTGGCTGGCGTGGCAACGGGTGCGATCTCAGGTTATGAAAGCGCAATAGTTTATATTTCTATTTATGTAGTTATGAATATTGGAGCTTTTTCATGTTTGTATTTATTAAAAAAAGATGGTGAGTATAAAGAAAATATCTCTGACTTATCTGGCATTTCTAAAAAACATCCAATGTTAGCTATTTCATTTTTAGTAATTTTATTTTCACTTGCAGGCATTCCACCGCTTGGAGGATTTTTTGCAAAATTTTATGTTTTTACCGCTGTTGTTGAACAAAAAATGTATACTTTAGCAATTATAGGATTGTTAACTACTGTAATATCAGCTTTCTATTATCTTAAAATAATTAAGACTATTTATTTTGATGATAGCGTTATAAGTTTTGATGTAACAAGAAATAAATTTGCCCAACTATCAATTTTTATAAGTTGTAGCATATTATTAACTTTTTTCTTATATCCTTCAGTTTTAAACAATGTGGTAGATACATTATTTTTAAATTAATGAAATTAAGAACACTAAAATTTAAAAGTGTTAAAAGCACAAATGATATAGCTCATAAGCTGATAAAGAAAAAAAAAATTAGGCCCACAATAATCTTATCTGAGAAACAAACTAAAGGAAGAGGGACGATGGGAAAAAAATGGATTTCTAAAAAAGGAAATTTATTTTTGACCATTTTCTTTGATATGAATAAAAAAAAAGTAGATTTTAAGAAATTTGCAGTTTTAAATGCATACTTGTTAAAAAGTATTCTTGTTAAAAAATTCTCAAATAAAATAAAAATTAAATGGCCAAATGACTTATTATTTGAAGGAAAAAAAATTTGCGGAATTTTACAAGAAACTGTCATTAATGCGGAAAAAAAGTTTTTAATAATAGGAATAGGAATAAATACTAACTTAGAACCAAAAAATAACAGTTTTTTGTCTACTTCTTTGAAACATATTACAAAAAAAAATGTAGATAATAAAAAACTATTTATTATGATTAAAAAAAGTTATGAGAAGTTTTTACTTAAAACAAATCGAAATACATTTTTGGAGCTAAAAAAATTCACTAAAAAATTATGAAGTTTTTAATTGGTGACATAGGCAATACTTCGACCAAGATATGTGTTTTAAATGATGATTTTAAAATTTTAAGATCATATAATTTTGAAACCATTAAGATGTTAAAAGGTAATCTTATAAAAACTATTATTAGAAAAAATATTAATAAAGGTCTAAATCCAATATTTTTATTTTCAAGTGTAGTTCCAAAAGTTTTTTTAAATATCAAAAAGAGTTTTAAGTTTTCCAAATATAAAGTTTTAGAGATAAAGAATTTAAACTTGAATAGAGTAATAAAAATAAATGTAAAAAATAAAAATGAATTAGGTTCAGATCGAATTGCAAATGCAATAGGTGCAAAAAAATTAAAAAATTGTCTAGTTTTAGATTTTGGAACAGCAACAACATTTGATGTTATTAAAAATGGCACATACGAGGGTGGTGTAATTGCACCGGGTGTTAAGCTCTCTATAAAAAATTTAAGCCAAGCCAGTGCTTTACTTCCTTTAATTAATTTAAGTCCTAATCAAAAAAAAATTGGTAAAAATACTAAAGAAGCTCTAAACGCAGGATTTGTTTGGGGATATGAAGGGTTAATAAATAATATTGTTGATAAAATAATTTCAAAAAATAAAAAAAAATTTAAGATTATATTAACTGGTGGTTATGCAAATTTTTTTAAAAAAATGATCAAAAAGACTGCTGCAGTTGATCAAGATATAACTATAAAAGGTATAGCATATGCTTATAAAGAATTAATATGAGTAAAGAGGAACTACTTTTTTGCCCTTTAGGTGGGTCGGGAGAAATAGGCATGAATATGAATCTATATGCTTACGGTAAAGAGGACAATCAAAAATGGATAATTGTTGATCTAGGTGTTACATTTGCAGACGACTCTATTCCCGGAGTCGATTTAATTATGCCAGACCCTGGTTTTATAATCGATAAAAAAGATGATTTGTTAGGTATCGTTTTAACGCATGCTCATGAAGATCACATCGGTGCCGTAGCACATATTTGGCCAGATTTAAAATGTAAGTTGTATGCTACGCCATTTACTGCAGCATTAATAACTGAAAAATTTAAAGAAAAAAAAATTGATATTTCTTCTTTCTTAAAATTGTACCATTAAATAGTAAAATTAAATTAGGAGATTTTGAAATAGATTTTGTCACTCTCACACATTCAATTTTAGAGCCTAATGGATTAAGCATTAAAACACCTTTGGGAACAATCTTGCATACCGGAGACTGGAAAATAGATCCAAATCCATTAATTGGAAATAAAATTGACCAAGATAAATTAAAAAAAATTGGTGATGAAGGTGTATCCGCAATGATATGTGACTCAACCAACATATTTAGCCCTGGAAGAGCGGGATCAGAGTCTGATGTAAGAGATAGTTTGTTACGTATAATGGAATTAAAAACTAAAAGAATTCTAGTTACTTCATTTGCTTCAAACGTGGCTCGAATGGAGTCAATTTTTTATTGTGCTCAAAAAACAGGCAGGGCCATCTGTTTGGTAGGCAGATCAATGCACAGAATATTTAAAGCTGCCAAAAAGTGTGGTTATTTAAAAGGATTAATTGATCCAATTGAACCAAGGGAGGCAAAAAAAGTTGCAAAAAATAAAATTCTTTATTTAGCAACTGGCAGTCAAGGTGAGCCAATGGGAGCAATGAATAGAATTGTTAACGGTTCACATCAAGATGTGTTTTTAGAAGAAGGTGATTGCGTAATTTTTTCATCTAAAATTATTCCTGGAAATGAAAAAAAACTTTACAATTTACAAAATCAAATAGTCAGAAATAATATTGAAATTATAAGTGAGGAAAATGCTTTTGTTCACGTATCCGGTCATCCCAATAGAGATGATTTAAAAGATATGTATAAATGGGTAAAACCAAAAAGTGTTATTCCGGTACATGGTGAGCATAGACATATGCAAGAACATGTGAATTTTGCTAAAGAAATGCAAGTACCAAAAACGTTATTGATTGAAAATGGAGATATAATTAAACTTTTACCTGGAGATGCTCCTAAAGTAGTTGATAAAGCCCCATCAGGAAGAGTTTATTTAGACGGTAGTATCAACGTTGAAACAGATGCTCAATCAATTAAAGATAGAAAAAATTTATCAATTAATGGATATCTGGAAATTACACTTTTAGTGTCTAATAACGGAAAAATAAAAAAACCAATTATTTCATTCAGAGGCATTCCTGAAAAAGAAAATTCCGATCATTTTATTTTTGATATGGAGGATGAAATTTTAAATATTTGTAGAACTTTTTCTTTAGACAATAAAAATCAACAAAAAAATTTAATAGAGACTATTAAACAAAATTGCAGAAGAATCGTTAGAGAAAAAACTGGAAAAAAACCTTTCACAAACATAAATATAGCGAGAATCTAGTGGGTATAACTGGTTCAATTATAGTTTATGTATTAATTTGGTGGATAATTTTCTTTTCGGTATTACCAGTAGGAATTCAATCAAATAAAGAAAAATTTAAAGAAAGCATAGAGGGAGTTGACCCTGGAGCCCCTAATAATCCTAAAATAGCTAAAAAATTTTTAATTACTACGATAATCACTTCAATAATTTTTATTGTAATATATTATCTAGTTGAATTTGATTTGTTAAATTTAAGAAAATATTTGCAATAAAATGTACCTATCAAAATTATTTATTCCAATAACTAAAGATTTACCTGCAGAGGCTAAGATTAAGTCTCACCAATTAATGTTGCAAACTGGAATGATTAGACAATCTTCAGCAGGCATTTACTCTTGGTTACCATTAGGATTTAAAATCATGAAAAAAATTGAGCAAATAGTAAGAGAGGAACAAAATTCTATTGGAGCTCAAGAGATGTTAATGCCAACTATTCAATCAGCTGAAATCTGGAAAGAAAGTGGTAGGTATGATGATTATGGTGAGGAGATGTTAAGAATTAAAGATAGGCAAGGAAGAGAAATACTTTATGGACCTACTAATGAAGAATTAATTACAGATGTTTTTAGATCAAGCGTTAAATCATATAAATCTCTTCCGCAAATCCTTTATCATATACAATGGAAGTTTAGAGATGAGATCAGGCCAAGATTTGGAGTAATGAGGTGCAAAGAATTTTTCATGAAAGATGCTTACTCATTTGATTTGACAGATGATGATGCAAAAAAATCTTATAATAAAATGTTTTTTTCTTATTTAAAAACTTTTAAAAGATTAGGCTTGAAAGCTATTCCAATGGCCGCAGATACAGGCCCGATCGGTGGAGATCTTTCTCACGAATTTATAATTTTAGCAGAAACTGGCGAGAGCCAAATATTTGCAGATAAAAGGATATTTGAGATAAATTTAGATAAATATGATTTTACCGAAGAATCCCTCTCCAAAATGAGAAAAGATTTTACAGATGTATATGCAGTAACAGATGAAAAATTTAATGAAAAACAATTTAATTCAGAAGTTGATAAAAAAAATCAGATTAAAACAAAAGGTATAGAAGTAGGACATATTTTTTATTTTGGTGATAAATACTCAAAACCAATGAATTGTTTAATTGATGATAAAAGTGGAAAGAAAATTTCTGTAAAAATGGGATCTTATGGTATTGGAGTTTCTAGACTTGTAGGCGCTGCAATTGAGGCAAACTATAATAATGGTATTATGAAATGGCCAAAGCAAATCTCACCATTTGAAGTAGTAATCATTCCAAGTATAAGCAAAAACAACAAAGAAAACTTGCAAAAAGCTGAAAAAATTTATCAAGAATTAAAAAAACAAAATATTGACGTATTGTTGGATGATGTTGATGAGAATATGTCAAATAAATTTAAAAAACATGACTTAATAGGTGTTCCTTTCCAAATAATCATTGGATCAAAATCTGAAAAAAATAAATTTGAGTTCAAAGAGTTAAATTCTGAAAGTGAGTTGTTAAGTCTAGAAGATATTAAATCTAAACTTAAAAGATAATTAAATTGTTCACAAAAGTAGAAAGACTAATTTCATCAAGAAATCTAAGACCTAAAAAAAAAGAAGGTTTTTTAAAAATAATTTCTATTTTTTCTTTTTTAGGAATTATGCTTGGTGTTTCAATTTTAATCATTGTCATGTCAGTAATGAATGGCTTTAAAAATGATTTAACAAAAAAAATTTTAGGTTTAAATCCTCATGTTGTCATACAACCAAATAGCTATATTATTAACGAAAAATTTATCAATCAATTAAGTAAAAAATTTACAAATATAACCTTTAGTAAAACTTACTCCGGAGAAGGTATTGTAATAAGCGATGATAAAGCTAAAGGACTAATTATTAAGGGTGTTGATAAAAACGAAAAAAGAACATTAGAATTTTTAAAAAAAAATTTAATAACTGGAAGTATCAAAAATTTTCAGAAGAATTACGTTTTTATTGGAACTGAACTTGCATTTAACTTAAATCTAGAGGAGGGAGACTCAATCAATCTCATGTCGTCAGCTTTTGTTGCTACCCCTTTTGGAAGTATACCTAAACAAGAAAATTTCAAAATAGGTGGTACATTTAATACTGGCTTCTTAGAATTTGATCAAAATATAATATTTTTAAATATAGATGATGCTTTATCGATTTTTGATAAAAATTTTTCTGACCGAAATATTGAAATTTATTTAAAAGATCCTTTAGATGCTGAAAAATTAAAAGTTCAAATTCAATCAATTAATCCTAATTATTTTGTTTATACTTGGACAGATTTGAATAAATCTTTTTTTAGCGCTCTTAAAGTGGAGAGAAACGTTATGTTTATTATCTTAACATTAATAATCATAGTAGCAGCATTCAATATAATTTCCGGGTTAACAATTTTAATAAAAAATAAAACAAAAGAAATTGCAATTTTAAAAACGTTAGGTCTTAATAATTCCTCAATTAAAAAGTCTTTCTTTTTGACAGGTTTTTCAATAGGTTTTTTTGCTACGCTAACTGGAATAATTTTAGGAATTATATTTTCACTAAATATTGAAAAATTAAGGGTTTTTTTATCTTTAGTATTTAATTTAGAAATATTTCCTCCAGATATATATTTTTTAGAAAAACTTCCAAGTGAAATTAATTTAAATTCAGTATTAATAATTTTTATTTTATCATTAGCAGTTTCAGCAGTAGCTTCATATATACCAGCAAGAAATATTTCAAAAATGAGAACTTTTAGAGCCTTACAGTATGAATAAAACTTTATTAGAGACAATTAATCTAAAAAAAACTTATCAACATATTAATGGCAACGTAACGCTCTTCAATAATTTAAACATAAAAATCAACCATGGTGATTTGGTCGCTTTAATAGGCCCATCTGGTTCTGGAAAATCCTCGTTACTTCACCTCTTTGCTTTGTTAGATGATCCAACAAAAGGAGATATTAAATTAAATAATAGAATTATCAAAAATTTAAGCGATGAAAAAAAAGATGAAATAAGAAGAAAAAATATTTCAATTATTTTTCAAGATAATAATTTATTATCCGATTTTACAGCTATAGAAAATGTAATGATGCCCTTACTGATTAGAGGAGATAGTGAAGAATTAGCAAAAAATAAAGCTCAAACAATTCTTAAAGCAGTCAAAATTCTTAACAGATCAAACCATTTCCCCAATGAACTTTCAGGAGGTGAGCAACAAAGAGTAGCAATAGCTAGAGCGCTAATTGCAGAAACGAGTTTAATATTAGCAGATGAGCCCACTGGAAATTTAGATTTTAATACTTCAAAAGAAATATTTTCATATTTTTTAAAATTAAAAAAATTAAAAAAAACAATAATCTTTGCAACTCATAATAGAGAACTTGCTAACAGGGCTGATTACAAGTTGTTTATTTCTAATGGTGTTATAAAACGAGTTAATGCCTAATGTTAAAAATTTTAATAACATAAAAGTTCATACTCAGTACTCTATTTGCGAAGGTGCTATTAAAATCGATGAACTCGCGGAGTTTTGTAAATCAGAAAAGATCAAAACTTTAGGTTTAGCTGATAGTTATAATTTATGTGGCGCCTTAGAATTTTCAGAAAAACTTTCTAAAGTCGGTACTCATCCGATTATAGGTTCTCAGATCAACTTAAAAAAAGATAATATTCTAGGAAAAATCACGTTATACGCTACATCAGAAATTGGTTATAAAAATTTAACGAAACTATCATCATTAAGTTATTTAAAAAATGATGGAACAACAGAACCTGCTTGTAATCTTGAAGATTTAGCAAAAAATAACGAAGATTTAATTCTACTTACAGGAAATTATACTAACTTTTTTGGTAAACTTTTTTATAAAAACAAGCTTATAGAAATAGAGAATTTCTTGTACTCACTTAATTCTAATTTTAAAAATAGGATTTATATAGAAATCCAACGGCATAATGAAAATCAAGAAAAAAATTTTGAAAATTATTTACTAAACATTTCTAAGAAACTTAAATTACCATTAATTGCAACACAGGAAATATTTTACTTAAGCCAGGACATGTACGAAGCCCATGATGCTCTAGTTTGTATTGGTGAAAAAAACTTTATAGAAGATAAAAATAGATTTAGATATAACAATCAGCATTACTTTAAGTCTCATGAAGATTTAATTGCTTTATATTCTGATATACCAGAGGCCTTAGAAAATAATTATAATTTTCATTTAAGATTCAATTTTAAACCTAAAAAATCTAAACCTATTTTACCCTCTATAGCCAGTAATAAAACTAACACACCTGAAGATGAGCTAATTATTTCAGCCAAAAAAGGGCTTGAGAATAGAATTAACAATTTCATTCTTAAAAAAGATAAAAATAAAAACAAAGAACAAGTTTTCAAGATTTATGAAGATAGATTAAATCATGAAATTAATATTATTAATTCTATGGATTACGCTAGTTATTTTTTAATTGTTTCTGATTATATAAAATGGGCAAAAAAAAATTCTATTCCAGTTGGTCCAGGAAGAGGTTCTGGAGCAGGTTCATTAGTTGCTTATTGCTTGGATATTACTGATTTGGATCCTATAGAATTTGATTTAATTTTTGAAAGATTTCTAAATCCAGATAGAATCTCAATGCCAGATTTTGATATAGATTTTTGTGAAGAAAAAAGAGATCAGGTATTTGAATATTTAAAAAAAAAATACAAAAATGGTGTTGCGCATATTATCACTTTTGGAAAATTAAAAGCTAGAATGGCTTTAAGAGATGTAGGTCGGGTCCTAGGTCTTTCTTACGGTCATGTAGACAGAATTTGTAAAATGGTCCCGTTTGACCCATCGAGACCACTTTCGCTTCAAGAGTCAATAGATCGAGAACCTAGATTTAAAGAGGAAGTAAAGAATAATATTAAAGTAAAAAAACTTTTAGAATTGTCATTAAAACTTGAAGGACTTAATCGTAATATGGCAACCCATGCCGCTGGAGTGGTAATTGCCGGTGATAAACTTGCTGAACAATTTCCTTTATATATTGATCATAGTTCAAACTTAACCTTACCTTCGACACAATACGATATGTATTCTTCAGAAAATGCTGGATTAGTAAAATTTGACCTTCTTGGTTTGAAAACTTTAACTGTTATTGACAAAACAATCAAAAGATTAAGAGCACAGAAAATTAATTTAGATATAACTAAAATTAATCAAAACGATGCAAAAGTTTTTTCATTACTCTCTACTGGTGAAACAACTGGACTGTTCCAACTTGAAAGTGCCGGTATGCGTGAAGCAATTAAGCAAATGAAGCCCAATAAATTTGATGATATTATTGCTTTGGTTGCTTTATATAGACCTGGGCCTATGAGCAATATTCCAATTTATAACGATTGTAAAAATGGATTAAAAGAACCTGATTATATTCATCCCACTTTAAAAGAAATATTAAAACCAACCTATGGAATAATCATTTATCAAGAGCAGGTTATGCAGATCGCTCAAACTTTAGCAGGCTTTACAGCTAGTGAGGCAGATATTCTTAGAAGAGCTATGGGTAAAAAAAAGAAATCAGAATTGGATAAACAAAAAGAGAGATTTATAAATGGAGCTATCAAAAAAGGTATAGCAAAAGATGTTGCAAATTTTGTATTTACGAAAATTGAACCCTTTGCTCAGTACGGTTTTAACAAAAGTCATGCTGCTGCTTATGCCCTAATAGCATATCAAACAGCATACTTAAAAACCTATTACAAAGAGGATTTTATTGCGGCAACAATGTCAACAGAACTTACAAATACTTCTAAATTAAGAGAATTTGTTGAAGAGCTTAAAAAATTAGATATCGAAATTATAAAACCTTCAATTAACAAATGTTTTTCAGATTTCAGAGCTATTAAGGGTAAAATTTTTTACGGTTTAGGGGCAATTAAAAATGTTGGACTGGAAGCTATATCAAACATAATTAAAGAGAGGCAAAAAAATGGATATTTTAAATCATTTCGCGATTTCATTAATAGGGTAAATTCAAAAGATGTAAATAAATTACAATTAGAAGGTTTAGTGAAAGCAGGAGTATTTGACGAATTTGACAATGACAGAAATAAAATCTTGAGCTCTATACCAAAGATAATTCAAAAAATTAAAAATATTAACGATGACAAAGAAAATCACCAGTCTAATCTTTTTGATGATCAGGAGAATAACTTGGCTAATTTTGATTTTGTAACAACCACTCCTTGGAAACAAAAAGAGCTTTTATCGGAAGAATTTAAGGCATTAGGATTTTATCTGACTAATCATCCTTTAAATGAATTTGAGGAAGTATTTAAACAATTAAATATATGTTCTTACAATCAATTTAAAGAAAATGATGCGGCTGAAGGAATAGTCGCTGGCACTATAATGTCGATACAAGAAAAAAAAAGCGCGAGGGGAACTCCATACGCAATAATTAAATTTAGCGATAAAAAAACAGAGTTTGAGCTATTTCTGTTTGCTGAAGTATTAATAGCTAACAGAGACAAACTAAAAGAGTCAGAGTCATTTGTTCTTACTCTTTATAAAGATAAAATTGCAAAAGATTCTTCTAAAAATAGGATCAATGTAAAAAAAATTTTAAGTCTAGACGATGTAATAAATAAGCCATATTCAAAAGTTACAATAGAGTTAAAAGAAAATTTTAATTTGGAAGAAATAAAAGAATTATTATCAAATAAAGGCGAGACAAAAATAAGTTTGGTAATTAGGGAAAAAAATAAACAAGCCCATTTTTCGCTTCAAGAAAATAGAAAATTTGATCTTAATCATTTTAAGGCCTTAAAAGCGAAGAAATACGTCGAAAAAATAACAGTTTAGATAGTTGATTTTTTAAATTGATTGTATATATGTGGTGCATATTTCGCACACAGTTACAAGGGCATAGCCCTACCGGTCCAATTGTTTGGAATTACTGTGGTGGATTAACCGGAAAAAATATGAACGTACCAAAAGTAGATATAAAACAATTATTAGAAGCTGGCGTACACCTAGGCCATAAAACTTTAAGGTGGAATCCAAAAATGAAAAAATACATTTTTGGTGAAAAAAATTCAATACACATTATAGATTTAACACAGACAGTTGATTTTTTAAAAAATGCCCTACTTCAAGTTCATCAAGTAATTTCAAGTGGTGGGAAATTATTAGTTGTTTCTACAAAAAAACAGGCCTCAGAACAGGTAAGAGATTTAGCAAAAGAAACTGGGCAATATTATGTAAATTATAGATGGCTTGGAGGGATGCTCACCAATTGGAATACTATTCAAAATTCTATAAAAAGACTTAAAAAGTTAGACGATCAATTATCTAAAGAAAATTTAGGTTTTACCAAAAAAGAGATGTTAAAATTCGGCAAAGAAAAAGAAAAACTTCAAAGATCTTTAGGAGGTATTTCTGAAATGAAAAAGACACCAGATTTAATCTTTATTATTGATACTAATATAGAGTCCTTAGCTGTTGCAGAAGCAAAAAAATTAGGAATACCAATTATCGCAATTTTAGATACAAATTCGGATCCGACAGGTATAGATTTTCCAATTCCTGGCAATGATGATGCTAGAAGATCAATTAACTTATATTGTGAGCTTTTAAAAAATACAATTAAAGATGCTGAAAAATTTATAAAAGGTTCTAATGAAAATGAAAAAGTTAAGGAAAAAACTTCTAAAGTAAAAGAAAAATAATTTTTTAAACTCACAAAATGTCAAATAAAGATCTATTAGATAGCATCAAAAAATTGAGGGAAATGACAGGTGTTGGTTTTAAAGACTGTAAAGTTGCTCTGGATGAATCAAAAGGCGATATTGAAAAATCTATAGAGTTTTTAAGAAAAAAAGGGATAGCTAAAGCCTCAAAAAAAATGAGCAGAACTGCTTCAGAAGGTCTGGCTCTAGTTAAAGAAAAAGATGGACAGTTATCGTTAATAGAAATAAATAGCGAAACTGATTTTGTTGCAAAAAATCAGGATTTTATAAATTTTTGTAAAGAATTATCTGAATTAAATTTTTTATCAAAAGGCGATTTAAATAAACTGAATGATACCAAAATGAGTAATGGAATTAGTGTCAAAGATAATTTAGTAAGTTTAATTGCAAAAATAGGTGAAAAAATTACAATTAGGAGAGCAAAATTTTTCAACAATAATAACGGAACAAATTTTTCTTACGTTCATTCAGCAATTGAAAAAGGAATAGGTAAAATAATTTCAATTGTAAAACTAGACGGTATTACTAAAGGAAAAAATGAAGATATAGGAACCAAAATTGCAATGCACATTGCTGCTTCAAATCCTCTAGCAATAGAAAAAGAGAATATTAATAAAAATGTCGTAGAAAAAGAATTAGAAATAATTAAAGCAGAAATAACAAATTCAGGAAAACCTGCTGAAATGGCAGAAAAAATCTCTAAAGGAAAAATAGCAAAATTTTTAAATGATAATTCACTTTTAAACCAAATATGGATTATGGATCCTAAAAAAAAGGTTATTGATATACTTAAAGAGAACTCATTAGACAAACCTCTTCAAGTTCTAGACTTTGTTAGATATAAAGTAGGAGAAGGAATTTAAAAGTGAGCTCAGAGTTTAACGAAAATAATTATTCATCTAAGATGGATAAAAGCATCCAATCTTTTAAAAAAGATATTTCTACATTAAGAACAGGAAGAGCTAACACAAACATGCTCGATACAATAAAAGTAGATGTGTACGGCCAACTAATGCCTATTGATCAAATTGCAACAATAAGTGTTCCTGAGGCTAGGTTAATCTCAATACAAGTATGGGATAAAGCAAATATAGTTTTAATAGAAAGTGCAATTCAGAAATCCGAACTTGGGATAAATCCTCAAATAGACGGACAAATCATTAGACTAAGAATTCCAGATTTAACAGAGGAAAGAAGAAAAGAATTAATCAAAGTCTTAAAGAATATGGGTGAAAAAAGTAAGATTGCAATTAGAAACATAAGAAGAGAAGCTAATGAGGAGCTTAAAAAAAAATTAAAAGATAAAAATATTTCAGAAGACGAGAATAAAAAATTTGAAAAAAATATACAAAAACTTACAGATAATAATATTGAAAATATTGAAAAGATTTTAATTGATAAAGAAAAAGAGATAATTCAAATATGAACCAACTCAACCATGTTGCCTTCATAATGGATGGAAATGGCAGGTGGGGAATAAAGAAAAAAAAAGGGAGAAATTTTGGGCATTTAAAAGGAGTTGAAACAGTAAAGAAAATAGTTAAATCCTCGATTAAATTAAAAATTAAAATTACTACTTTTTATGTTTTTTCATCAGAAAATTGGAAACGACCAAAAAAAGAGATCTCATTTCTATTCAAACTAATAAAGAATTATTTTTCAAAAGAAATAAATAATTTAATAAAACAAAACATAAAAATTAATATTATTGGAGATATAAAAAGACTTCCAAAAGATCTTAGGTTAATTTTAAAAAAAACAGAGTTATTAACCAAAAAAAATAAACAAATTATAGTTAATTTAGCAATAAATTACGGCTCAAAAAATGAGATTATCGAAACGATCAAAAAAGTAAAAAAAAGAACTAATATAAAAAATTTTGAAAAAAATCTTTACACCAAAAAGATGCCATCCCCAGATATTTTGATAAGAACAGGTGGGCATCAGAGGTTAAGTAACTTTATGCTATGGCAATTAGCTTATGCAGAGCTTTTTTTTATTAAAAAACTATGGCCAGATTTTACCTCAAGTGATTTAATCAAAATTATTAATAAATATAAAAAAAGTAAAAGAAATTTTGGTGGAATATGATTTTATCAAATTTAAAAAAAAGACTTATTACTTCTATCTTTTTAATTATTTTACTTTTTTTTATTTTTTACTCAAATTTCTTACTCACTTATTTTTTAATTGTCTTAGGGACATTATCTTTAGTAGAATTTTCAAATATAGTAAAAAAGATTATTAAAAATAAAGTTAAATTATTTTTTGCAAATTTTATTTTCGTAATCTATATCTTTATTTTTTGTATTATATTTTCTTATTTTTCGAATTATTTGCAACTCAAGTTATTACTCTTTCTGATTTTAATTGGGTGCATTTCGTCAGATATCGGCGGGTTTGTAATCGGAAAATTAGTTAAAGGCCCAAAGTTAACAAGAATAAGTCCAAACAAAACAATTTCAGGATCCATCGGTTCTATTTTATTTACAATTTTGATTTATTCTAGTTTTATCTTTTATTTAACAAATAATTTGTCTTTCAAAACTTTTTTTATAGCAATTTTAATTTCAATAGCATGTCAAGTTGGTGATTTATTTTTCTCATTATTGAAACGTAAAGCAAAAATTAAAGATACAGGAAATTTTTTACCTGGGCACGGGGGAATTTTAGATAGACTAGATGGAATATATTTGGGAATTCCTGTTGGTTTACTTTCAACTATTATAATATATTAAATGAAAAAAAAGATTTGTATTTTAGGCTCAACTGGTTCAATAGGTTTGACCTCTCTTAAAATTTTAGAAAAAAAAATAAAATTCTTTAACATAAAAGTTTTAGTTGCTAACAAAAATTTCAAAATTATTTGTGAACAAATTAAAAAATATAAACCTAAATATTTTATCATCTCAGATAAAACTATTTATAATAAAGTTTTAAAAAAATATTCAAAACGTAAAATAAAAATTTTAAATGATTTTAAAAATCTAAGCTCTAAAGAAAAATTTGATATAACTATATCAGCAATACCAGGAATTGCTGGATTATATCCAACTTTAAAATCAGTTAAACAAAGTAAAAAAATTTTAATTGCTAACAAAGAGTCAATTATTTGTGGATGGAACTTAATAAAAATATCTGCATCTAAAAATAAAACAAAAATAATTCCAGTCGACTCAGAACATTTTTCAATATCTAAATTGATTCAAAATGAAAAATTATCAAATATTAATAAAATATATATTACTGCTTCGGGTGGACCCTTTTTAGGTTATAAAAAAAATCAATTTAAGAAGATTTTACCAAAACATGCCCTAAAACACCCAAAATGGCAAATGGGAAAAAAAATTACAATAGACTCATCAACCTTAATGAATAAAATATTTGAAATTATTGAAGCTCAAAAATTATTTAATATACCAAACGAAAAATTAGATATATTAATTCATCCAAATTCTTTAGTTCATGCAATAGTGGAATATAAAAACGGATTTAAGAAGTTTTTATATCATGATACTTCAATGATTATTCCTCTTTCAAATGCAATTTTTGATGGTGATCTAAATATAAATGAATTCTTTAAATCCAAAAAAAATAAAAATACGGTTTTGGAAAATCTAATTTTTAAACCAGTGCCAGAAGAGTTATTTCCAATTATTAAACTGAAAAAAATTGCTAATGAATATCCTTCTACCCCTATAATTATTAATGCAAGTAATGAAATATTAGTTGATCATTTTCTCCTTAAAAAGATACCATTTTTAAGTATTTTTAAAATCATAATGAGCATTCTTAAAGATGTTAATTATAAAAAATATGCTATAAGAAATGCAAAAAATATAGAACATATCAACAAAATTGACACTTGGGCGAGAAAAACAACGATAAAAAAAATAAAGAATTTATATGGGTAAAATTTTAAAAATATTAATAGCTTTTTCTATATTTGCATCAAGTGTTTCAGCTGAAATTGTTAATAAGATAGAAATAAATGGCAATAAAAGAATTTCTGATGAAACAATTAAAGTTTACGGGGAAATTGAATTAAATAAAGATTTAACCGAAAGTGATTTAAATAAAATTTTAATCAATTTATATAAAACAGATTTTTTTGAAAATGTAGATGTAAAATTATCTGATAATATTCTTGTTGTGAACGTAAATGAATATCCGGTTGTAAATCAGCTTATAATTATCGGTGAAAAAAGTAATAAATATAAAAAATTAATAAGAGAAACCTTAAAACTTAAAGAGAAAAGACCTTTTGTGAAATCTTTCTTAGCTCAAGATATCGAGATAATAAAGAAATTATATTCATCTGTTGGATACAATTCAAGTTCAGTAGAGGCTAAAGTAAAAAAAATTGATGAAGACAGTTTAGATATATTAATAGAAATTGAAAGAGGAGATAAAAGTAAAATTTCAACTATAAATTTTATTGGGAACAAGAATATTAGATCGAATAGATTGAGAGATATAATTGCGAGTGAAGAAGATAAGTTTTGGAAATTTCTTACAAATAATACAAATTTTAGTGAACGCTTAATAAACTTGGATCTTAGACTTCTAACTAACTATTATAAATCACTTGGATATTACGACATTAAAGTGACATCTAACTCTGCAAACTTAAATAAGTCCGGGGAAATTGATTTAGTTTATTCAATAGATGAAGGTACTAGATATATTGTCAATAAAATTTCTACAAATGTAGATCCTGTTTTTGATAAGAAAGTTTTTTTCCGGCTTAACAAATTTTATGAAGATTATATTGGTCAATATTATTCTCCATTTAAAACAAAAAAATTGTTAGACGAATTAGATAAAATTATTAATGATAACAATCTCCAATTCGTAGAACATAATGTCGAAGAAACAATCGTAGGTGATAAGATAAACATTACTTTCAATGTATTCGAAGGAGAAAGAATTCTTGTTGAAAGAATAAATATAACAGGAAACCAAATTACAAATGAGGACGTGATTAGAGGAGAATTAATATTAGACGAAGGTGATCCCTTTACAAAATTAAGCTTAGATAAATCTATCGCAGAAATAAAAGCTCGTAGAATTTTTAGAGATGTAAAATATGAGGTAGCCGACGGAAGTAAAAAAAATCTTAAGGTTATTAATATTTCTGTTGAAGAACAACCAACTGGAGAAATTAGTGCTGGAGCAGGTGTGGGATCAAGCGGAGGCACATTAGCTTTTAATATTCAAGAAAACAACTGGTTGGGAGAAGGAAAAATTGTTGGATTGGATTTAGAAATAGATGAAGAGTCTTTACAAGGTACATTGAGATATACAAATCCAAACTACGATTTCCTAGGTAACTCAATAAATTATTCAGTTTCAAGTCAAAAAAATGATAAACCTGATCAAGGTTATGAAAACTCAATAGTATCTGGAAAAATCTCTACTTCATTCGAACAATATAGAAATATTATTGCCTCATTAGGTTTAAGCGCTAGCTATGACGACTTACAAACAACAAGCAACGCTAGTTCATCCCTAAAAAAACAAAGTGGTGAATTTAGTGAGATTGCAGGGATATACGGTTTTACTTTTGACAATAGAGATAGAGCTTTTATGCCCACTAGCGGTTCAATAATCGATTTTGGTCAAACATTTCCTTTTTATGCTGATAAATCATTTATCTCTAACACCTTTTCAGCAAGCAAGTATAAAGAGCTTCCAAATGGTATCGTTAGCGCGAGTAAAATTTACTTGTCAGCTATTAATGGTTTAGGCGATGATGATGTAAGACTAAGTAAAAGAAAAGGATTAAGTGAGAGAAGGCTTAGAGGATTTGAAAAAAATAAAATAGGCCCTGTAGATGGTTCAGATCATGTGGGAGGCAATTATGCAGCAGCAATTAATTTTGAAGCAAATTTACCAGATGTTCTACCAGAGAATACAAATACTGATTTAAGTGTTTTCTTAGATTTTGGTAATGTATGGGGTGTTGATTATGACAGTTCAATTGAAACAAGTAATAAACTTAGATCATCAACTGGTATTGCTGCAAATTGGATGTCACCAATTGGACCTTTATCTTTAGTTTTATCAAAAGACCTATCTAAAGCAGACACCGATAAAACAAGAAGTTTTAGTTTTAATTTAGGAACAACTTTTTAAAATGAAAAATTTAAATATAATCTTAATTATAATTTCTATTTTATTTTTTTTTACTCATAATTTAAAAGCGGAAGTTCCACACTTTTTAGATTTTAAATTAATTTTAAATCAAAGTGATGCAGGAAAAAAAGCTCAATTAGCTTTGAAATCAAAGCTAGAAAAAGGTATTAAAAGCATCAACAATAAACAAAAGAAGATCCAAGAAGAAGAGAAAAAGATAATTGAACAAAAGAAAATCATTGCTCCTGAAGAGTATAAAAAACAGGTAAGCGCATTAAGATCAAAAGTCTCTGCCCTACAAAAGGAAAGAAGTTCCCTATTAGAAGATATTGCAAAAAAAAGAAGTAAAGCTAGAAAAGAGTTGTTAAAGAACTTAAATCCTATTGTTGAAAACTATATGAAGGAGAAAAAAATTAGGGTGGTGTTGGATAAAAAAAATATTTTGTTAGGTGACGAAAATTTAGACATAACAAAAGACATCATGTCGTTGCTTAATAAGAAATTAAAATCGCTAAATCTTAATTAAATTTGAATGAGTTCAAATTTTTTTTTACAAAAAAAAGTACAAGTAAAAGATATTTTTTCGAAATTTAATATTAAAAAAAATTTTAAAGTTCGAGATGTTAAAAGTCTTCATTTAGCAAAAAAAACTGATATTTCATTTTTTGACTCCATAAAATACAAATCAGACGCTCTTTCTACTAAAGCAGGCATATGTATTACCACAAAAAAACTAGAGCCTTTTTTGCCACAACAAACTGAAAAAATTTTAGTCTCCAATGTCCTATTTGAATTAGCTAAAGTTTTAAAAATTATTTACCCAAATGCAGATATCGATTATCCAGATATGTCTCTAAATAAACCAAAAAAAACTAAGTTTAAAAATGTAAAATTTGGTAACAACGTTTTAATTGGTAAAAATGTAAAAATAGGTAAAAATTCAATTATCGGATCTAACTCTATTATTGAGCACGATGTTTCTTTGGGAAACGATTGTATTATTGGATCCGGAAATATTATTAAGAATACTATGATTTGTAATAGAGTAGTAATTCAAGATAATTGTAAAATAGGACAAAAAGGATTTGGATTTATACCATTGAAAGATAAAAACTTTAAATTTCCTCACATAGGCAAGGTAATAATCAATGACGACGTAGAAATAGCATCTTCTTGCACAATAGATCGTGGTTCAATAGACGATACAGTTATTGGTAAAAATACTTATTTAGATAATCAAGTACATATTGCTCATAATGTTAAAATTGGCTCTAACTGCATGATTGCAGGACAGGTTGGTTTCGCTGGTAGTTCTAAAATTGGAAATAATGTTTCTATTGGAGGTCAAGCTGGTATCTCTGGTCATTTAAAAATTGGCAATAACGTAAAAATTGGTGGTGGAAGTGGAGTGGTTAAAGATATTGAGGACAATCAAATTATAATGGGATATCCTGCAGTTTCGCTAAAAAATTTTTTAAAAAAAAATAAAGAAAAGTAATGAGTAAAACTGAACTTGATAAAAAAGCGATTGAAGCTTTATTACCTCATAGAGAGCCAATGCTGTTGATTGATAAGCTTACAAACATTGTACATTTAAAATCTGCTACTGCAATAATGTATGTAAAAAAAGATGGTTTTTATGTTCAAGGTCATTTCCCAGGACAACCTGTAATGCCAGGGGTATTAATCGTTGAAGCTTTTGGGCAAGCAGCGGCAGCGTTAACTGCTCATGGTATAGATCCCAAAGAATATGCTAACAAATTAGTTTATTTAATGGGAGTAGATAAAGCTAGATTTAGAAATCCAGTTATTCCTGACTGTGAGCTTCATTTAGAAATAGAGGCAATTAGATCTCACGGAAGAGTTTGGAAATATAAAGGCATCGCTAAAGTTGATGGGATGAGAATGGCAGACGCAGAGTGGTCAGCAACAATAGTAGATAGAAAATAATGATACACAAATCAAGCGCAGTAGATCCAAAAGCTAAAATTTCAAAAAATGTAAAGATTGGACCATTTTGTTATGTAGGTCCTAAAGTTCAATTAGAGGAAGACGTAGAATTGATTTCAAACGTTCACATAGAGGGCGATACAAAAATTGGTCAAAAAACAAAAATATTTCCTTTTGCTAGCATCGGAACAGCACCACAAGATTTAAAATATAAAGGTGAAGATACTAAATTAGTTATAGGAAAAAAAAACACGATAAGAGAATACGTTACTATTAACCCTGGAACTCAAACAGGTGGAGGATTAACTAAAATTGGAGATGGATGTTTATTCATGATTTCATCCCATATAGCGCATGATTGTAATGTAGGAAATAATGTTATTATTGCAAATAACGTACCTTTAGGCGGGCATGTAGTTGTTGAAGATGAAGCTATAATTGGTGGCAATTCTGCAGTTCAACAATTTACACGAATTGGTAAGCTTGCAATGATTGGTGGTATGACAGGAGTCTTGAATGATGTAATTCCTTATGGACTATCAATAGGAAATAGAAATTATTTAAAAGGACTGAATTTAATTGGACTAAAAAGAGCATTTTTAAAAACGAATGCCTTTGGCATTCGAGACGAAGGAGGTTCCGCTAATGAAAAGTATCATAGGGAAAATGTATTAGAGCTATCTAAGGCTTACAATGAAATATTTGCTTCAAAAAATCTTAGTGACAACATAAAAAAAATGAACGGAGCATTTAAAAAAAATCCTCTGGTAAAAGATATAATTGATTTTATTGGAGATGACAAAAAAAGATCAATATGCACACCATTTTCAAAAGAATAAGATGATCGGTCTTATATTTGGCGAAACCGATTTTCCAAAATATATATATCAAAAAATAAAAAAAAGAAAAAATTTTGTAATAATTGATTTAACAAAAAATAATTTTTTTAAAAAAAAACAAAAATCATTTTCTGTATCAATTGGCCAATTTGGAAAAATAATTAATATTTTAAAACAAAATAAATGTAAAAAAGTTTTATTTGCTGGAAAAGTAAAAAAGCCAAATTTTTCAAAACTAAAATTAGATTTTAAAGGTATTTATTATATTTCTAGATTAATAAAAAAATCAAAAAAAGGAGATGCAGCAATTATAAAAGAAATTATAAGTATTTTTAAAAAAGAGGGAATAACAACAATTGACTCGACAGCACTTACACCAGAAATTAATTTATCAAAAGGCAATTATTCAAAATTTAAACCAAATAAAAAAGATAAATTTGACATAAAAAAAGCATTGAATGTATTAAAAAAATTAAATCCGTATGATCACACTCAAGGAGCAGTAAGTAGAGATGGTTTAGTAATTCTTGAAAAGAAAGAGGGTACAAAAAAAATGCTTCAAAAAATTCATAAAAAAAAGAATATAAATAATGGAGTATTGGTAAAATTTCCTAAGAAAAAACAGGATCTAAGAGTTGATTTACCTACAGTTGGTTTTGATACTTTAAAACAGTGTAAAGCATCTGGTGTAAAAGGTATTGTTTTGAAACATAAAAAAAATATTTTTTTAGATAAAAAAAAATCAATTAGATATGCTAATAAAAATCAAATCTTTATACTAGTAATATGAGAAAAATTATTTTTTTTAATTTAATTCTTTTTTTTCAATTTTTAAATCTTTCCGCAACTGAACCAAAATTAAATGAAATTATTAATGGATTAAACAGTCCATGGAGTATTACTTTTATAAAAAAAAATCAATTATTAATTACTGAAAAATCTGGGAATTTAATTTTAGCTGATCTCAAAAATCAAAAATTAAAAAAGATTAATCATAATTTAAAAGTTTTAGTTGATGGCCAAGGTGGTTTACTAGAGGTGCTATATTCTGATAGCAAAGTTTATGTTTCTTACTCTGAAGACAGAGGAAATGGTAACTCAAGCACATCCGTCGCGGTTGCAAATTTTGATGAAAATATATTAAAATTTAAAAATATATTTAGAGCAGAACCTCCAATAAATTCAGGTTATCATTTTGGTTCAAGAATGGTGATAAAAGATAATTTTCTTTTTATTTCAGCTGGAGAAAGAGGCAAAGGAATGATTGCACAAGATCCAACTAAGCATCCAGGAAGTATTATTAGGATACATTTAAATGGAAAAATTCCATCAGACAATCCAAAGTTTAAAGATAAAGATAAAGAAAATTGGTTGCCAGAAATATACCAAATTGGAGTAAGAAATCCGCAGGGTATGGATTTATCTCCTTTTGATAACAAAATTTATTTAACAAACCATGGTGCTAAAGGAGGAGATTGGTTTGGTGAAGCAAAGTTTGGTGAAAATTATGGTTGGAAAATATTAGGTTGGGGAGGTACAAATTATTCAGGTACAAAAATTGGACCCAAATGGAAACCTGGTTTTACAAAAGCGATAAAATACTGGGTTCCCTCAATAGCTGTTAGTTCAATGATTATATATAAAGGAATTGAATTTAGTGAATGGAACGGTGACGCTCTTATAACTTCTTTAAAAGATCAATCTTTAAGAAAAATTAAATTTAAAAATGGAAATTTTTTAAGTGAGAAAATTATTTTTAAAAAATTAATAGGAAGAATAAGAGATATAGAAATCCAAGAAAATACTGGTAAAATTTATTTAGTTACTGATCAGGGCTCAATATGGAAACTTCAAAAGTGAAAAAAATATTTATCTTAACAGGTGAAGCATCAGGAGATAAACTTGCTTCAAAAGTTATAGGCAATTTAAATAAATTGAACTCAAATATTGAATACTTATGCGTTGGAGGGGAAAATTTAAAAAAATTGGGTATAAGATCTATTTATGATCTGAAAGAAATCACATATTTAGGATTTACTAATGTAATATTAAATATTTTTAAAATTAAAAAAAAAATTAATGAAACAGTAAGGGCCATAGAGAATTTTAAACCAGATATTCTGTTTACTGTCGATAGTCCTGATTTTACCTTTAGAGTGGCAGAGAAAATAAAGTTAAATAACCCTAAAATTAAAACTATTCATTATGTAGCTCCTCAAGTATGGGTTTGGCGAGAGGGAAGAGTTAAGAAAATTAAAAAATTTATTGACCATATTCTTTTATTATTCAATTTTGAAAAAATTTATTTTGAAAAAGAAAATATGAGTCACGAGTTTGTTGGTCACCCGTTACTTGACCCAACAGCTGAAAGCGCAATCGATATCAATCAAATATTGGAAAAAAATAAAGCATTGATCTCTATTTTTTCAGGAAGCAGAAAGTCTGAAATAGATATCTTAACACCAATTTTGTTAAATTTTATTAAAATTATGAATAAAAAGTATAGTGATTTTCATTATGTTTTTCATTCAACAAAAGAATATTCAAATTTAATTCAATCATACATAAAAAAATATGATTTAAATAATTGCGAAGTTATAAGTGATGCTAAAATTAAAAATCATATATTAAAAAAATCTATATTTGCAGTCTCTAAATCAGGAACAGTATCAATAGAAATATGTAACGCTAAGATACCTTCAATTATTTTATATAAAATGGGATTAATTAATTTTTTAATCGTAAAAATATTAGTGAAAACTAAATTTGCAAATATCATTAATATTGCAGCTAAAGAAGAAATTATACCAGAGTTACTACAATCTAAATGCAATCCAAAAAATATTTTCGCTACCGTTTCTAATTATTTAGATAATCCAAAAAAAATGGATGAGCAAATTTCTAAAACTCAGATAATTTTAAAAAAATTTAAAACTAATAATTCATCTTCAAATCTAGCAGCGAATGCTTTAAATAAATATTTATGATCATTTATACGCATAATGATTGTTTAAAAAAATTTAACGGTCATGGACACCCTGAAAGAAAAGAAAGATTAGATAGTATTATAGACTCAATAAAATCATCTGATTTGAAAGTAAAGTTTAGAGAGGCACCTTTAGTTGATTTAGAAATTGTATCATTAGTACATCCAAAAAAACATATAGAACAAATTTTCTCAAATATTCCTAAGCAAGGTATCGTTGGCGTAGAGAAAGAACCATACGCCGACACTATACTCTGTCCTAATAGCAAAAATGCAATTTTAAGATCATGTGGAGCTGGCATAGCTGCAGTTAATGATCTTATGAAAAAAAATGAGAGAGTATTTTGTGCAGTTAGACCTCCAGGCCATCATGCAGAAACTATAAGAGCTTACGGATTTTGTTTTATTAATAATGTTGCTGTAGCAGCTAGATATTTACAAAGACATTACAAAATAAATAAAGTTGCGATAATTGATTTTGATGTTCACCATGGCAATGGAACTCAAGAAATTTTTTATAAAGATCAATCTGTCGCCTATGGTTCATCTCATGAATTTCCTTTATTTCCAGGAACCGGAGCAGAAAATGAAACTGGAGTCGGAAATATTTTTAATGCAATTTTAAAAACTGGGACTACAAGTAAAGAATTTATAGGAATATTTGATCAAAAAGTTCTTAAACCTATAGATAAATTTAAACCAGAAGTAATTTTAATTTCTGCAGGTTTTGACGCTCATAAACGGGATCCTTTAGCTAATATTAATTTAGAGTCAGATGATTTTTTTAAAATCACTAAAAATATTGTCGAAATTGCCAATATTCACTCAAAAGGTAGAGTGATTTCTTTTCTTGAAGGTGGATACGATTTACAGGCTTTATCTGAAAGTATTTTAGAACACTTAAACGCTTTAAAAACCCATATTTGACCAGTTATCAGGATCATTAAATTTTTTGATTTCTTTTTCAGTTACTGGTCTAAAAAGATAATAGGCAATATATATAGTAAGAAAAAACAAAAAAATTGTTTTCATATTTTTAATATATTAAACTAATTTGATGGTAATCAGTAAAAGAAAATTTTTTAAAGTCTTAGTTTCTTCAACTTTGACGCTACTATTTCCAATTAAAGCTATTTTAGCAGCCACTAAAAAGATTATTAATCCAAACTTATCTAAAGAGCAAAAAAATATTATGTTTAATGATGGGACTGAAAGACCTTTTACTAGTGATTTGTTAAAAGAAAAAAGAAAGGGTTTTTATCATTGTGCTAATTGCGGAAACAAACTCTTCGTATCAACTGCTAAGTTTGATAGCGGAACTGGCTGGCCTTCTTTTTCTGAATCTTTGCCAGGGGCTTTTAAAACTAAGATAGACTACAGCTTTGGCATGGAAAGAGTTGAATATCATTGTGCAAAGTGTGGAGCACATCATGGACATGTTTTCAATGATGGTCTAAAAGAATCAGGTAAAAGATTTTGTAATAATGGACTTTGTTTAATTTTTAAACCAGAATAAAATCAGCTTAATTTTACAAGAATATCATATTATTGAAGCTTTTTTGTTCACAGACAGCACCCAATTCGTCCATGTTAGTAAGTGAATTTAGTAAATTTAAGTTTAAAATTAGTAAATGGATCTAATTACAGTAATTGTCATTGGTGTAATAGTTGCAGCCACAGGTGTAATTAATCCGAAAGCTAAAGATCCAGAAGAATTAGCTAAAGCTCCTGAAACTCAGGTAACAACTCCAGAAGTTAAGGAACCAGAACCAGAACCAGAACCGGAGCCAGAACCAGAACCGGAGCCAGAACCTGAACCGGAGCCAGAACCTGAACCAGAACCAGCAAAAGAGCCAGAACCTGAACCAGAACCTCAAAAAGAAGAACCAAAAGAGGAGGTAAATGCTGAACCAACTCAGGAGCAAGATGCAAAACCTGAAGAGGAAGAGGTTCAACCAGTTACAGAAGAGACTACTGAAGCTACAGATGAAAAAGGATTAAGTATGGTTAATATTCTTCTTTATATCCTAGGAGCTATTGCAGTAATTGCAGCTGGTATATATTTCTTTATGAGAAGAGAGTCTTCACCTAAAAGTGCTGCTGATATAGCTAGAGCCCAGTCTCAAAAAGATTTAACTCCTGAGCCTCAAGAAGAACCAGCACAAGAAGAAACATACTCAGAACCTGAAACTCAACCAGAACCTGAGCAACCAGTTCAAGAGGAAAAACCTTCAGAAACTACTGAAGAAGAGCTTCAATCAGGAAATGACGATCAATCATCAAATAACGATGATGAGAATAATAACAGATAATTAACTAAAATTTTTTTCCACCTTCTAGATAAGCACACTTCTCACAAGTTTTTTCAGTTTCAGGTGGTGTATCAAGATTTAAAACTTCTTTCATTTCAATTATCTTTTTTTCTATCCAAGATGTATCTACACGGTAGGGTATTAATGTAGTTTTGAAGTCTATTTTGTTATCAAATTTTTTATTTGTTTTTTCTCCATTACAAACATAAAAAAATGTTCGGTCTGAAACTTCAAAATTCATCTTTCTTAAAATATGAACATAAATATCCATTTGTAATTTATAGCTAAGATGCCATTCTGCATCTAGATAGGATGAGACTGTTACAGGATATGTTGACGATTGAGCTTTATAGTCTACTACAACTATTTTTTTTTCATTTAAATCAAACCAGAGATCGTCAATACCTCCATGAATTATAAGATTAGTTTTTTCATCTAAATATGAAATTCCACCTTTTAAAGAATTTCTCCAGGTATCTAAGTCTTTGTGCTGATAAGGAACAAAGTTTAAATTATTTTTAATCATAATAGGATGGGGTTTTTGTTCTTTCCTATAAAGATCAAATTCCTTTTTTAATAACTCATCGACTGCAACGTTTAGAGCCCATCCGGGCATAGAAGGTTCTTTAAGGCCTTTAACTCGATCTAAGTAAAAGCATCGTTTACAACTAAGAAAATTAAAAAATTTGGACCTACTTATTTTAAAAGGGGTGTTTGATTTTTTATCGTATATGGATGTTTTTCTCGTTCTGAAAGATATAGCGTCTTTCATTTAAATTTGTTTAAGTCTTTTAACAACTTCGGTTTTATCTAATGATAAAATTACATCATATAAACCTGGCCCAAATCTTGAACCTACAAGGGCTATTCTTAAAGGTTGTCCTACACCCTTAAAATTTGTCTTATGTTTATCAATTAGAGATTTAATTATAGGTTCTAAAGCTTCTTTAGATAACGAGGATAATTTCTCATATTCATTTATAAAGTCGCTAATTACTTTCTTAGACAAATCATCAATAAGTTTTTTATCATTCGCATCAATCTCAATTTTATCATTAATAATATATTGAGCATTATTCCAAATATCCTCAAGAGTTTTTGCTTTATTCTTCAAAAAACCCATTGATTTTAAAAGCATATTCTCTTTTGCTTGATTTATAGGCTTTTTGTATTTCGAGATGTATTCTTTAAAGAAATTAAATAAATTTTTTTCTTCAATCATCTTTATATAAGTTTCATTGATTGAAAAAATTCTATTCATATCTAGTTTTGAAGGCGATTTACCAACACCACTTAGGTCAAATAAATCTATACTTTCTTGTTTAGTAAAAATCTCTTTATCTTTATAAGACCACCCTAATCTTAATAAATAATTTCTTAAAGCATCTGAAATAATTCCAATCTTAATATAATCTTCAAGGGTAGAAGCGTTATCTCTTTTAGATAATTTTTTTCCTTGTTCACTGTGAATTAAAGGAATGTGTGCAAAGCTTGGAACCTCCCAATCCATAGCATCATAGATCTGTTTTTGTTTAAAAGAATTAATCATATGATCATCACCTCTAATTACATGTGTAATTTTCATCTCATGGTCATCAACTGTGGCTGATAATTGATATGTTGGTGATTTATCTTTTCTTAATATTACAAAATCTTCAATTGTGGAATTTGAAATATTTCTTTCGCCTTGAACTAAATCTTTTATAATTGTGTTTCCGGAAATTTTACTTTTAAACCTAATTACCGGTTTTACACCCTCTGGAATCACAAGGTCTTTTGCGTCTCTCCATTTTCTATTATAAACATACGGTATACCTTGTTTTTTACACTTCTCTTTTTGTTCATTTATTTCTTCTTCTGAGCAATAACATTCATAAGCAAAACCTTTTTTAATAAGCTCTTCAGCAACAGCGATGTGTTTATCAATATTTTCAGATTGAATATACTCCTTCCCATCATGTTCAATGCCAAGCCAAGATAATGAGGAAATAATTTGTTTTTTGAATTCGTCTTTTGATCTTTCTTTGTCAGTATCTTCAATTCTTAAGAAGTATTTACCTTTGTTTCTTTTGGCTAAAAGCCAATTAAATAAAGCTGTTCGAACACCGCCAATGTGAAGAGGCCCAGTAGGAGAGGGCGCAAACCTACAATTAAAAGACATTTCTATTAATTAGACTATTTTAGTGAAAGTTTCTATATAAAGAAACAAGTTTACCTTGAATTTTTATTCTATTCGCAGAATAGATTTTTGTACCGTAGTTTCTATTTGCAGCTTCTAGTGCAATAGTGTTTCCTTTTTTTCTAACTCTTTTTAAAGTTGCTTCTTGGTCATCAATTAAAACAACTGCAATCTGACCACTATCTACATTTGAAGTTTTCTTAACGATTACTGTATCACCATCATTGATACCAGCTTCAATCATTGAGTCACCTTTTACTTTTAAACCATAATGCTCACCATTATTTTGCAAATCTTCAGGTATAGCTACTTTATCAACTTCTTGTTGAATTGCTTCAATAGGAGTTCCTGCTGCAATACTTCCTAAAACTGATACATCGCTTGATTTCGTTTTTTCTTTATCGAGCCCACCTTTTATAACGCTTGGCGTAAAGGTATTAAAAATATCATTAGCACTAGCGTTTTCTGGTAGTTTAACAACTTCTAAAGCTCTTGCTTTATGGGCCAATCTTTTTACAAATCCTCGCTCTTCTAAAGCTGAGATTAATCTATGAATTCCTGATTTCGACTTAAGGTTGAGTGAATTTTTCATCTCTTCATAAGATGGAGATATTCCAGAAGATCTAATCTTCTTGTTAATGAACAATAGTAAGTTTTTTTGTTTTTTTGTAAGCATAGAACAAACCTCGTACATACATGTTCTATAAAAGTTCTATTTAAATTACAACTCGAAATAAGCCTTAATTTTATTGAATTATTTGAGTAAATTTTTTCAATAACTCAGCAGGATTGTCGGATTTTAAAAGTGATTCACCAATTAAAAAATTTTTAATTCCTGTCTTTTTATAAATATATTTGGCATCACTTTCATTCTTAATACCACTCTCTGAAATGATAGGGCCTCTATGTTCTTTTAAAGTTTCAAAAATAGAAATAGTATTATTTATAGAGATATCTAATGTTTTTAAATTTCTATTATTAATACCAATTAAAGCATCTTCGTACTTTAAAGCATTTTCAGCCTCTTTATTATCATGCACTTCAACTATTACTGAAAGTTTATGCCTCATTGCTTCAGCATAAATTTCATCTGCTAATTTAGTATCTAGTGCAGCTACTATGATTAAAATACAATCACTACCGTAACTTTTAGATAATGCAATTTGGTAGGGATCAATAAAAAAATCTTTAGCCAAAACAGGAATTTTAAATTTATTTTTTATATCTCTTATATAATCAAGTTTACCAAGAAAATATTTTTCTTCAGTTAAAACTGAAAGGCAAGTGGCACCGTTATCTACGTACATTTTTGCAATATTTAAATGATTAAAATTTTTTACTAATTCTCCAGCAGAGGGGCTTGCTTTTTTTATCTCTGTTATCAGTGATGCCCCTTTATTACTGTTTATAACTTCTTTAAAATCTAAAAAGATGTTTAAAGATTTAATTGTATTTTCGATAGAGTCTAAAGAATTAGTATTTTTAATTTCTTTTAAAGACTCTTTTTTATTCTCAATAATTTTATCTAAAACATTAACCATTATTTTGATTGTAACTTTGTCAAATGTTCAAAAACTTTACCAGAACTTAGATGTTTAGCAGCTTTATCAAAAGCATTTTTAAAATTATTTTCTTTTCCTGAAACAATTAATCCAGCTGCAACATTTAAAGCAACGGATTGTGAGAATTCATTAGAAGTTCCCTTATAAATATCAATAATTTTTTCTGCATTGTATTCTGCATTTTTACCTTTTAAATTTTCATTATCACCTTGAATAATACCAAGTTCTTTTGGATCAATTGTAAATTCATTAATTTTACCATTTTTTAATTCCACAACATTAGTTTTTGCAAACGGAGAAATTTCATCCATTCCATCATCACTATGAACAATATAAGCGTGTACAACATTATTTTCTTTTAAAGCTTCTGCAAAAGGTTTCATCCATTTTTTATCAAAAACCCCTATAACTTGTCTTTTAACTTGAGCCGGGCTACTTAAAGGACCAATTAAATTAAAAATTGTTTTCTTCCCCATTTTTTTTCTAGCAGGCCCGACGTGTTTCATAGCCGAGTGATAATTCGGGGCAAACATAAAAGCAAAATTTAAATTTTTTATACTTTCTTCCGCCTCATTTGGTTTTAAGTTAATATTTATTTTTAAAGCTTCTAATACATCTGCTGAACCACAATTAGATGAAACAGCTTTATTACCATGTTTTGCTACTTTAACTCCCATACTAGCTAAAACAATTGCAGCGGCTGTCGAAATATTTAAAGAATTTTGACCGTCTCCTCCAGTCCCACAAGTATCAATAGTGTCAGGTTCACAAGAAACTTTTGTAGCTTTATCTCTTAAGACGAAGATACCACCTGCTAATTCATCCTTTGTTTCACCTTTTTTTATTAATGCCTCTAGAATTTCAATAATTTGATTTTCTGCGTGTTTACCCTCCATTAAATTTGAAAATAGAAATTTGCTATCCTTAAATGAAAGGTTTTGACCCTGTTTTAATTTAGCTACTATATCCGACATATTAGTTAGTGATAAAATTTTTAATTAATTTCATTCCCATTTTAGTACTTATACTCTCAGGATGAAACTGAAACCCATGTATATTATAATTTTTATGCATCAAGCCCATAATTGTCTTATTTTTGGTTTCTGCAGTAATTATCAAGTCTTTTGGAAACTTTTTACGATCCACTACGAGGCTGTGATATCTCGTGGCTTCAAAATTATTTTTTATATTCCTAAATAGACCTATTCCTTGATGTTGAATTTTACTAGTTTTTCCATGCATTAAATTCTTAGCTCTTACGATTTTTCCACCAAAAACCTGACCAATGATTTGATGACCTAGACATACTCCAAGAATGGGTATTTTTTTATGAACTTCTTTAACTATTTTTAAACAGTTACCGGCTTGATTTGGATTACCTGGACCAGGCGAGATAACAATTTTATTATATTTTTTTCTTAAAATTGTTTTACCATCAATTTTGTCATTTCTAACTACGTCAATATTCTTTTTAAAATTAGAGATATAGTGATATAAGTTATAAGTAAAACTGTCATAGTTATCTATTAATAAAACTTTCATTTAATCGACCGCCTTCATTAAAGCTTTAGCTTTGTTGACTGTTTCAGCATACTCTTTTTCAGGTTTACTATCTGCAACTACACCAGCACCAGCTTGCACATAAAATTTTTTGTTTTTAATTAAGGCTGTTCTTAAAGCTATACACGTATCAAATTCACCGTTAGGAGTGAAATAGCCTATACCTCCTGCGTATAATTTTCTTTTATTTTTCTCTAATTCATCAATGATTTCCATTGCTCTTATTTTAGGAGCACCACTTACAGTGCCGGCTGGAAAGCCTGATAATAAAGTCTCAAACAATGAAAATTGATTATTAAATTTACCTATAACATTAGATACGATGTGCATTACATGAGAATATTTTTCAACTTTAAACTTTTCAGTCACTTTAACTGTGTTTACTTTTGAAACTTTTCCAACGTCATTTCTTCCAAGATCTAATAACATTAAATGTTCTGCCAGCTCTTTTTTATCTTTTAAAAGATCTAATTCATACTTTTTGTCCCCTTTGCTATTTTTTCCTCTAGGTCTAGTACCAGCGATTGGCCTGATTGTTACTTCTCCACCTCTAAGTCTCACTAGTATTTCTGGACTGCTACCTAATATATTAAAATCTTTATAATTAAAATAAAACATAAAAGGCGAGGGATTAGATTTTCTTAAATGATTGTAAATTTCTATCGGTGTTTTATTTATTTTTCTCTCAAACCTCTGACTCAATACAACTTGAAAAATATCTCCTTTCTCAATGTATGTTTTTGCTTTTTTAACAAGTAATTTAAATTTTCCTTTTGATGTATTTGATTTAATCAAATTCTTGTTAGGTTTAAATGTAAATTGTTCTGGTAGTTTAATTTCCTCAAAACCTTCATACAAATCAAACCTTTTATTTATAGCGTCATACTCTTCCTTATAATTCGTAATTTTTGTATCTGCATATACATTCTCTACATAAAAAATCTTTTTTTTTACATTATCGTAAATAATTAAATTTTTAGGTCTTGATAATCTAACATCGGGAATTTCAAGATCATCTTTACAACTGTTTGGTATTTTTTCTATATAACGGATAACATCATAAGAAAAATAACCTACAAGCATAGAAGACATTGAAGGTAATTGTTTTGGAATTTTTATTTTAAATTCCTTTATCAGTTTATTTATATATTTTAATGGATCAGATTTAATCTTAATTTTTTTTTCTGAACTATAAATTGTAATAATTTTTTTATTTATATCCCAAATTTTATCAGGATTAAGACCAATTATTGTATAACGGCCTTTAATTATTCCTTTTTCAACTGACTCAAAAATAAAACTATTTTTTTCAGCCAACAAAAATCTAAATAAGTTTTCGACCTTGTAATATTGTTTACAAGTTCTTGATCTAAATAAAATTTGATTTTTTTTTTTAGAATGATTATTTTTAAATTCTTTAAAACTTAAATTTATCTTCATTGAAATGAATTTTTGACACGATCTATAGTTCTTTGATTAACCTCAACTTTATACTTCTGATTAGCATTTTCGTCATAAGATTGATATATTTTGTTAATCAAGTTTAAACGTGCCTTAGCTTCGTATTGTTCAAATTCATTGCCATTTTTATCAATTTTTTTATAATCAGTTTTTTTTGTTGATATTAAAAAACTTTTTGTGAGCGTGTTGTTAGTTAAAAGATTAATGTCACCATCTCTAGTTAAAAAAATCCTTTTAACTAAACCTTCACTAAAAATATCATTTTGTTTTAAATTTGAGATCTTATAATCATTGACAATTAATCCATTTTCATCAGCAAATTTTTTAAAATTATCTCCATCAAAAGCACCTAAACTTATATCTTTAGCTAAAGAAGTATTTTTTTCAATTTTATCTTTAAAACTTAATTGAGCAGTAAGAGCCTCTAGAACTTCAGGATCATTCATTGGTCTATTTTTTTTCTCTACATCTTTAACCTCAGCTAAATAATATTTACCTTTAATATTAATAACCTCAGGAGATTGTGGCATTTTCAAATTGAATATTTTTTTAAAGAGATTTTCTGGTAAATTTTTTATTTTGTTTTTTGCTTCGTTTTCCTTTTTTGCATTAATTTTATTAAATTCTATAATCTTTAAATTATTTGCTTTTGCAGTTTCTTCAAAAGATTGTCCATCTAAAACATTATTTTCAATAATATCTAATTGTTTAAAAAAATTTTCATCATATTCTTTACTGCCACTTATTAATTCTGGTTTAATGTCTGCGTATCTTATTGATTTTAGTTCAGTAAAAAATACATTTTTATTTCTTTCATAAAGCTCTTTAATACTTTCTTCTGATGGTATATTTTTTGAGTGATATTTATCTAAATTGATATATTGAATTATTTTTGTTTGATTTTCTTTTCTAAATTCCTTTTCCACTAAAACTTCAGGTATAACAATCCCTCCTGACAATGAACTCAAAAACTGCCTTCTTTTTTCTTGTTCAACAATATTTGCTTCAAACTGAGGGGCTGTTGTTCCACTTTTGAGTAAAAATTTTTCGTATTCGGTTCTAGAAAATTTATTTTCTTTAAAAAATAATTTGTCGTTTTTAATTATATCTCTTAAAGCATTATCACTAACTACAATACCAAGTTTTTCTATTTCTAATGACATCACTTTCTTGCCGATATAATCAGACAAAATTTGCTCAATGAGATCTGTTTTCGATAAATTTTTTATCTGTTCTTCATTTAAATTTAGTCGATTTATATAATTTATAAATTCTTGCGTGCTAATTTTATTAGAGTCTATAGTAGCAACCACGTTTTGATTTCCACCTCTAAAAACATCTCCCATGCCCCAGAAGACAAAAGGAAGAATAATTATTCCAACCAGAAGTTTGAGAAAAAAAGATTTTGATAATTTTCCTATTGATGTTGCCATTATATTAATTTAATAAGTTCAAAATTATACACCTATAGATTAAAAATTAAATTAAGGCAAATTATGAGATATTTTATTGGCAATTGGAAAATGTTTGGTGTGCCCAAATCCGTAAGTATTCTCAACAAAATTAATTCATACCATTCTAAGGACAAAAATAGAAACAAATATAGAATAATAATTACCCCGCCATATACTCTAATTGAAAGCTATTCAAGATATTTTAAAAATAAGAGGATTTCGATAGGCGCTCAAAACTGTTATCAGAAAGAACAATTCTCTTCGAACACTGCCGCTGTCAGCCCTTACATGATAAAAAGTGTAGGCGCTAAATATACTTTAATTGGACACTCAGATAATAGAGCAGAGGGCGATACTGATGTAATGCTTAAGGATAAAGTTAGATATGCCATTAGAAATAACTTAAAAGTAGTTTTTTGTATTGGAGAAAACAAAACAGAGAAAAAAAATAAAAAAACACTAACTGTTCTAAAAAGACAATTAACAAAAGTTCTTGAAAAAAAATTTAATAAAAATAATATTATTGTTGCTTACGAACCTATTTGGTCTATTGGAACAGGAAAAATTCCAAATAAACAAGAATTAAAAAAAACAACCATTCATATTAAAAAAGTTTTAAAAGGAATATTTAAACAAAACAGTCCAGCTGTACTCTATGGTGGCTCTGTAGACGGTAGCAATGTTGAGATGTTTAAAGAAATTAAAGAAATAGATGGTTTTTTAATAGGAGGAGCATCAAAAACATCTAAGAAATTTATTGATATAATAAAGAATTACTATAGATAAACAGAATGGAAAGTTTACTTATCTTTGTTAACATTGTTTTAGCAGTAATATTAGTAATAATTATTTTATTGCAAAGATCTGAGGGTGGTGCCTTAGGTTTAGGTGTTTCACAGGACAATTTCACGTCAGCAAGATCAGTTGGAACTTTTTTAACAAAATTAACATCCATAGTAGCAGCTCTATTTATAATTTGTAGTATTGCTATAGTTGCTATTTCACGAGATGAGTTTCGTGAAACACAGTCAGTTTTGGAAAAAGAAGAAGAAGAAAATTCAAACCTTCCACAAATACCTCAATCTAAGTAATTAAGACTTTGTATTTCAGATAATATAAAGTATAACATACTTCCATGGCGCGATATATATTCGTAACTGGCGGCGTGGTTTCATCTTTGGGCAAAGGTTTATCATCAGCTTCACTAGCATATTTATTACAGTCAAGAGGATACAAAGTAAGAATAAGAAAATTAGATCCTTACTTAAATATTGATCCAGGTACAATGAGTCCATTTCAACACGGAGAGGTTTTTGTAACGGATGACGGTGCTGAAACAGATTTAGACCTAGGTCACTATGAAAGATTTTCAGGAATTTCTGCAAAAAAATCCGATAACATCACAACAGGTAAAATTTATAGTGATGTTTTAAAAAAAGAGAGACAAGGAAAATATTTAGGAAAAACTGTTCAAGTCATTCCCCATATTACTAATAGGATAAAAGATTTTATAAAACATGATGTCTCAAAAGAAGACTTTGTAATTTGTGAAATTGGTGGAACAGTTGGTGATATTGAAAGTTTACCTTTTTTAGAAGCTATAAGACAATTTTCTAATGAATTAGGTAGAAAAAACACGTTATTTATTCATTTAACCTTAGTTCCTTATATGAAGGCATCAGATGAAATAAAAACAAAACCTACGCAGCATTCAGTTAAAGAACTAAGAAGTATTGGTATTCAACCCGATATAATTATCTGCAGGTCAGAAAGATCTATTCCTTTAGACCAAAGAAAGAAGATTTCTTTATTTTGCAATGTATCAATTAAAGATGTGATAGAAACAGTTGATGTAAAAACAATTTATGAAGCACCGATAAGCTTCAATAAAGAGAAACTTGATGAAAGGGTATTAAAATTCTTCAAGATTAAATCTAGAAAAAAAGTTAATTTAGCTCCATGGAAAAAAATTACTCACTCAGTCTTAAATAACAAAAAAAAAGTAAAAATTGCTATCATAGGTAAATATGTTGAGCTTAAAGATGCATATAAATCTCTAGACGAAGCGTTAACGCATGGGGGAATAGCTAATAATTTAAAAGTAAATTTAATAAGGATTGAGTCTGATTATTTAAAACCAAAAGACGTTAAAATTAAATTAAAAGGTGTGTCTGGTGTTTTAATTCCAGGCGGCTTTGGAAAAAGAGGAACAGAGGGAAAAATTGCAGCTATATCATTCGTAAGAAAAAATAATATTCCATTTTTAGGTATATGTTTTGGAATGCAAATGGCAGTAATAGAATTTGCAAGAAATAAATTAAATATAAAAAAAGCAACATCTAGTGAATTTGGTCCCTCAAAAGCGTCTGTAGTTGGCCTTATGAGCGAATGGGTAAAAGACGGTAAAATGATAAAAGGTACAGACAAAGAGCTCGGTGGCACAATGAGGTTAGGAAGTTATGAGGCAAAACTTAAAAAAGGAACTTTGATAAGTAGTATTTACAATACTAATAAAATTAATGAAAGACATCGTCACAGATATGAGGTCAACATTAATTATAAAGATGAATTTGAAAAAAAAGGTATGATATTTTCAGGTTTATCTCCGAATTTAAAATTACCTGAAATAATTGAACTAAAAAATCATCCTTGGTTCATTGGGGTTCAGTTTCACCCAGAATTTAAATCTAGACCTTTAGCTCCACATCCTTTATTCTCTTCATTTATAAAAGCCGCAAAAATCAAGTCGAAAAAAAAATGAATAATCAAAAAATTAAATGTTCAAATTTTGAAATAGCCAACGATAAGCCTTTCACTTTGATCGCCGGACCTTGTCAGTTAGAAAATGAAGAACATGCTTTAAAAATTTCCTCAGAACTAAAAAAAATTACCAGTGATCTAGGAATAAATTTAATTTACAAAACCTCATTCGATAAGGCTAATAGAACTAGTCTAAAAGGCAAAAGAGGCATGGGTCTTGATAAATCTTTACCTATATTTGATAAAATTAGAAAAGAAGTCGGCTTACCCGTCTTAACCGATGTTCATACAGCTGAACAATGTTCAATAGTTGCAGATCACGTTGACGTTTTACAAATACCTGCATTTCTTTGCCGTCAAACAGATTTATTGATTGCCGCTGCAAAAACTGGAAAAATAATTAATGTAAAAAAAGGTCAGTTTCTAGCCCCATGGGATATGGCTAACGTTATAAAAAAAATTGAAGACTCTGGAAATAAAAATATTTTAATTACAGAGCGAGGGGCAAGTTTTGGTTATAACACGCTTGTATCCGATATGAGGGCTTTGCCAATAATGTCTAGATTTGGTTTTCCAATTGTTTTTGATGCTACGCATTCAGTTCAACAGCCTGGCGGAATGGGTGAAAAGAGTGGAGGACAAAGAGAGTTTGTTCCTTATTTAGCTCGAGCAGCTATCGCGGTCGGCGTTGGAGCAATTTTTATGGAAACACATGATGATCCAGACAACGCGCCATCAGATGGTCCAAATATGGTGCCATTAAATGAAGTAAAAGCATTATTAAAAAAATTAACTGAAATAGACAAGTTAGTTAAATAAAAGAATGGCAAAAATCAAAAGTGTTAAAGGACGACAAGTTTTTGACAGTAGAGGAAACCCTACTATTGAAGCTGAGATTTTGTTAGACGATGGCTCTTCTGCAACTGCAATATCACCCTCAGGCGCATCTACAGGAGCATTTGAAGCTCACGAATTAAGGGATAAAGATCAAAATAAATTTTTGGGTAAAAGCGTTTTTACTGCAGTTCAAAATATAAATAGTAAAATTTCAAATAAATTAAAAAACCTAGACTTTAATCAGCAAGAAAAAATCGATAAAATTTTAATAGAGCTAGATGGAAGTGAAAATAAGACTAACCTAGGTGCAAATTCAACATTAGCAGTTTCATTAGCTTATGCAAAGTGTACAGCGATCGCAAATAAACAATCACTTTATAAAAGTTTAGGTAAATCTTACTCTCTACCTATACCATTGATGAATATTATTAATGGGGGTGCACACGCTGATAATGATTTAAATATTCAAGAATTTATGATTAGGCCTGACTCAGCAAAAAATTTTACAGATGCCGTTGAAAAATGCTTTCTTGTAATACATAATTTAAAAAAATTATTAAAATCAAAAAAGATGTTAACGAATGTTGGAGATGAAGGTGGATTTGCTCCATCAATCAATTCAAATGAAGAAGCTTTAGAATTAATAGTTCAAGCTATTGAAAAATCAAAATTAAAACCAGGAAATGACGTTGTAATTTGTTTGGATGTGGCTGCAAATGAACTTATGAATGATAAAGGAGAATACTCAATTCAATCATCTAGTTTTCTGTCTGTAGATGATGTCGTAAACTATTACAAAAAATTAACATCCAGCTATCCGATCAAATCTATTGAAGATCCATTTGCGGAAGAAGACTGGCAATCATGGAAGAAAATTACTACCGCTATAGGAAATAATGTTCAAATCGTAGGAGATGATTTATTTGTAACTAATTCTAAAAGACTAGAAAAAGGCATAAAAGAAAAATCTGCTAATAGTATTTTAGTAAAACCTAATCAAATCGGAACTTTGACTGAAACTTTAGAAGTTATTTCAATGGCAAAAAAAGCAAATTTTAACACTATCATTTCACACCGATCTGGAGATACGGAAGACACATTCATAGCTGATTTGGCAGTAGCTACTATGTCCTCACAAATAAAAACAGGCTCATTAGCTAGATCCGAAAGAGTAGCTAAATACAACAGATTATTGCGCGTCGAAGAAGAACTTGGCAATCAAGCTAAAATGGCTAGAATCTAGTTAATGAAATTAATTGAAAGTTTAAAAAAAAAAAAGTTTCTTTTATTTAATATTTTTTTTACTCTTTACATTGGTATCAATTTAATTGGAGGTGAAAGAGGATTAATCTCTTATTTTGATAAGAAAAATATTTATGAAGAATTAATTGAGAAGGACAAAGTTTTAACAACAAAATTAAATGATTTAGATCATAAAATTTCATTGATAAACAAAAATGATCCAGATTATCTAGATATATTGTATAGGCAGAAATTAAATTTTGTGACTGAAGATGAAATAATAATTAAACTAAGATGAGCGAAAAACCCAGACATCCAGAAAAAGTAAACAAACCTATTAACCCAATAAAGAAAAAACCTGATTGGATAAGATCTAAAATTTTAGACTCTCAAGTATTTTTTCAAACCAAAAAAGTCGTGAATCAAAATAATCTAGTAACAGTTTGTCAGGAAGCAAATTGTCCAAATATTACTGAATGCTGGAGTAAAAAGCACGCAACCTTTATGATTATGGGAGACACATGTACAAGAGCCTGCGCATTTTGTGATGTCAAAACTGGTAAACCGACAGATCTTGATATTTTTGAACCATTAAAAATTTCTAATGCAGTAAAAGATCTTAATTTAAAGCACGTAGTAATAACATCTGTTGATAGAGACGATCTCGATGATGGAGGGTCAGATCATTTTTATAAAGTTGTTAAAGCTACAAGAGAAAAAAATCCTGAAACTTCTATTGAAGTTCTAACACCAGATTTTTTAAGAAAAGGTGATGCATATAAAAAAGTATTAGAAGCAGACCTAGATGTTTTCAATCACAATATAGAAACAGTTCCAAGACTTTATACAAAAGTAAGGCCTGGTGCACGTTATTTTGCTTCATTGGAATTGCTTAAAAATGCAAAGGGATTTAATAAAAAAGTTTTTACCAAGTCAGGCATCATGGTTGGTTTGGGAGAAACTAAAGAGGAAGTAATACAAGTTATGGATGACTTAAGATCAGCAGAAGTTGATTTTATTACAATAGGTCAATACCTTCAGCCTTCGGCAAAACATCATCCTCTGGATCGATACTATCATCCCGATGAATTTAAAGAATTTGAGAATATTGCAAAAACAAAAGGCTTTTTACTTGTTTCTTCATCACCATTAACTAGATCATCATATCACGCTGATGAAGACTTCAGAAAGTTACAAGACGCAAGAAATAAAAAGCTTGAATGTCATCCGCAACACTAAAAAAAATCATTTCCTGTAAAAAAGAACAATTAATTGAAATGGTTCTTGACATTGAAAAATACCCTGAATTTGTCCCGTGGTGCATCAAGGGTAAGATTTTTGATAAGAAAGAAAGTCCAGATCTAATTTCTTTTAACGGAGATTTAAAAGTCGGCAAAAGTATTTTAAATGAAACTTTTACAAGTCATGTTTCTTACCATAAGGAAACTGATAAAATTATTGTTACGAATTTAGATGGTCCTTTAAAACATTTAAAAAACGAATGGCATTTCAAAGAAATAAATAATAATACACAATTAGAATTTTTTATTGATTTTGAATTAAAAAATCCAATACTTAATGGAATTATGAAAAAATCTTTTGAGCTAGGTTTAAATAAAATTGCTAAAGCTTTTGAGGAAAGGGCAGTTCAGTTATATAAGTAATGCTAATTATAACAGTTTTATTAATATTTTTAATTTTTACTTTTAAAAGTTTAGCTTCATATATTAAAAAAATTAGAACTGGCGATCCCAACGAAAGCGATATAACTTATTGGATGTTTTCTTATGATTTTAAATCTCCAAATAAAGATTGGGTACCTGAAAGTAAAAGTCTTTTAGCTAAAAAAAGAGCAAGAAATTTCTTAGTTTTTATTCTTTATCTTAATGCTTTTGGGATATTTTTATTGTTGAATAGTTTTACTGCTCATTTGTTGAATTTTATTGTTAATCCTGAATTTAGTTATCCTATTTAATAAATCTTGATAATAAATTGAGCGATTTTTTTACTGTTTGTCTTTGAATATAAGCTCTACCTTTATTTTTAAAATTACATTTGTTGACAAAAACCTTTTTTCCAACTCTAATTCCAATATAAACTAAACCAACCGGTTTTTGTTTAGATCCACCTTTGGGACCTGCTATTCCTGTTATTGAAACACAAACTTTTGACTTACTTATTTTGCTTAAATTATTAACCATAGTTAAACAACATTGAATACTTACAGCGCCATATTTTTTTATAATTTTTCGAGGTACTTTTAGTATATCTATTTTGGCTTGATTTGAGTAAGTAATTAATCCCATTGTAAATACTTTAGATGATCCACTTACAGAGGTAATGTCACTCGACAGTTTCCCTCCCGTGCACGACTCAGCAATCGCAAGCTTAAACCTTTTTTTTTTAAGAGATATAACTATCTTCTTATTATTACTCATCAGAAAAATTTTGATTTAATTATCATAAAAATTATCAACGTAAGGACTACATATAAACCAGCAACAACGTCGTCCATTATTACTCCAAAACTATTTTTTAATTTTTTATCAAAAAAATTTGCTGGAAAAGGTTTTTGAATATCAAAATATCTAAATAAAATAAAAATATATAAATAAAATAAAACTGCTTCCTGTGTGTCTTTTACAGTTTCATGAGAGATTTCATATAGATAGATCGGAATTGATTGACCAATGAACTCATCTACAACAACTTCTTTGGGATCTTTATTTTCACTGTATTTGATATATTCAGATACTGCATAGAATGAATAAACAAAGACTATCAATAAAATTATTAAAATATCTTTACTAGATAGATTTATTACGTGGAATAAGCTGTACAAAAAAATAGTGGTAACTAGAGAAGCTATTGTTCCTGGGGCAAATCTAAAAGACCCAATACCGAAACAGGTAACAAATAAATAATTAAAACTTTTAATCATATTTTATAACTGAACATATAACTTCGCATGCTATTGCTTTTTCTTTTCCAATAACACCAAGTTTTTCAGTAGTTTTCCCTTTTATATTTATTTGATCATTAGAAATTTTACAAAGTTTGGCAATATTATTAATCATTTTACTTTTATAATGTTTAATTTTAGGTGATTGAGTAATAATATTTATATCGATATTATTTATAAAATAACCTTTAAATTTAATTTGCTCTATTACTTTTTTAAGTAAAATTGTTGATCTTATGTTTTTAAATCGTTTACTTTTATCTGGGAACATTCGACCAATGTCACCCATCTTGCACGCACCTAAAATTGCGTCAGTAATTGAATGAAGAACGGGGTCACCATCTGAATGACCTAGTGTCCCAAGTTTTGATTTTATTCTTAAACCTGCCAAATAAAGTTTTCTTTTTAAAACTAGTCTATGCACATCAAATCCTATACCGACACTTTGATTAGATTTATAAATTTGCCTTAGATTTTCAAAATCTGATTTATCAGTAATCTTAAAGTTATTTTTTTCACCATCAATAAACTTTACCTTATTTAAATCTACGTACAGCGAAATGTCATCGTCTCTGTATTTAACAGAATTTGTTCTATGCAAATTATAAATTTCTTTTAAATTAAAAGCTTGTGGGGTTTGCGTTAAAATTAAATTATCTCTTTTTTTACTTACTATATATTCCTCTTTACTAGAGTCTATTATTTGTTTTATCGCATCTTGGATTTTAATTTGAGGAATCACAGCTCTAGAATTTTTCATATTTTTTATAATTGATCCTAATAATTTTGATGAAAAATTAGGTCTTGCAACATCATGAATTAAAACTTTGGAGATTTTATTTTGATTTTTTAAATACTTTAAAGCATTTAAAGTTGATTTTTGTCTACTGTCTCCACCTCGTATTAATTTTATATTATTTAATTTTAGAGATTTTATATGTTTTGAGTCTTTTTTGTTATATACAAGAATGATCTTTTTTATTTGTTTAAATTTGCTTGCTTTATTAATATTAATTTCAACTAATGATTTACCAGCAATTTTTTGATATGGTTTACTTATTTTAGACTTAAATCTATGACTTCTACCTCCAGCTAGAATAATTAAACAAAAACTCATGGTATACACTTATAGTATATTTAAATAGAAATTTAATGCTTATTTACGATGTTCAAAATTATTAAAAATTTTAATTGGATTATTTTATCCTCATTTTTATGTATTTTCATGGGGATCGTAACCTTTTTAACCTTCATTAATGAGGGCTTTGTTCCACTTACAGACAAAAATTTACAAACTTTGTTAATTATTGACATTTTTTTGTTATTAATTTTTTTTACTTTAATATTTAGAAATTTTTACAGGTTTTACTACACAGGAAAAAAGAACAAAAAAGGATCGCAAACCAACTTAAAATATATTTCAGTTTTTTCTTTATTTACTGTCATACCCTCTCTTGTAGTTGCAATATTTTCATTATTTATTTTTAATTTTGGAATTCAGAATTATTTCGATAAACAAATAGCTAAAGCAGTAAACAATTCCTATGATGTTGCAAAAAACTATTTAGAGGAAAGTAAGGAAAATGTTTTATCTGATGTTATTTTGATGAGTGTTGGTTTAAATAGAGCTTCTAATTTTTATTATTCTAATCCATCTAGATTTCAAAAGATTATGAGATCAGAAAAATTTTTAAGGAAAATAGACGATGTTTATTTAATTGACAGTATAGGAAATATTTTACTTTCGGATGTAAGAGATATTAATGAAGAGTTTGTTATACCATCAGACGATGATTACGATGAAGCTTTAAAAGGTAAAGCAGTTTTTGTAACTGGCAATTTAGAAAATAAAACCACAATAATGATTAAGCTATCTGCTCTTGTTGATACATATTTATATATTTCGAGAAATATAGATACAGAAATTTTAAGATACTTAAATGAGACTGAACAAGCTGTAAGTTTTTATTATTCAGTTGAAAATAGTCAAACAGGAATCAAGGTTACTTTTGCAATTATTTATATTATCGTAGTTACTCTATTACTATTTTTATCTACATCTATCGCTATTTCATTTGCTTCAAGATTTACAAAACCAATAATAAATTTAATAGGTGCCTCTGACTCTATAAGCAAGGGGGCACTCGATGTAAAAGTTCCTGAAGTAGAGACCGATGAAGAGTTTAAACAACTAAATAAAAATTTTAATCAAATGATTGAAAGACTTAAGGAGCAACAAGATAAACTTCTTATTACAGAAAGATATGAAGCTTGGGAAAGTGTTGCAAGAAAACTTGCCCATGAAATAAAAAATCCTTTAACACCGATACAATTATCAATTGATAGTCTTAGAGAAAAATATAAAGATAAATTAACTAATGAAACCAAAGAATTTGAAAAATATTTAGAAACTATTAATAGACAAATTAAAGATATTGAAAAATTGGTAAATGAGTTTTCAAATTTTGCAAGAATGCCTAGACCAATTCTAAAAAAGGTAGAAATTAATAAAATAATTACCAAGTCATTAGATTTTATTAAGTTGACTTCAAAAAATACAATTAATTTGAAGAATTTTTCAAAGAGTAAATTCATCAATGGAGATGAAGATCAACTCAACAGGGTTTTTATTAATTTAATTAAAAATTCAGAAGAGTCTTTTACAGAACAGTCTCAAAAAGCGCCTAATTTTAAAGGAAATATTGACATAGAAATAGATGATAATAATGACTATATAATTGTAAGAATATCAGATAATGGTCCAGGTATTACAGACGCTAAAAAAGCAATGACACCTTATTTCACAACAAAAAAAACTGGAACAGGTTTAGGTTTACCAATAGTTACAAAAATAATAAATGAACATTCGGGCAGTATTTTAATTGAAAATAAAGGAAAAAAAACTGGAGTAATAGTTACAATTTCTCTTCCAAAATATGCTTAAAGAAATTTTAGTCATAGATGATAATCCAGATATACGCTTTTTAATATGTAATATATTAGAGGAGCAAAATTTCAAAGTGCGTTCAGCGGCTAATTATGATCAAGCTGTAATAGAGATAAATAAGCGTTTACCAGATCTTGCTATAATTGATATCAAATTAGATAAACCAGATAAGGATGGTATCGATCTTTTAAAACTTATAAGTAAAAAAAATAAAATTACTCCAGTAATAATGATTTCTGGACACGCCACTGTTCAAATTGCTATTGAGTCAATAAGATTAGGTGCATATGAATTTATTGAGAAACCGTTCTCAAAAGAAAAAATCTTAAATTATGTGAATAGAGGATTAGAATCAGCTTCTCTTAAAAAAGAAAAAAACATGATAGAAAAAAATTTATTTCACTCCTTTGAACTAATTGGTAAAAGTCCTGCTATTCTCAAAGTAAAAAAAATTATAGATAAACTTTCCACCTCTGAAAGTAGAGTTTTAATTTCTGGACCCACAGGTTCTGGAAAAGAATTAGTTGCGAGAAAAATACACAAAAATTCAGCAAGATCTAAAGAGCCTTTCATAATCATAAATGCAGCTTTATTAAAAGAAAAAACCTATGAGAGAGAACTGTTCGGGGAGGAATTTGAAGATGGAAATATTTCTTTTGGAGCTTTAGAGAGAGCAAACAGAGGAACACTATTAATTGATGAGGTTTCTGAAATACCCTATGAAACTCAAGCAAATGTTTTAAGAGTTTTAATAGATCAAAAATTTAAGAGGATTAATGGCTCAAAAGATATAAATGTAAATATAAGACTTGTTTCATCTACTTCAAAAGATTTGAATCAATTAGTAAATGAAAAAAATTTTAGAGAGGATCTTTATCATCGATTAAATGTAATGCCAATTGAACTTGTGTCCCTTACTTCCAGAACTGAAGATATACCTTTATTAATAGAATATTTTAAAACAAAACTTTCAGAAATTAATGGAGTTCAAAAACCTGATATAGATATTCAAAATGATAGTTTGTATACTTATAATTGGCCAGGTAATGTAAGAGAATTACGAAACTTAGTAGAAAGAATAACAATTTTATCTTCAAATGATAGTAAACAAAAAATTAATAAAGTAATTGATGATGTCTTAAATACCTCGTCAAAATTTGAGCATAACAAAAACATATTAGAACAATCATTTCAATCTCCATTAAAAGAAGCAAGAGAACATTTCGAGAAAGAATATTTAACAACACAACTCAAAAAACATCACGGAAATATTTCTAAAACGGCAGATTTTATTGGAATGGAACGCTCTGCTTTACACAGAAAATTGAAATCTTTGGGAATAAAAGGAATTAACTAAAAAAATGAATATAATTATATGTGGAGCCGGTAAAGTAGGCTTTTCAATAAGCAAACAATTATCTGCACAAGGTCACTCTGTCACTGTGATTGACCAATCACCTGAGGATATTAAAAAGATTAACGACACACAAGATGTAAAGGGTATAGTTGGAAGAGCATCATTGCCAACTGTTTTAGAAAATGCTGGAGCTGATAAAGCCGATATGATTATTGCAGTAACAAGAAATGATGAGACAAATATGATTGTATGTCAGTTAGCAAGCTCGTTATTTAATGTATCAAAAAAAATAGCACGAATAAGAACAAAAGATTTTTTAGAGGGAAAATGGGGAAAACTATATAATAAATCTAATATTCCAATAGATGTAATAATATCCCCAGAGCGAGAAGTCGCAAAATCTTTATACAGAAGGCTAGAGGCGCCAGGTGCATTAGATAATGTTCCATTCGGTAAAGATAAAGTAAAAATGTTAGAAATATCTATTGAAAAAAATTGCCCAATAAAAAACATACCATTAAAAAAATTAACGGAGAAATTTCCAGATTTTAAAGCAAATATATTAGGTGCTTTGAGAAAAGAAAAATTTATCTATTTAAAAAAAAATGATCAGATGCTCGAGGATGATAATGTTTATGTTGTAGTAAATAGTGATCAATTAAATCCAATATTAAAAGCATTTGGCCATGAAGAAAAAATTGCAAAAAATATTTTAATAATAGGAGGAGGTAATATAGGTTTACAGCTTGCTAAAATGCTTGAAGAAAATTTTGAAGACGTGAGAGTGAAGATAATTGAAAAAAATAAACAACGAGCAGAAGAAATTGCAAATGAATTGTCTTCATCAATTGTAATTAATGGAGATGCACTGGATGAAGAGATTCTAAAAGAGGCTAATCTAGAAGGCTCAGAAACAGTTTTAGCTTTAACAAATGATGATGAAAATAATATGATGGCTTGTGTATTGGCAGAAAAGACAGGCTTAAAAAAAAGAACAATCGCAATTGTTAATAAGACTAACTATAGTCTTCTTCAAGACTCATTAAATATAGATGATTTAGTCGATCCACGAATGACAACAGTTTCAAGAATAATGGAACATGTTCACAGAGGAAGTATCGCCAATGTGTATTCCGTGCTAGATGGTGAGTTTGAATTTATTGAGGCGAAAATTTCTGAAAAATCAGAATTAGTTAATAAAAAAATTCGAGACTCAAATTTGCCTGAAGATATAAGAATAGGTGCAATTATAAGAAATGATAAAGTTATAATTCCAAGATCTAATTTTATCTTTGAAAAAGATGACCTTGTTGTATTTCTTGCTAAAAGGGAAGAGCTTAAAGCTGTAGAGAGTATTTTTAGTCTAGGCACGATTTAAATTAATGAATTTTAAAAGGATTAGTTTTTTTTTAAGTTTATTTTGTTTTCCCGTAAGCTTTCTTTCATTCATAAATATTTTATATTCCTCTTATTTTGATTATTTTTTAAGTATAGGAACTTATTTTATAACTTTAGCAGTTTCTTTATTGATCGGATTAATTTTATTTTATTTTGGAAGAAAAAGTCCAAAAAATATTAACTTTATTGAGCAGTTAATTTTAATTATTTTTGTATACATTTTAATTTCTGTCTTAATATCTATTCCATTTTATCTAAGTAATTATCAAGTTACTTTTTTAAATTCCGTTTTTGAGTCTATTTCAGGGCTAACAGGAACAGGATTTTCAATTTTTAATGAAGTAAAATATCTTGATCCAACACTAATTCTTTGGAGGTCTTCTTCACAGTGGATAGGAGGACTATTTTTTTTATTTTTTTTGATAATAATTTTTTCAAATAAGTCATTTAATTACAAGATGACTAATCTAACTTATTCGGGGGATAACAATTTTAATTCTGAAAGCAACATCAAAGATAATTTACTTAGAATATTTATTATTTATTCGTTACTTAGTATTGGTATCCTTAGTTTATTAAATTTATCAGGTGTAAGACTTTTTAATTCTCTAAATTTAAGCATGACATTAATTTCAGGTGGAGGTTTTTTACCAACTGAAAGTTTAAGCAAAATTATTTCAACAAATTTTCAAAAGGTAATTTTGATTTTTTCTCTTTTAGTATCTACATTAAACTTTTATTTACTTTATAATATATTCAATAAAAATACTTTAATTAAAGAACATAGAGAAGATATTTATTTAATATTTTTAACTATAATTTTTTGTTCATTGATATATTTAAATAATTATGATGGTTTAGACATTATTATAAGCGTTTTAAGTAGTTTGGCTAATTCTGGACTTACACTTATGGAATCAGAAAATAATCTGAGCTTATATTTTTTGTTAGTTACAATTATTGGCGGATCTATAATTTCTAATACATCAGGGATAAAACTTACTAGATTTTATATATTACTGAAAATTACATCTTTTGAAATCATTAAACTTATTAGCCCTAATAGTATTATTAATAAAACTATTTTTGGATCAGATAAAAAAATATCAGATGATCATGTTAAAATTTCTTTTCTAATTTTTATTTCGTTTTTTTTAAGTCTTTTTATTTTATCTAGCCTTTTAGTAGTTGATAATATTGGGTTTGAAAAATCATTTAAATTGTCGATACTTACTTTGACCAATACTGTAAACTCTGAGATATTCAATATGCAAAATTTAAATTTTTCAAATCTATTAACATCCTCAAAAATTAGTTTAATTTTATTTATGATAATTGGAAAAATTGAGCTAATATCAGTTTTTTTAATTTTCAAAAAAATATTATTTAAAGATTAATGTCAAAAATTGTTATTATTGGTGCAGGTGCTATGGGTTCAGCTTTTGCTTTACCTTGTTTAGATAATAATCATGATATTAATATAGTAGGCACTCATTTAGAGAATGATTTTATAGACCAACTAAAACAAAATGATAATTTACATCCTGGATTAAACACAAAAATTCCTAAAGAAATTAAAATTTTTAAATTTGAAAAGTTTAATGATTTACTAAAATCTAACGTAGACTTAATTGTTCTTGGTATAAGTTCTAAAGGTATTGAATGGGTGGCTGATCAATTAAGTAGACTTTTTAAAGAAAGTAGAATTCCAAGTCTATTGATGCTTACAAAAGGATTAAGCATTCATAATAATAAGTATGAATTACTAGTAGATAAACTTGAAAGATTATTAGATGAAAGAGGGATAAAAAAAGTAGATATTTCTGCAGTTGGAGGTCCTTGTTTAGCTGCAGGATTGGCTAACAGAGTTCATTCAAGTGTTGTTATTGCAAACAAGGACGTTCAAACTGCTAAAAAAATCGCAGACATGCTCAATACAAACTATTATCATACATCTCATTCAGATGATCTAAATGGGGTAGAAGTTTCAGCCGCAATAAAAAATATTTTTTCGATGGCTGTAGGCGCAGCGAAAGGTTTATGCAGTCATAATATATCTAATGAGGTAAGAGAAAAAAATTATTTAAATACTGCATCAGCTTTAATTAAACAATCCATTCATGAAATGGAAATTTTTGTTGAGCACCTTAACGGTAAAAAAGAGACCGTCAAAGGGTTGGCTGGTTTAGGAGATCTTTACGTAAGCTCAGGTGGCGGTAGAAATGCAAAAATGGGATATTACATTGGAGAAGGATTAACTTTTTCTGAGGCAAAAAAAACAAAAATGGAAAAGGTTACAGTTGAAGGAGCAGACCTTGCAAAAGAAATCGCAAAAAAGGTAAATGAAGATTTTGATCAAAAAAAACTACCCTTAATGCTTGGTATGATAAATGCTATTATAAATGATAAGAAACTCGAATTAGATTGGGAGTCTTTTAGATAATGAAAAAATTTATAATTTCAATTGATGCCGGAACTACATCTAACAGATCAATCCTTTTTGACCAAAAAGGTAAACCGGTTTATTCATCACAAAAAGAATTTACACAATATTTTCCAAAAAGTGGATGGGTCGAGCACAATCCAGAAGAAATTTGGAGAACAACTTTAAAAACTTTAAAAGATGTTATTAAAAAAGCAGAAAGACTAAGAGGTGAAATTTTAAGCATAGGTATAACTAATCAACGAGAAACCACTGTTTTGTGGAACAAAAAAACAGGTAAGCCAGTTTACAATGCAATTGTTTGGCAAGATCGTAGACAAGAGGAGTTTTGTAAAAAATTAAGAAAACAAAATAAAGATACTATGATTTTCAACAAAACAGGTCTTTTAATTGACTCTTACTTTTCAGGAACAAAAATTAAATGGATATTAGATAATGTTTCCAAAGCTAAACAACTTATGAACAAAAAACAATTATTGTTTGGAACAATTGATAGTTTTTTAATTTGGAGATTAACTCGAGGAAAAATACACGCAACTGATGCTACAAATGCAAGCAGAACAATGATTTATAATATAAGTTCAAATAAATGGGATGATACGATTTTAAATTTATTAAAGATCAAAAAACATATTCTTCCTGAAGTAAAAGATTGTGCTGATGATTATGGTCAAACTCATTCATCGATAACAGGTAAGTCTATACCAATAAATGGAGTAGTAGGTGATCAGCAATCGGCTACTATTGGTCAATGTTGTTTCGAACCAGGGTCTCTTAAAAGCACGTATGGTACCGGAGCTTTTGTTTTACTTAATACAGGTGGTAAAAAGATTTATTCAAAAAATAGATTGTTAACTACAATTGCATATAGAATTAATGGAAAGACAACCTATGCAATGGAAGGATCAATCTTTATTGCTGGAGCAGGAGTTCAATGGTTAAGAGATAGAATGAAGTTTTTTAAGAAAGCACCTGAAACAGAAAAAATAGTAAAGTCACTCAATAACAATAACGATATTTATCTAGTTCCTGCTTTTACTGGATTAGGAGCGCCGTACTGGAATGCCAATGCCAGAGGTGTCTTAAGTGGCATAACAAGGGATACAAGCCCTAAAGAAATAGTTAGAGCTACTTTAGAAGCAGTAGCCTATCAAACATTTGATCTCTTCGAAGCCATGAAACATGATGGTCTTAGACCTAAGATAGTAAAAGTAGATGGCGGCATGGTTATGAATAATTGGTTCTCTCAATTTTTGTCAGACATTGTAAATGTAAAAGTATTAAGACCTAAAGTTCAAGAGACTACAGCTTTAGGTGCAGCTTTTATGGCTGGTTTACAAATCGGTGTATATAAATCATTAAAAGATATTTCAAAAAATTGGCATTTAGATAAAAAGTTTTCTCCAAAAATGAAAAATAAATCTAGATCAATGCTAATTAAAGGTTGGGAAAAAGCAGTCAAGCGTGCTTTAATAAATTAATACACTTCAAAGTTGTAATTATTTTTTTTACTTCCCTGTACATTACGTATTTTTTTTGGTTCAATATTAAATCATTAAAAACAACAATGGGGGAAATATAAAATGTTTAAAACATTAAAAACTTTCTTAGCTATTGCTGTATCATTTTCAATCGTAACTATTTCTAATGCATTTGCAGACGGTCATATGGCTGCAATTAAGAAATGGTCTAATGGAGAATTTAGTCTTTCAACACTTTCAGCTAAAGAAAGAGAGAAAGAACTAGAGTGGTTCCACAATGCCGCGAAGCCTTTCAAAGGAATGTCTATCAAAGTATTGTCTGAAACTATTCCAACGCACGAGTATGAGTCAAAAGTTTTAACAAAAGCTTTTGAAGAGATTACTGGGATTAAAGTTAATCACCAGTTACTTGGTGAAGGTGACGTAGTAATGGCTGTTCAAACACAAATGCAAACTAACGTAAGTATTTACGACGCTTATATCAATGATTCAGATTTGATTGGTACTCACGCTAGAATGCAACAAGCTGTAAACCTAACGAAATGGATGGCTGGAGAAGGTAAAGACGTTACTTTACCAACTTTAGACTTAAATGATTTCATTGGTAAGCAGTTTACTACAGGTCCAGATGGCGACTTATACCAATTGCCTGACCAACAATTTGCTAACCTTTATTGGTTTAGAAAAGATTGGTTTGACAGACCTGAAATCAAAAAAGGGTTTAAAAAGAAATACGGCTACGATTTAGGCGTACCTCTAAATTGGTCTGCTTATGAAGATATCGCTAAATATTTCTCAGAAGATGTGAAAAATATTGACGGTGTTAGAATTTATGGTCACATGGACTACGGTAAAAGAGCTCCTGACTTAGGTTGGAGAATGACTGACGCGTGGTTATCAATGGCTGGAGCAGGTGATGTTGGAAAACCTAATGGAATACCAGTGGACGAGTGGGGAATAAGAATGGAAAAAGGTTCTTGTAACCCCGTTGGAGCTTCAGTAACAAGAGGTGGAGCTGCTAACGGTCCTGCTGCTGTATACGCAATCAGAAAATGGGATGAGTGGTTAAGAAACTACGCTCCTCCAGGTGCTGCGGCTATGGACTTCTATCAGTCTCTACCGTCACTATCTTCTGGAAACGTTGCTCAGCAAATTTTCTGGTACACAGCGTTTACAGCTTCTTTAGTAGGAAAAAATCCTAACAATAAAGTTGTTGATGCTAACGGTAAGCCGTTATGGAGAATGGGTCCATCACCAAAAGGACCTTATTGGGAAGAAGGCATGAAGCTTGGATATCAAGATGCTGGATCATGGACTTTATTTAAGTCTACACCAGTTAAAAATAGAAAAGCTGCATGGTTGTACGCTCAATTCGTTGTATCAAAAACAGTAGACCTTAAGAAAAGTCACGTTGGTTTAACTATTATAAGAGATAGTTCAATCGATCATAAATCATTTACTGACAGAGCAGGTGATTTAGGTGGACTTGTTGAGTTCTACAGATCAAACAATAGAAATATTTGGTCACCAACAGGTGTAAACGTTCCGGATTATCCGAAACTAGCACAAATCTGGTGGCAACAAATTGGAGATGTAAACTCAGGTGCGTTTACTCCACAACAAGCTATGGATCGTCTTGCAGAAGAGATGGACTTAGTTATGTCTCGTATGGAGGCTGCTGACAAAGGTAGCAATGCATACGGTGGATGTGGACCAAGACTTAATAAACCAAGAGAAGCTTCTTATTGGTTAAATAAGAAAGGTTCACCAAAAGCTAAACGTAATGAGAAACCTCAAGGAAAAACTGTTCCATACGCGAAAGCTTGGAAATAGTAAGAGGTTAATCTAAATTGAAAGGGGGCACTAGCTGCCCCCTTTTTTTAAAACTAAATTTTAAATTATGAGTCTAGAACTGAAAAATGTAGAAAAGAAAGTTGGAATAGAAACTCATATTCATCCTACCAGTATTAAATTAGAAAAAAATACCATAAATGTACTACTCGGTTCTACACTAGCTGGAAAGACAACATTAATGCAAATAATGGCAGGGTTGGATAAACCAACCTCAGGAGAGATATGGTTTAATGGAAAAAACGTTACAGGTATGAAAGTACAAAAAAGAAATTGTTCTATGGTTTATCAGCAATTTATTAATTATCCAAATTATACGGTTTATGAAAATATTGCTTCTCCGCTAACAATAACGGGAGTTAAAAATAATGAGATTAAACAAAGAGTAGGAAAGGTGGCTGAACTTTTAAAATTATCAGCAATGTTAAATAAAAAACCTGACGAATTATCAGGCGGACAACAACAAAGAACTGCATTGGCAAGAGCTTTAGTAAAAGATTCTGATTTAATTTTATTAGATGAACCTTTAGCAAATCTAGATTTTAAACTTAGAGAGGAATTGAGAGAGGAATTGCCAAAATTATTCGAAGATAGAGACTGCATAGTTGTTTATGCAACAACAGAACCATCTGATGCTCTGATGATTGGGGGGAATACAGCAACATTATTAGAAGGCAAAGTTATTCAATATGGTAAAACGCTAGAAGTTTATAATAGGCCTGAAAATTTAATTTCAGCAAAAGTTTTTAGTGATCCACCGATGAATATAGCTGAGATTACAAAAAGTGGGGATAATTGTAAATTTACTGATAATGATGTTCAATGGAAATCGTCAGCAAAAATTAAGGATGGTACTTATAAAATAGGAATAAGACCTCATAATATTACAACTTATAAAGAGGGAAATAATTCAGTTGAAATTAATGGCAAGGTTCAAATTTCTGAACTTAGTGGGTCAGAAAGCTTAATACACTTTACTAATGGAAGTTTAAACTGGGTTTCATTATCTAATGGAACTCAACAAAAAAATGTTGGAGAAGACACTAAACTGTACATGAACACGGATGAGTTTTTATATTTTGATCAAAATAACAGATTGGTAAACAATGGCTAAAATAACTTTAAAAGATTTAAGTCACAGCTATTTAGAGCAACAGAATAATAATTCTGACTGGGCTTTAAGAGATGTTAATATTGATTGGAAAGACGGTGGAGCTTATGCTCTTTTAGGACCATCTGGTTGTGGAAAGACAACTTTATTAAATATTGTTTCTGGCTTATTAAAACCAACAAAAGGTAGTGTTTTATTTGATGATAAAGATATGACAACACTTAACCCTGTTGAAAGAGATATTGCTCAAATATTTCAGTTTCCAGTTATTTACGACACAATGTCAGTTTACGATAATCTAGCTTTCCCATTAAAAAATAGAGGTCTTTCTGATTCACAGATTGCATCTAAAGTTAAGGAAATAGCTGAGATGCTTGAGTTAACAACTACACTAAACAATAGAGCATCCGGGCTAACAGCTGATGGTAAGCAAAAAATTTCCTTAGGTAGAGGACTTGTCAGATCAGATGTAAATGTAATCATGTTTGATGAACCATTAACTGTTATAGATCCACATTTAAAATGGGTTTTAAGATCTAAATTAAAAGAACTTCATCAAAAAATTAATCGTACTATGATTTATGTGACACATGATCAAACAGAAGCTTTAACTTTTGCAGATCAAGTTGTGGTCATGCATGAAGGTCAAATCGTTCAAACTGGAACACCCGTTGAATTATTTGAGAAACCCAAACATACTTTCGTTGGACATTTTATTGGTTCTCCTGGAATGAATATTCTTCCTTGTGAAATTAAAAATGGAGAAATAAATTTTAGCGGTCTAAAAATACGAAGTCATAAAGCTATAAAAAAATCAAATTTTAGTAAAACTCAAATAGGAATTAGACCCGAATTTATAAATTTTTCAAAAGATGGAATTCCAGTTAAAATTAAAAGAGTAAGTAATACTGGAAGACATAAAATTGTCGATACAGAATGTAATGGGGGAAATATAAAAATATTATCTAACGCCTCTACTGAAATTCCGAGTGGAAGCGCTCATGTAACTTTCAATCAAAACTACACTTATGTTTATGGAGATAACTGGATCATAGAATAATGAATAAAACTATTAATCAAAAAGCTTGGTATTTTGTAATTCCCGTATTTGTTCTTGTTGCTTTTAATGCAGCTATTCCTTTAATGACAGTAGTAAATTATTCATTTCAAGAAACTTTTGGAAATAACGTGTTTGCTTGGGAAGGAACAAGATGGTTTAAACAAATACTGTTATCCGAAAGATTTCATGCTTCATTGGGAAGACAATTTGCTTTCACTTTTATAATACTTCTAATCCAAATACCTTTAGGAATTGCTATTGCACTTACAATGCCAAAAAAAGGATGGGGTGTACCAGTTTGTTTAATTTTAATGTCTATGCCGCTTTTAATTCCTTGGAATGTTGTTGGAGCAATGTGGAATATCTTTGCACTTCCAGATATTGGTTTTCTTGGTCATTCATTAAACGCAATGGGTTTTGATTATAACTTTACTCAACAACCGGGTGATGCATGGCTCACAACTATTTTAATGGATGTTTGGCATTGGACATCTTTAGTTGTTCTTTTATCTTATGCAGGTCTTAACTCCATTCAGCCTGCTTACTATCAAGCTGCAGAAATTGATGGAGCAAGTAGGTGGGCAACTTTCAGATATATTGAATTACCAAAAATGAAAAAGGTTTTGACTTTAGCTATTTTACTAAGATTTATGGATAGTTTTATGATTTACACTGAGCCATTTGTGCTTACAGGAGGAGGACCAGGAAATACTACAGCATTTTTATCAATCGACTTAGTTAAAATGGCCTTGGGTCAATTTGATTTAGGACCAGCAGCTGCGATGTCATTAATTTATTTCTTTATCGTACTTTTAGTTTGTTGGGTATTTTACAATTTAATGATGAAAAATGAGGCGCAGTCATGAAAAAATATAAATGGTTAGTACCTACACTATATATAATTTTTTTAATGTTACCGATTTATTGGTTGATAAATATGTCATTTAAAACAACAACAGAAATAATAAATACGTACTCGTTATGGCCACAAAAATTTACAACAGAAAATTATGTAAAAATTTTTACAGATAGTACCTGGTATATGGGATATATTAACTCAATTACTTATACAGTATTCAACACTGTAATTTCTGTAGCTGCAGCTTTACCAGCAGCTTACGCGTTTTCCAGGTATAAATTTTTGGGAGATAAACACCTATTTTTTTGGTTGTTAACTAATAGGATGGCTCCGCCAGCAGTATTTGCTTTGCCATTTTTCCAGTTTTATTCATCTGTAAACTTATTTGATACTCATATAGCTGTAGCCCTGTCTCACTGTTTGTTTAATATTCCCCTTGCAGTTTGGATATTAGAAGGATTTATGTCCGCTGTTCCTAAAGAATTAGATGAAACAGCTTATGTAGATGGGTACTCTTTTGGAAGGTTTTTCTTTAAAATATTTGTTCCAACTATTGCAGCTGGAATAGGTATAACAATGTTTTTCTGCTTTATGTTCTCATGGGTTGAACTTTTATTAGCTAAAACACTAACAGCCACTGCTGCAAAACCTATAGCAGCTACTATGACTAGAACAGCTAGCACCTCGGGCTATGAGCTTGGTTTATTAGCTGCAGCAGGAACTTTAACAATAATTCCAGGAGCAATTGTAATTTATTTTGTTAAAAATTATATTGCTAAAGGATTTGCTATGGGAAGGGTCTAATGTTTACGAAATTGTATGCAGCCACATGGGGTGAAGTTGGTAAAGCAAAAGAAAAAGGTTTTTTTGATTTTGATTTATTTTCATGGATGGCTTGGACGTGGCAAACGGCTGCTTTTTTCATTTTTATAGCTTTATGCATAACAGTAATGCTTATTTGGGAAAAGAAAGTACCAGGAGGTTCTCCAAGAAAAGGTATTTTAGGTTTAGACACAACTAGAGGTGATAGATTATTTGTTTCTTTACTGGGAAGTGCGTTTATTCATTTAGCATGGTTAGGTCTCGTTGGTAGTCTTTTGTGGATAGCATCAATTATTTGTGTTGCTTATTTTATTGTTGTATTTAAATACGTATAAAAAATGGTCAAAGTAGGAATTAATGGTTTTGGTAGAATAGGACGGCTTATCCTAAGAGCTTTATTAGAAAACTATAAAGGTAAAATTCAAGTAGTAGGAATTAATGACCTGGGTTCTATAGAAGCCAACGCTCACCTAATAAAATTTGATAGTACACATGGTACATTAAATCACGATGTTAAGACGAGTAAAGAGGGTTTTCAAATAGGAGATCAAAATATCAAAGTATTTGCTGAGAGAGATCCGTCAAAATTACCTTGGGGAAAAATTGGAGCTGATGTTGTTTTAGAATGCACTGGCTTTTTTTTAGATAAAAAATCAGCTGGCAAACACATAGAGGCTGGCGCTAAAAAAGTAATTATTTCTGCCCCAGCAAAGGAGGTAGATTTTACTGTAGTTCAAGGAGTAAACAGCAAAGATTTGAAAAAAGAACATAATGTAATTTCTAATGGCTCATGTACTACAAACTGCTTAGCACCTGTCGCCATGGTTTTAGAAAATACTTTTGGTATTGAATATGGATATATGACTACTATCCATAGTTACACGGGAGATCAAAAACTTTTAGATACACTTCATAAAGACTTGAGAAGAGCAAGAGCATCTGGAGATGCCATGATACCAACTTCTACTGGAGCAGCTAAAGCTATGAGTTTGGTATTACCAAGTTTAAAGGGAAAACTTGATGGTACCGCTATCAGAGTACCAACACCTAATGTTTCTTTAATTGATCTTACATTCGTACCTAATAAAGAAGTTACATCTGAAAGTATAAATGATGCTATGAGTAAAGCAGCTAATGGACCTTTAAAAGGAATATTATCTACCAATTCAGCTCCATTAGTTTCAAAAGATTTTAATCATAACCCTCACAGTTCAATTTTTGATTTAACACAAACTCAAGTTATAAAAGGAAAATTTAGTAGAGTTCTCTCTTGGTATGATAACGAATGGGGATTTTCTAATAGGATGTGTGATACAGCTATTCAGATATCTGGGTTAATTTAATTTTTTGATTTCTCAGCTTCTTCAATCAATCTAAGTGTATTTTTAGGAATATTTGAATTATCAAATTTGATTGACGGTTCTTTTGAAGTTTTGTTACTTTTGTCTTTGTTTATTTTTTGAAGATCGTTAACTGCTGATAAAATTTCGTCGATACTATAATTATCTTCCATTAAGAACCCACTTTATAAAGCCTTACCATATTAGTCATACCAGCTTTACCAAAAGGCAAACCTGCTGTGATAACAACAAAATCATTTTTTTTAACGAATTTTAATTTTTTTATAATCTCTTTTGAAATGGACATCATATCTTTCCATCCATTAGCATCTCTACTATTAATAGATTGAACTCCCCAAAGAAGAGAAACTTGTCTACTAACATTTATGTTAGGGGAAATTGTCACTATTTTTGCTGCAGGTCGCATGGCCGAAACAAGCTTAGCTGACTTTCCAGAATTTGAAAATACTATTATAGCCTTAACATTTGAATTGTAGGCCATGTCTTTTACAGAAAGAAGAATTGACTTAACTGGATCTTTATTTGCAATTATAGAATTTTTAAAATCTTCTATATGCTCTCTTTTATATTTTTCTGTTGAAAGTATTGTTTTTGTCATTGTAGATACAGCTTGCGTAGGAAATTTCCCAATCGCTGCTTCAGCTGATAACATTACAGTATCTGCACCTTGAAAAATTGCTGTAGCAATATCATTTATTTCAGCACGAGTTGCTGTATTATTTTCAATCATACTTTCCAGCATCTGAGTCGCCACAATTACAGATTTTGAAAATTGAGAACATTTTTTTATAAGACTTAATTGTACTTTTGGTACTTCACTATGACCAATATCAATAGCTAAATCACCTCGAGCAATCATAATTGAATCTGTAGCTTTAATTATCTTTATAATATTTTTTAATGCATGTTTATTTTCAATTTTTGAAATTATACCCATATCTTTTTTTATTAATTTTCTTGCTTCAAGAATGAGCTTTTCATTTTGAAGATATGAAAGTGCTATCCAATTGCAACCTAATTTGATTGCCGTTTTAATATCTTTTTTATCTTTTGAAGTCAGTTTATTAAAAGCGATGTCAAAATTAGGAATATGAATACTTTTATTACTCCTAATATAGCAATTTTGACTTTTGCAAATTGTTGTAACAGCTAGACCTTTTTTACCAGTGACTACAAAAGTAAATTTTCCATCATCAATTAATATTTTATTACCTTTTTTTAATTTTTTTAGAATTTTAGGATAAGGGAAATTTATTCTTAAATGATTACCAACATTTTTTTTTGTGTCAAATATATATTTTTGGTTGTATTTTATTCTTTGACTATCTTCTTTAATATTCCCAACACGAAGTTTCACTCCTTGAAGATCCGCTATTAAAGACAATTTTTTGTTTGTAAATTTTTCTATTTTTCTAATCTTAGAAACAATCTTAGTGATCTCTTTAGTATTATGGCTGAAATTAATTCTAAAAGCGTCTACTCCAAGATTTACAAGTTGTTTAAGTTTCGTATTGCTGTAAATAGCTGGTCCTAGAGTAGCAATGATTTTTGCTTTTTTTTCCATTATGAAATTTTTATGTTATAACATCTTTATCTCAAAAAAAATATTTAAGAAATTTAAATTTAATGGCTAACAAAAAAATTGGAATTCTTACAAGTGGAGGAGATTGTGGAGGCCTCAATGCTGCAATCAGATCAATCTTTTATAGGGCAAAAAACAAATATAATATGGACGTTTTTGGTATTAAAGACGGAACAGCAGGATTAATGAAAAGACCTGTTGCAGCCGTTCAACTAACTCATAAGACTTTTGGAGGATATCTTTTAAGACAAGGAGGCACTTTTTTAGGATCAACTAATAAAGGGAATCCATTTAAATTTCCTACTAAAGATGGAAAAAGTTTAGACAAGTCCAAAGAAATCATAGAAGGCTATCATCAATTGAAATTGGACGGTTTAATTATTATAGGAGGTGATGGCAGCATGCAAATTTTAAAAAGGCTAGCTAAAAATGGTAACATGAAAATTGTAGCTATACCGAAAACTATAGACAATGATGTTGGTGCAACGGAAAGCTCAATTGGTTTCCACACAGCTGTTGATGTTGCAACACAAGCTTTAGACAATCTGCAATCGACTGCAGCAAGTCACAGAAGATCTATGATACTTGAAGTCATGGGTAGAGATGCGGGTCATATAGCTTTAAACGCTGGTATTGCGGGTGGTGCAGATGTAATACTTATACCTGAGATAAAATATTCTATAGATGGTATAATTAAAAAACTTAATTCTATGAAAAAAAACGACATACAGCATTCTTTAATTATTGTTGCAGAAGCTGTAAAAAAAGAGGACGGAAGCAAAGTTATACATAAATATATGGATGGAGAACAAAGATTAGGTGGGATAGGAGATTATATCGCTGAAGAATTAATGAAGAAAACTGACGTTGAATGTAGAGTGACTTCTTTAGGTCATGTACAACGAGGAGCACCACCAACTGCAAGTGATAGAATTTTAGCAAGTGCCTTTGGGGTTTACGCTGTTGATTTATTAAATCAAAAAAAATTTGATAGGATGGTAGCCTGGAAAGACAGAAAAGTTGTGGACGTACCTTTAGATGAGGGTATACGTACCTATAAAAATGTTGAAAGAAAAGACTCTTTAGTAGAAACTGCGTTATCTTTAGATGTTTATATTGGGGATGATATTTGATGAATAAAAATTCAAATAAGTATGCGAATAAAATTGTAAATGCATTTCTAAAAAATAAAATAATTTCTCCGTTGCCTGCAAAGTATACAAAAAAAATTTCAGCAGCTCAAAAATTTAGAAGGTTATGTGAGAGTAAAATAAAAAAACCTATAAGTGGTTATAAAGCAGCAGGTACAGGAATTCCTGTTTTAAAGAAATTAAAAGAGAAAGAACCATTTTATGCGACCGTTTACAAACACAATGTTCTTGAAAATAAAAAAACTGTAAAAATAAATAAATTTACAATGGGTATAGAATTAGAAGTTTGCTATATTATAAAAAAGAATTTTTTTAATATAAAACAAAAAGCTACAAAAAAAAATATAAAAAAATTTATTACTCATATTGCCCCTTGTATTGAGGTAGTGGGCTATAGACAAAAAAAGAAAGGAATCAAAAGTCTTGGTGATTTATGTTCTGATTTTGGAGCAAATGTAAAGTTTGTAATTGGTTCTAAAAAAAAATTTAAAAACCAAAACGTAAAAAATCTTAAAACTAAAATTTTCAATAAAAAAATAAGTCAATCTACAAGCGGTAATACTAATACAGTGTATGTAAATCCAATGAATTCCTTATTATTTGTGTTAAAAAAATTACAAAAAGATAAAATAAAAAATAATAATGATTTTTATGTTTTTACGGGTTCTACCGTAGGTGTTGTTCCTATTTTGGGCAAGGGTTTTTACAAGGGGACTATTGAAAAATTAGGTTCTGTTTCAACTAAGATTAGTTAGATAAAAAATATCCACCAACTAAAATAAAGATAATTATACTAATAAATTTAATTTTTTTTAAAATTTTTTCTTTTTTTTCGCTTGTCACTTTTCTTTGAGATAGGAAGTAAATATTTGATTGAGCCTTATTTCTAAATTTGGGCCTCATGGCGTTAGGAATTGTTTTATTTTTTATAGGCTTAAATCTTTTAGGGTTGATGTTTAACATAAGCCTATAAACTCTATTTTAGTTAAGTTATCAATACTATTAACCTCAGCACAGGGTGCGACAAAAATGCGAATGATAATCATTATCAGTATATTGTAAATGATAATCATTATCAAATAACGAGGGAAATAAATGAAAAAAACGATTGTAATTAGCTATTTATTTTTAATTTCATTTGCAAGCAGTCTATTTGCAAATGAGGTAAATATATTTAGTGCTAGGCATTACGACTCTGATGTTCAACTTTATGAAAAATTTACTGCGAAAACAGGAATAAAAGTTAATGTTGTTTCAGGAAAATCTGGTGCTCTAGAAAAAAGAATTATTGAGGAAGGGGCAGATAGTAAAGCAGATCTTTACATAACTGCAGACGCAGGAAGGCTGGGAGCCTTTGAAGCTAATCTTCAAAGCGGACTTACTAGCTCAGCCATAAAAGCTGCTGTACCTAATAATTTTAGAACGTCAAAATGGACTGGTATAGCTAAGAGAGCTAGAATTGTATATTTTGCTCCAGAAAGAGTAAGTGGAGCAGAATTAGCAGGTTTAACTTATGAGAGTTTAGCTGATCCAAAGTGGAAAGGCAGATTAGTTATAAGAGCCTCTAACAATATTTATAATCAATCACTTGTAGCTTCATTAATTAAAAATAATGGAAAAGGTAAAGTTGCTGATTGGTCAAAAGGTATGGTTTCAAATATGGCTAGATCACCTAAAGGCAATGATAGAGCTCAAATACTTGCCGTCGCTGCTGGAGAAGCTGATATAGCAGTAGCAAATACTTACTACTTGGCACTTATGCTTTCTGGAAAAAAAGGTCCAGAACAACAAGCAGCTGCAAAAAAAGTAAAACCATTCTTTCCAAATCAAGATGGAAGAGGAACTCATATGAATATTAGTGGTGCAGGACTTGTTAAAGGCGCGCCTAATAAAGCTAATGCGATTAAGTTAGTTGAGTTCTTATTAAGTGAAGAAGCTCAAAATCATATTGTGAATAATACATTTGAGTATCCAATGATAAAAGGTGTTTCTCCACATCCACTTGTTGTTAATATGGGATTAGATTTTAAACAAGATCTAAAAACAAAAGTTGTTAATTACGGAAAAAGACAAGCAGATGCTTTAGAAGTAATGACAGCCGCGGGTTGGAAGTAGTTGTTAATAATATGAGGCGAATAACAAAAAAAGAAATAAACTTAAATAAGTTAAAAAAAGGTTGTTCGCCTTGTATGTTAGAGGCCAAAAAAATGGAACAGAAAATTTCTAATAGAAAAATTTCAGAGATCAAAATAGAGGAAGTAAAAACAATTGTATCCTCAATGTTTAAAAAAGTTTAAAGGTTTGACGTCAATTTCTCTGGTTATATGCAGCTATATTCTACACTCTAGCCGCTTTAGCCAGAGAGTTTAATATGATAACAGTGCTAAAATGACAAAATATAATCTTTGGTTTTTTAGTTCTCTATTTATTGCTCTAGTTGTTTCTTTACCGATAATCACCGTTTTTTTTAGTTTTTTTAATGAAACAAGTAATTATTTTACCTTATTAAGAAATACCTTTCTTTTTGATTATATTTTTAATTCCATGGTAATTTTATTCTTTGTGATTATAATTACTTTCGTTTTAGGAGTTTTATCAGCATACTTTGTTTCTTTTTATGAATTTCCATTTTCTAATTTTTTTAGCTGGACATTAATTTTGGCATTCGCTGTGCCAGGATACATATATGCTTTTTCTATAATTGCATTTTTTGAAAATTATGGTACTGCATTTTCAATACTTACCTATTTATTTGGAGAGAATAACTATAATCCAATAATTCCAAAAATTGATGGAATTACTGGAGCTATATTAGCGATTTCATTCTCATTATTTCCTTATGTTTACGTTTTAACAAGAGCTTCATTTCATTATCAATCTAATAATTACATAGAGGTGGGCAAAAATTTAGGTCTTTCCACTAAAGAGACTTTTTTTAAAATAATCTTACCATCTGCAAGACCAGCAATTATTGCTGGATTAGCTCTTGTGTCTATGGAATGTTTATCAGATTTCGGAACTGTATCTTTTTTTAGTGTTAATACTTTAACTACAGGTATTTATAATTCTTGGCTCTCTTTTGATGATTTGAATACTGCAAATCAGATTTCTTTTATATTGTTACTATTTATACTAATTTTATTTTCAATAGAAATTTACTCGAGAAAAGATGCAAGATATCATCAACCAGGAAGAGGGTTTAAACCTATTATAAAAATTAAATTAAATGGCAAAAAATCTATTGTTCCTCTTACTGTGTGCTCATTAATTCTATTTTTCAGCTTTTTATTTCCAGTTTCTCAAATGATTTATTGGACAGTTAAATTTCCCAAATACCTTAAAGATATTAATATTCTTAATATAAACATTAACACTTTAATACTAGTATTATTAGCGAGTGTATCTATAGTAATTATTTCATTATTTATAAATTATGGAAGTAGAATTTCAAAAAGTAAAATTTTAAATTATTTGACAAACTTTTCTATATCTGGATATGCAATTCCTGGTGTTATCTTAGCAGTGGCCTTTATAACTTTTTTTTCAAATTTAAGTGATTTTGTTACTGATAATCTTAACTTCAAAAGTACAAAAGGAATTTTTATAGGATCAATATTAGGCTTAATTTTAGCATATTTTATAAGATTTTTTTCACTATCATTTAATGGTATTAAATCAAGTTATGTAAAAATTAACAATTCTATTGATGAGAGCGCTTATCTGTTAGGTTATTCAAAAATAAAAACATTTTTAGAAATTCATATACCTTACTTAAAGACAAACATTATTTTAATAATGCTTTTAATTTCTCTAGAAGTAATTAAAGAACTTCCAATAACTCTAATATTAAGACCGTTTAATTTTGAGACATTTGCAACTCAAGCTTATATTTACGCCTCTCAAGATTTATTAGAAGCAGCAGCTTTGCCATCACTTTTTCTAATATTTTGGTCTACAGTATTAATTCTCCTATCATCTAGATATATACTTTCAAAAAAAAACTAATATAATCAAGAAATGGTTGAGAATTTTTTTGAGATCCAAAATGGTTATTTTACTGCAAGTGAAAAAAATAAAGTAAATAATGTAAACCTCGCTATTGAAAAACAAGGCGAGATTATTTCGTTATTAGGTCCCTCTGGAATAGGAAAAACAACTATATTAAGAACCATTGCAGGCCTACAAAAACTGAGTAAGGGTAAAATTAAACTTCGAAAAAAAGTTTTGGCCTCTGATGATATCCATGTTGAACCAGAAAAAAGAAATGTTGCTCTTTCTTTTCAAGATAATTCTCTTTTTCCTAATTACAAAGTTATTGAAAATATTAATTTTGGAGAGAAAAGATCTAATGGAAATGGCTCATCTTTAGATGTAAACGAGATCATTAAATTATTGAGAATTGAACCAATTTTAGAAAAATTTCCTCATCAAATAAGCGCTGGGGAAGCACAAAGAGTTTCATTAGCAAGATCTTTGATGTCTAAGCCGGATTTATTATTACTAGATGAACCGTTTTCAAATATTGACCAAAGCTTAAAAGAGGAAATCCAAGTTTCAGTCAAGAAACTATTAAAGAGAATTAATCTAACTACAATTATCGTAACTCACGATTCATATGAGGCCTTTTCAATGGCAGACAAATGCGGAATAATACTCAATCAAGAGTTAAAGCAATATGATGTACCTTATAATGTTCATCATGAACCTAATTCGATCGACGTAGCAAACTTTTTAAACAAAGGAATATTTATAGATGTTAAAGTAGTTGATAGTGAGTGCGCTGTTCACAGGTTGAAACATGATGAGTTGGGTGAGATAAGAGGAAAATTGTCAAATAATTTTCCATCTGGTTCTAAAGTCAAACTCCTTTTACAACCCGAAGATTTAATCCATGATGACCAAAGTAAATTAAAATTAGAAGTAGTAGATAGAAAGTTTAGGGGAACAAATTTTATATACACTCTTAAAACAAAAAAAGGGGAGCATTTACCTGTATTTGTTCATTCCCATCATATTCATCAACATGAAAAATCAGAACAATTCGGCGTAAAATCTCCGATTTATATTGACCACTTAGTATGTTTTTAAGTAAATATAATAATATTTGGCGCCCTTAGCTCAGCTGGATAGAGCATCGGTTTTCTAAACCGAGGGTCGTAGGTTCGAATCCTTCAGGGCGCGCCAATCAAATTATATATGGTAAAAAATATTCTTATAACTGGTGGGGCTGGATATATTGGTTCACATATTTCAGAAATCTTAGTTAAAAAAAAGAAAAACATTTTTATTGTAGACAATCTATCTACTGGATACAGAAAATTAATAAACAAAAAAGCAAAATTTTTTAAAGTTGATATTTTAAATATCAAAAAAGTAAAAAACATTATCATTCAATATAAAATTGACTCAATTATTCATTTAGCGGCAAATCTTATAATTGGGGAGGGAGAAAAATATCCAAAAAAATATTATAGAAACAATGTCAGAGGAACTAAAAATCTTTTATTGGCTTGTCAAAATACAAATATAAAAAATTTTATATTTTCCTCTACAGCTGCAATTTACAAGGATGGCCAATTCATGGTAAGTGAGAATTCAAAAATAAAACCTAAAAGCGTTTACGGAAAAACTAAAATTAAAAGTGAAAAAGCTATTCAATCCTTTTGTAAAAAAAATAAGATAAATTACGGAATTTTAAGATATTTTAATATAGCTGGATCTAGCCCGTCAGGTAAGATTGGACTTTTAAATAAAAGTGATCATTTATTTAAAAATTTTTCTAGAGAAATAATGAAAAAAAAACCGAAACTAAAAATTTATGGATCAAATTATAATACTAGAGATGGTTCTTGTATAAGAGATTTTGTCCATGTTTCAGATATAGCTGAAATTCATTTGATGATTCTGGAGAAAATCAACAAACTTAAAATTTCTAAAATTATTAATTGTGGATACAATAGAGGAGTATCAGTTTTAGATGTAGCAAAAGAATTTAAAAAACAATCCTCAAAAAAAGTAGAAATTATCTATACAAAGAGAAGAAAAAATGATTTAGTGAAAATAATTGCATCTAATACAAGATTAATTAAATTTATTAAATGGAAACCTAAATTTGATAATCTTGGTAAAATTGTAAAAAGTTGTATAAGCTGGGAAAAAAAATTAATTTAATTATAATATGAATTTGTTAAATTTTAGTGATTATTTGCAACATCCATACTTCGTTAAAGTTTTGTTTCTTACATTAAGTGGCATCATTATCAGACAATCACTTGTTTTGTCCGGACAAAGGTGGGCGAATACATATCATCACTTAGGAACTTACATCTTGCTCCCATCAATTGCATTGATAATAACTTCTGTAATTAAGTCCGATATCGCCTTGTCTTTAGGAATGATAGGAGCATTATCTATAGTTAGATTTCGAAATCCTGTTAAAAGCCCTTTCGAGTTAGTAATGTTTTTTAGTTTGTTGACTTTAGGAATAACTTGTAGTGTGTCATTAAATCTAGCTTTTTTATTATTCCTTCTTATTGTAGTAGTAATTTTTGGAATACGGATTTCTAATATTGTTACAAGAAAATTCGGATTAAATTTATTTGATTACTCATTTGGAGATGGAAATTTAAACTATTCAATAGAAATCAATACTAACGAAAGAATAGATGAAATTGAAAATTCCAAATCATTGATTTATTTTTATCATGAGAAAAATGATCATTTTTATAGATTAGTATTTAATGACAGAAATGAATTAAAAGATTTTGAAAAAAAATATAGTAAAGATAAAAGAATTTTGAATGTAAAAGCAGATTTGCAATCTTAGAAAATGGTAAAAAAAATTGTTTTATATTTTTTTTTATTCTTAATGCTTATAGCGACTTTTAAGATAATTTCAGATCAAAATGACATAAGTAAAGTAAAAAATTTCAATGATATAGTAAAATGTAAGGATCTAGATTTTTCTCAGAGTTTATTTTTACATCCTAAAAGTTTTAAAAAAACTAATTTAACTGTAAATATTTTAGATAGCAGAAGATGGAATACTTTATTGTTAGAGGAAGAAATATTAGCAAAAAAAAATCAATTAGAAAATAATTCAGACTATAAATTTTACCAAACCAGAAAAAGAGTTGACGCCAAAATAATCATTGATTTAGAAAATCAATCAAAATGTTATGTAAACGCTAAAGTAAGACCCCATGGCGACTTAAGTGACCATAGGTCAGAAGACTTCCTTCCAAGCTTAAATATTAATTTAGTAGATGGACATATATTTGGAATAGTGAAGTTTATTCTCTTTAAACCAATTACTAGAGGTTATGATAACGAAGTTATATCAACCACAATTTTAAGCGAACTTAACTTCTTATCTCCTAGAACCGCTAACGCACAGGTTACCTATAATAATGTTACTAAAAATTTTATTTTTCAAGAACGTATAGCAAAAGAATTTATTGAAATTAATAATCAATTAGAAAATCCAATCTACAGGGGCGATGAAAGATTTACATTTAGTGATAAACAAAAATACAATATTCAAAGATCATTATTCAATCATCAATTTAAGCCTATTGATAAAAAATTTATTACTAAAGGGGAAAGTGAAAAATATCTGACAGAAATAGGTCTTTCAATTTTAAATGAGTTAGTTTTATATGATCAAGGAGATGTAGATACGGATGATATTTTAGACTTAAATGGTGCAGCTGCAAAAACTTCATATAAAGATAAATTTGAGAAATTTAAAATCTTTGATGCATTATTGATTGCTATGGATGCTACACATGGATTTACACCAGGAAATAGACGAATTTATTTTGACACAACGTCAAAAACATTTCTTCCTATTTATTACGATGGACAACCAAACATTTTAGATAAAAAGAATAATATAATTAAAAAAAAACTTATTGATGGAAGTAAAATCCCGATCAATTTTAAGAGTCCCAATATATATTTTCCTGGTATTTTCAACGGTAAAGTTCAAAAAATATCAGATAATGCAGTATCAGAAGCATATAGCATGATAAATAATTTAAATATTAAAGACTTAAATGATAAACTCAAAATTAGAGGTGTTGAAATTAAAAATGAAGTACTCAATAATTATATTAATGAAGTTTTAAAAAATTTGAATTATTTAAAAAATTTAGATCAAGATAAATTCATAAAATCAAGAAAAACTCAAAATAATTTAATTTATATCAAGGACAAGAACCTTTTTGATAAAATGTTTGATCTAAAGAAGAAAAAAAATATAAATAGATTGTTAGTTTTTTATGACACAAATATTAATAATTTTCTAGTTTGCGATATATTTAGCGAAAATTGTAAAAAAATAAATATTCCAAAAAAAAATATTCCAGATTTAATCTCACAAGATTTAAAAGAGAAAAATAAACACCTGGTATTTTTAGGAAAATATAAAAATGATAATATTTTTGATGGATGGTATGGTATCGATGAATTTAATAAGTCTAATAAGAACAGGGATATAACTTTAAATAATTTCAAAATTAAAAAGTTTGGTTCAATTGATATTTCCATTAACAAAAAAGACAAAAAAATTAATGTAATAAAAACAGGTAAAGACGGTAAAATTTTAATACATGATGGCAAAATTAATAACTGGGTGATAAATTTTTTAGACAATACATCTATAGAAAAATCAAAAGTAAGTAGAAGAGATAAAAACGGTCTTACAGGATGTGTTACCTTTAAAAATCTTGAAATAGAAAAATTAAGAATATTTGCTAATAATGCCAATTGTGAGGATGCGGTCAATTTTATAAGATCAAATGGAAAAATTGAAGAAATTAATATTTCAAATTCACTATTTGATGGTTTAGATAGTGACTTCTCAAATTTAGATTTTAAGAAAATCATAATTAAAAACAGTGGAAATGATTGCACAGATTTTTCTTTTGGAAATTATAATATTAATGACTCACTCATGAGTTATTGTGGTGACAAAGGTATTTCAGCTGGAGAAATTAGCACTCTAAAAGTAAATAAATTAGATATTAGTAATTCAAAATCTGCAGTAGCATCGAAAGATTTTTCAACAGTTGAAATAGAAAATTTTTCATCAAATTTTTCTGAAAACTGTTTACAGGCTTATAACAAAAAACAAGAATTTTCGGGTGGATACATAAAATCAATTAATTTCAAATGTGAAAATTATGTAAATCTGATTGATGTTGATAAAACTTCAAATATAGAAATATTATACAAATAAAAAAATATGAGCTTTAGAAAAGAAGAAAAAATTATACTCTCGTCAGTAAATTATATAAAAATTAAAAATTTAATAAAAAAATTTGATGGAAAAAGCATTTATCCCAAAAGAATCATAAAAAGTATATATTTTGAAAATTCAGAAAATCAAATGTATAAAGACTCAGAAGAGGGTGTTGTCCCAAGAAAAAAAATTAGACTAAGAACATATCCAGAAAAAAAAATAGACAGCTGGTCCTTAGAGTATAAAATTAATAGTGCGGAGGGTAAATTTAAAAGAGCTATGAAAGTAAATTCCGCAATTTTTGAAAAGTATTTGCAAAAAGGAGTCTATGACAAGATTTATGGAAATTGTTTCCCTAATTTAGTTGTAGAATATTCAAGAGAATATTTTCAAATTAAAGATATAAGAATCACAATTGATCAAAATATTTTTTATAAATCTTATATCAGTAACAAAAAAATAAATAAAAACGATAAGCTTATAATTGAATTCAAGACAAATAATATTAACAAAATTGAAATGTTCAATGGTGAAATACCTTTTCAATTTTCAAGAATGTCTAAGTATTGCGAAGCTTTTAATGAATTATTTAATCCACCGTATAATTATAGAGAAAGGATGGTTTAAAAATTTATGAAAAAATATAAAATTGCAGCAATTGCTGGGGACGGAATAGGAAAAGAGGTTCTTCCTGAGAGCTTAAAAGTTTTAAAAGAGACGGCAAAAAAACATCAATTTCAATTACAATTTGACGAATTTGATTTTGCATCGTGTGATTATTATCAAAAAAATGGAAAAATGCTTCCGGATGATTGGAAAGAAAAAATATGCAACCATGACTCCATTTATTTTGGCGCTGTTGGCGATCCTGCAAAAGTACCAGATCATATAAGTCTTTGGGGGTCTTTGTTAAAATTTAGAAGAGAGTTTGATCAATATATAAACTTACGGCCTGTAAAATTATTTCAAGGAGTTCCGTGTCCTTTATCTAAAAAAAAACCAGGTGATATTGATATGTTAATTGTTCGAGAAAATACAGAAGGTGAATACTCTTCGGTTGGTGGTAGAATGTACAAAGGCTCAAAGAGAGAAATTGCAATTCAAGAAACGATAATGTCAAGACATGGTGTTGATAGAGTGCAAAAGTATGCTTTTGAGTTAGCAAAATCTAAAGGAAGAAAAAAAGTTACCAATGCCACTAAGTCAAACGGTATTTCAATTACAATGCCTTTTTGGGATGAAAGATTTAATGCTATTAAAAAAGATTACCCTGAAATTAAAACTGATCAATTTCATATTGATATTTTAACTGCAAGATTTGTTTTAACTCCAGAGTGGTTTGATGTTGTAGTAGCATCTAATTTGTTTGGAGATATTTTGTCTGATTTAGGTCCTGCTTGCACTGGAACTATTGGTATAGCGCCATCTGGAAATATAAATCCTGAAAAAAAATATCCATCATTATTTGAACCAGTTCATGGTTCAGCACCGGATATTGCCGGCAAAGGGGTTGCAAACCCCATAGGCCAAATATGGTCTGGAGCATTAATGCTCGATCATTTAGGGGAAAAAGAAGCAGCAAAATCCATATTAAATTCAATTGAAAAAACTCTATCTATTAAAGAAAACCGAACAAAAGATCTTCAAGGCACAAGTAATACAGCTCAGTGTGCTAAAGCTGTTTTAAATAACATTAATTAAATGTCAAAAATGAATTTACAAGATTCATTTAAAAAATTTTGTGAACAGAATGGGTTTGAAGAAAATACACAACAAAAAGAAATAATTTATTTATTAGATAAATTTTTCAATAATAAAGATACATTTTTAAGTAGAATTTTTAAAAAAAAAAAACTTTGTTTTTACTTACATGGAAAGGTGGGCGTAGGCAAAACAATGCTACTAAATTTTGTATACAATAGTTTGACGATTAAAAAGTATAGGGTTCATTTTAATGAATTCATGATAAGTTTTCATGATTTTAGGCATAAAAAAAAAGATAATAATACCATTAGTTCATTTGTTAAAAAATTAAAAAGAAAATATGATCTAATTTATTTAGATGAGTTTCAAGTTACTAATATTGTTGATGCAATGATATTGGGTAAATTATTTGAAATTATTTTTTCTGAAAATATTAAGATTATGATAACCACTA
>CACBDC010000004.1 GCA_902537845.1 uncultured Pelagibacteraceae bacterium
TAAAAATATTAAACCAACAAGATCATTTAAAGAAGAGGACGAAGATGATGGAAAAACATCATCTGCTCTCGGCTCACTAGGATTAAAACCTAAGCCAGCAGTATAAAGCATGGAAAAATATTACACTCGTGCGTGTAATTTTTTTTATGGGTCTATATCAAAGAAACTAGTAAAAAAAAAAACCACACTACCTCTGTGTGGCAACACTTTAATTTCTTTTAAACATGTCGAAGTTTTTACTAGAGAGCAAAAAAAAGTAAAATCTAAAATAATTAATATTAAAGATATAAAAAAATTACCTCGAGCAATTAAAAATAAAGTTTTAAATGATATTAAAAAGATTACTCTTAAGCGAAAGTTTTTAAATAATAAATCCCATGTACTTATGGGAATAGTAAATATGACTCCCGATAGTTTTTCTGATGGGGGAAAATTTAATTCCATTAATAAAGCTAATCAAAGAATAATAAATTTAAAAAAAGCAGGAGCTGATATTATAGATATTGGTGGAGAGTCTACAAGACCTGGTTCAAAAATTATAAGCGAAAAAGTTGAGTTTCAAAGAGTAAAAAATATAATCAAAAAATTTAAAAAAAAATTTCCTAAAACTTTACTCTCAGTTGACACAAGAAAATCTTCAATAATGGATTATTCAATTAAAAAAAAAACCGATATAATTAATGATGTCTCTTGTTTTAAATTTGATCCAAGATCATTTGATATGGTTACAAATAAAAATATATGGAAAGTAATTCATCATATGCAGGGGACGCCGCAGACCATGCAAATTAGCCCTAAGTATAATCATGTTCTATTGGATATTTATGATTTTTTTGAAAAAGAAATTAAAAATTTTGAAGACTATAAGTACAATGAAAAATTAATTTTAGATCCCGGTATTGGCTTTGGAAAAAACTTGAAACATAATTTGATGATTTTAAGTAAAATTTCTATATTTCATTCACTTGGTTTTCCTATATTAATTGGTACATCTAGAAAGAGATTTATAAATCAAATTTCTCGCGATTATGATACAAAAGAAAGAATTGGTGGAACTTTGTCTTCAATAATATTTTCTTTCTCCCAAGGAGTAAAAATTTTTAGGGTTCATGATGTGAAAGAGGTAAAGCAGGGTCTTATAACTTATGAAACTCTTTTAAATAAATGAAAAAAAAATATTTTGGTACAGATGGGATTAGAGGCACTGTTAATTTGGGAAATATTAATGGAGAGAAATTTTTTAAATTCGGTTTAGCTGCTGGAACGTATTTTAAAAATTTAAAGAAAAAAAAACAAGTAGCAATTATAGCGAAAGATACACGACTATCTGGATATACCCTTGAACCAGCTTTGGTATCTGGCTTAGCTTCTGCTGGAATGCATATATTTACGTTAGGCCCACTACCTACAAATGGATTAGCCATGTTAACAAAAAAAATGAAAGCTAATTTAGGAATAATGATTACAGCTTCTCACAATCCATTTAAAGATAATGGTTTAAAACTTTTTGGACCGGATGGCATGAAACTTTCCGATAAGATTGAAAAAAAAATTGAAAATTTAATAGATAAAAAAACTGCTAAACAACTATCCGAACCAAAACTGCTGGGTAGAGTTAAAAGATTAGAAGACGGTAACGACAGATATATTAAAATTTTAAAAAGCAATTTTCCAAATAATTTTAGTCTAAAAGGTATGAAGTTAGTCGTGGATTGTGCGAATGGAGCAGGATATAAATCTGCCCCAAAGATTTTGTCTGAACTTGGAGCTGAAGTTTTTCCAATTGGAATAAAGCCTAATGGTTTAAATATCAACAATAAGTGTGGTTCAACTTTTCCACAGGTCTTAAAAAAATATGTTAAAAGATTTAAAGCAGATTTAGGTATAGCTTTGGACGGTGATGCCGACAGGGTAATTATGTGTGATGAAAAATCTCAAATAATTGATGGAGATCAAATAATAGCAATGATTGCAAAAAGATGGAAAAGAAAAAAAATTTTAAAAGGTGGTGTTATAGGCACCCTAATGTCAAATTATGGTTTGGAGAAATTTTTTCGGAGTGAAAAAATTAATTTTAAGAGGTCAAAAGTAGGTGACAGATATGTGAAAGAAATGATGAAAAAAAATAATTTTAATTTAGGCGGAGAACAATCAGGTCATATTATATTAGGAAAATTTGCTACAACAGGTGATGGGCTGCTAGTAGCGCTAGAAACTTTATTCGCTTTGAGAAAGGGCAAATTAGCTAGTGAAATTTTTAAAGTCTATAAATCAGTCCCACAAAAACTATTGAATATTAAGGTTAAAAATAAAAAAATGATTAATTCTCTTAAATGTAGAAAAGCAATTAAAAAAGCAAATGAATTAATTAAAAATAAAGGCAGGCTTCTTGTGAGACCATCTGGAACTGAACCAAAAGTTAGAATAATGTGTGAGTCATTTAATTATTCTCTTATGAACAAATGTATCAAATTAGTAAAAAAAACTATTCATTAAATCATGAGACCAAAATCTAAAGTTTTAATTATCGCAGGCTCCGACTCCTCTGGAGGCGCCGGAATTCAAGCAGATATAAAAACCGTAACTTCTTTGGGGTGCTATGCAATGACAGCAATAACAGCTGTAACAGCACAAAATACAACAGGAGTTAAATCAATAGTAGCTATCAAACCTAGCGAGGTAAGCAAACAGATAGAATTTACATCGAAAGATATAAGTCCAAAAGCTATTAAAATTGGAATGCTTCATTCAAAGCAGGTTATTCTAGCTGTAACAAAATCTTTGAAAAAAATTAGTACAAAAAAAGTGGTTTTAGACCCGGTCATGGTTGCAAAAGGAGGAACAAAGTTAATAAATAATGCAGCAATAAGTTATATTAAGAATAAATTAATGAAAAAAACACTTTTGATAACTCCAAATATACCAGAGGCAGAAATATTGACCAAAATAAAAATAAGATCAAAAAATGATATGATAAAAGCAGGAAAAAATTTGATGGTATTGGGAGCAAAAAATGTATTGATTAAAGGTGGACATCTTAATTCAAATGTAATGATTGATATATTTATAAATAAGAAAAAAACCAAAGTGTTTATAAGCAAAAAACATATTTCAAAAAATACTCATGGAACTGGTTGCACATTATCATCCGCAATAGCAACATATTTATCGTGTGGAAAAGATTTGATTAAATCTTGTGAGCTTGGAATTAAATATGTTAATCAATCTATTAAATCAAATATTAAATTAGGAAAGGGAAAAGGCCCAATAAATCATCTAAACTCAATTACTATAAGTAAAAGATTTAATTAATGAAAAATGTTGTTGTAGTAGGTTCTCAATGGGGTGACGAAGGAAAAGGTAAGATAGTTGACTGGCTTTCTAGTGAAGCAGATATTGTTGTTCGATTTCAAGGTGGCCATAACGCTGGTCACACCTTGGTTATTGATAAAAAAACTTTCAAACTAAGATTATTACCATCAGGCATAGTTAGAAATGGAAAAATTTCGATTCTTGGCAATGGAGTTGTCATTGATCCGTGGGCACTTTTAAGTGAAATTGAAGAAATTAAAAAATTAGGTGTTAATGTTACCCCTAAAAATTTCATGATCTCCGAGTCTGCATCACTTATTCTACCTTTTCATCAAGAAATGGATGAAATACGAGAGAATGCAGCTGGCAAAGGAAAAATCGGAACTACCAGAAGAGGAATTGGGCCATGTTACGAAGATAAGGTTGGAAGAAGGTCAATAAGAGTAATGGATCTAAGATCTGAAAGTAACCTCGACAAAAGATTAGAAAACGTTTTACTTCATCATAATGCAATAAGGAAAGGTTTGAACAAAAAAATATATAAAAAAGATGATTTAAAAAATGAACTACTAAATATTGCTCCTGAAATTTTGAAATATGCTCAACCAATATGGCTTAAACTAGATCAATTTAAAAATGATAGAAAAAAGATTCTTTTTGAGGGTGCTCAAGGGATACTTTTAGATGTAGATCATGGAACTTATCCTTACGTAACTTCATCTAATACTGTGCCAGCTATGGCGGCAACTGGTTCCGGCTCAGGTCCAGATACAATAAATTATGTATTGGGGATTACTAAAGCATATACTACTAGAGTTGGTAGCGGGCCATTCCCAACAGAACTTAAAGATGAGATCGGTGAAAATTTAGGCAGAAGAGGAAAAGAATTTGGAACTGTAACAGCTAGAAAAAGAAGATGTGGTTGGTTTGATGGAGTCTTAGTTAGACAAACAATAAAAGTTTCTGGGATCAATGGAATTGCACTTACTAAATTAGATGTGCTAGATGAATTAGAAGAAATTAAAATATGTGTAGAATATGAATTAAATGGAAAAAAAATTGATTATTTACCGGCAGCATCTGAAGACCAATTTAATGTTAAACCAATTTATAAAACTTTTCCAGGCTGGAAAACTAAAACACAAGGAGTTAGGAATCTAAAAGATCTCCCAGATAATGCTAAGAGATATATACATGCACTTGAAGATTTTATTGGAGCTAGAATATCAAGTATTTCTACCAGCCCTGAAAGAGATGACACAATTTTAGTAGAAGATCCTTTTAACAGTTAATTTGCAGGAAGCAAATTTTTTGATTTACTGGCATTAATCATAGATTTTTGTAACTTTTCAAAAGCTTTCGTTTCTATTTGTCTGATTCTCTCTCTGCTAATTTTATATTTTTTACTTAAATCTTCTAATGTTTTTGGCTCTTCAGAAAGTCTTCTAGATATTATTATTTCTTTTTCTCTCTCGTTCAAAATTTTCATAGCGCTATCTAATAATTCTTTTTTATCGTCATATTCTTGTTTTTGGGATACAATTAATTCTTGATCTAAACTTTCATCAACTAACCAATCTTGCCATTCATCTGCCTCTCCAGTTTTTATAGGATCATTAAGTGATTTTTCTTGACCCATCATTCTTCTATTCATGTTAACCACTTCGTTAGAGTCCACATCTAATCTTTTTGATATTTCATCTACCTGTTCATCTCTCAAGTCACCTTCTTGACCGGGTGCTATTTGACTCTTAATTTTTTTCAAATTAAAGAAAAGTTTTTTTTGAGCTGTAGTCGTTCCCATTTTTACTAAGCTCCATGATCTTAAAACATATTCTTGGATTGCAGCTTTAATCCACCACATAGCATATGTGGCTAATCTGAATCCTTTATCAGGATCAAATTTCTTTACTGCTTGCATCAATCCTAAATTCCCCTCAGAAATTAATTCATTAACAGGAAGTCCATATCCACGGTAGCCCATTGCAATTTTTGCCACTAATCTTAAGTGGCTTGTTACTAATTTATGGGCTGCTTTTAAGTTACCATTGTCTTTCCAATTTTTTGCTAACATGTATTCCTCTTCTGCGTCAAGCATTGGAAACTTTTTAATTTGTGATAAATAAATTGATAAGCCTCCTACTGATGGAATAGGCAAATTACTTATTTGATTTTTTTCTTTCATTATTTTTATTTATATATAATTTTTGTTAATTCAACTGCTTAAATTTTCAAGTAAATTCAATATTTTTTTAAAACCATTCGGAAGCCTAGAGTCAAAACTTATCCATTTATTAGTTGACGGGTGAATAAATGCAAGAGTTTTTGCATGTAATGCCTGACCAGTTAATTTGTTTAGTTTAACAAAAAACTCACTATTAATTTTTTTAAACTTTATATTTTTTTTTCCATATTGTTTATCTCCTAGTAAAGTAGATCCTTTATATTTTAAATGAACTCTGATTTGATGAGTTCTTCCAGTCTCTAATTCACACTCAATTAAACTAATCTTTGGAATATCTTTTAAATCAAAAATTTTAATCGTCCTATAATTTGTTATTGCTCTTTTACCGGTTATGTCACTAACGGTCATTAATTGTCTGTTTTTTTTATCTCTTGTAATAAGTGTATTGATTTTTCCATTAAGAGGTCGAATTACACCCCAAGTCAAGCAAAGATATTTTCTTCTGATAGTATGTTCACTGAATTGACTCCCTAATTTTGCATGTGCAAAATTATTTTTTGCTACGACTAGAAGTCCACTCGTTTCTTTATCTATTCTATGGACAATACCAGGTCTTAGAGGTCCATTTTTATTTGATAAATTTTTTTTATATTTAAATATCAATGCATTTACCAATGTATTTTTGTAGTTTCCAGCACCAGGATGAACCACCATACCTTTCGGTTTATTTAAAACTAAAATATCTTTATCCTCGTAAATGATATCTAAGTCAATTTTTTTCGGAATTAATTCATGATGTTGCTTTTCAACAATATTAATTAAGATTTCATCTTTATTTTTAATTTTTGTGGATGGAGACAGAGATATAGCTCCATTTAATTTTACTTCTTTATTTTCAATTAATTTTTTTAAATACGATCTAGTTAAATTATTTATCTTTTTTGCTAAAAAAATATCTAATCTTTTTCCACTGTTTTCTGAGTCAACATAAAATTTAATTGTATTATTCATAAATTAATCTAAATTATTCATAATGCGCCGGTAGCTTCAACTGGATAGAGCGCCGGATTTCGGCTCCGGAGGTTATGGGTTCGACTCCTATCCGGCGCACCATAACTAAATCTCTATGTTTGATTTAAAATTCTCTATAGGTTTTTCAAATTCATTCCATCTTTTATCAAACTGGTGAACAAGAAGGTAGGGCTTTCCATCCTCATTTATTAAATTCGACTTTTCATCAAAATTAATTTTTTTTAAATACAAAACAGTTGCCACCGGGCCATGGCTATTACTGTATAGTTTAAAATTATCAATTTTAGAATTATGTACTAAAAAATTTGCGTGTCCTTGATCACAGCCTCTGCCTTCAGGATCAGGCCTAAAAGTTAATAAGTATTTTAGTTTTTTTTTATATTTAAATTTAAAAATATTGGTTGTAATTGATTTTAAGTAATTCTTAATATTTTCACCTCGGCCAACTACTGTTCCTGAACATAAGATAACCTTATTAGCAATTTTATTAAACTCTTCTTTACCATAAGTTTTTAATATCCAATTAGAATTATAATGACAATTTTTAATTAATTGATCTTCAAGAAAAAAATTTATTTTACCATTGTAATTAAATTCAAAAGGGTTTGCTTGAAAATAGATATCCCTGCTATCACATAAAAGTATATTACCAAATTCTTTATTTTGGAGATAATTTAAGAAAACTTCATATCTTTTAAATTGAATTTCTTTTTTATTGATGTCAATTTTTATTGTTTCACAATTAAATTTTTTAAGTTCCTTCTCTAACTTGATATCTCTACCACTTGTTAAAAAAACCACTTTGTCATTATAAAACTTTCTTAAGCTTTTGATAAAAAATTCAATTTGGCTGAATTTGTAACCTATCGCTGCTGATAAAACCAAGTTTTTGCTCATTTTTAATAAATTATATTTGTCTATATAATCCAATCTTTTAGAAATTTTCTATTGCTGAATATATATTCTGGAAAAGACCTATCAATATCAATTTTTTTAAGCTCATAACCTCTATCAAAAATATCCAAGTTATTAAGTATTTTTTTTTTTATATTTTCCTCATTTGTATTTTCCAAAGTGTTAAATTCACCGTGAGAATAAGATTTAATTTTTTGAGCAATATCCTGAGGTGACTGTAAAAAAGAAAAATGCCAACCGCCATTGATTAATTGTAAATCTCTTTTGTCAATCCTCCAAAATGGATATTTCTTGAATTTTAAATCTCTTAATTTTTGTGGTAAAGGCAAATATTTTTTCTTACAAATTTTTGATCCAATCCAGTTACTTTCATTCAGATTTTGTAAATTAAGTTTGTACATAAACATTTTTTGAGAAAAAGCTGTAAATTTTGTCTGAGGTTTAATTTGGTCGATTTTGTTTAAATCGGGTATCTCATCTGAGTCTGATAGAATAATTAAGTCGTTATCATGGGCTCTATTCAAACCATTAATAATATAATTTCGTTGATGCTGTTCAATAATTGACTCACCACCTTGATGGTTAAAGAAGTTCTTATCTTTATCAAAATCGGCTACTAAATATATTATTTTATGTTTGTATTTTTTAAAGTTATCTATTTTAAAATTAAGTTTTTTTTCTTGCCCTTGATGTGTTTTAGTTGACTCAGAAATTACAAAATAGTCAACATTTTCATTAAGAATATTCATTCTAAGGTCAACCATGTGATCTTCATTGAAATATTGAAAACAATCGTAAATTGCCATTAATTTATTTTTTTGTAAAAGTAGTCAAACCAATTTTTTTTCCATCAATTAACGAAGATGAACAATGAAGTCTAGTTCTATCAAAAATTAATATCGATCCTATTTCCCATTCATACACCATATCAATCTCTAGTCCTGATAGATTTTCAATTTTTTCATGTAAAAGGTATTTCTTATGATCATCTCTATTAAATTGTTTTTTTTCAAATATTTTTAAATGCTCTGAAGATCTTAAATTTTGACCATACTTCAGATCTTTTACCATAAGTTCATTTTCATCAATCGTAAAATTTGTTGAATTTCCATAAAATTTATTTTTAAATATTACTGTGCTTCCTTTTGAAGTAAGTGGTATAAGAGTTTGTTTAAAAATAATTTCATCTAAATTAAAGCCTGCATCAACATGTAAGCCAATAGGATTATAGCTTTCTTGAAAAAGCCCTAAAATATCTTGATTTTTTTCATCTTTAAGATTATCCATCCTAAAATCACCTATTATGTTTTTTACTCTCTCATAAAAAAGGTTTTCTAAATCTTTGTTAAAGTTTTGTAACCATCTCTTTTTAATTACGTTTTGTTTTTTATTGTGAACCGTGGTTGGCAAGTTTAGGTACAGGCCCATAAACTTTTCAATTTCACTTTTAGTAAATAAATTTTTAATTATTTGAGGTGAGCCCTCTAATTTTTTTATTTTGTCTATATTTATGTGCATTATTTATTCTCCCATATTTATTAAAGTCCCTCTATTTTTTGCCCCACCATAAGATAGGTAAAAGGTAATTACTCCAATAACGAAATATATAAAAGAAATAAACGTGGCTTTTATAATTTGTGAGTAATTTACAATATCATAAATTAATATATTTCTCATTTCCTCAAAAATGTGAACCAATGGTAGTAATTTTGCTATAATTTGAAGCCATTCAGGAAGTATTTCAACAGGATAATAAATGCAACCCAATGGAGCTAAAAAGAAAAGGCTAGCCCATGCTATATTTTCAAAAGAAGGACCAAACCTAACTAATCCAGATGTAACTAAAAGTCCTAGAGTTACACCAAATATGTAAAGTGTAATTAATAAAAAAATTAGAGGCACTCCCAACTTATAGATGGAGACACCAAAAAATGGTATTGCTAGTAGCGCTGCAGGCACAAGACCAATTAAGGTTCTAAAAATTGCTGTAAAAGTAAGAGCTGCAATTATCTCGCTTAATTTAATTGGTGCTATAAATAAGTTAGTAAAATTTCTGCTCCAGATTTCTTCTAGAAACATCATATTATAGCTTATACTTGATCTAAAAAGGAAATCATAAAGTATCGCAGCACTTAAAATAACACCAACAGTATTTTCGTAAAATGTTGAATTTAATGTAAAAAATTTTGAGATAAATCCCCAAAGAAAAATCTGAATTGTTGGCCAATATATTAAGTCTAAAATTCTAGGAAATGACCCTTTTATTAAATAAACATGTCTTAAACTAAGAGCAAAAATTTTATTCCAATTCACTTTTACTCCTAGCTATTTTTAAAAAAGTATCTTCTAAATTCTCTCTTCCATGTTTTTGAATTAAATCAATACATGTGCCTCTATCAACAATTTGACCATGTTTCATCATAATAACTTCATCACATAGCCTCTCAACCTCCCTCATATTATGTGACGCCAATAAAATTGTTAGTTCGTTTTTTTTTTTATATTTTTCAATATATTCTCTTACAAAATCTCCAATATCAGGATCTAGGCTAGCTGTTGGTTCGTCTAAGAATAATAGCCTTGGTTTATTTATTAATGATTTTGCCAAAGCAACACGATTTTTTTGACCCGAGGAAAGCTCCCCTGTTTTTTTATTTAAAAATTTTTGTAAATTTAAATCTTCAATCATTTCATTTGTTCTTTGATCTATTTCTTTTAATCCATACAATCTTGCATAAATTTCTAAATTTTGCCTTACAGTAAGTTTTTTTGGCAATTCAATATATGGTGATGCAAAATTCATATAACTTAATAATTTAATTCTATTTTTTGGTTCTAAACTAATTTCATTAATAAAAATTTGTCCACTTGAAGGAGTAATTAAACCAAGCATCATTCCTATTGATGTGGTTTTTCCACAGCCATTAGGGCCAAGCAGACCTAAAGTTTTATTTTTTTCTATTTTAAAACTGATATCATTTACTGCTAATACAGAATTAAATTTTTTAACAAGATTTTTAACTTCTAATTTCATTTAAAATTTTGATGCTCGTTTTATTCTATCGTTTATTGCTATACCACATCCTACAAGTGGGATTTTACTTATTTGAATTTTTTTATATCCTTTTCTCTTAATTATTCTAAACGTTCTGTATAAATTTGACGCTGCTACCTCTAAATTAAAATTTTTACTAAGGCTAAAGAAATTTTTTTTACCTTTATATCTATTTCCAATATAGACAAAAGCACTTTTTCCGTCTGGTTTTGTTTGATTAATCAAAACCGGCATACCTGGAGAATAGTGTTTTTTCATCATACCAGGTGATTTGATCTCATTAAATTTTTTTTTACTCTTAACTTTAATTTTTAAAGTTTTTTCAATCATGTTTTTAGAAATTATTCCAGGTCTAAGTATTGTTGGTGTAGAAGTTAAGTCAACAATCGTAGACTCGATCCCAATTTTACTTTTTCCGCCGTCAATAATTATTTTGATTTTATTGTTAAATTCTTCTAGTACATCTATTGAATTAACGGGACTTACATTAGTTGACTTATTTGCACTTGGCATTGCTAATGGAAAATTAGTTTTTTTTAATATTGATCTAATAATTTTGTGCTTTGGAAATCTCACAGCAATAGAATTTAAATTTGCGCAAGCAATTGGATGAACTTTTGACTTTCTACTTTTTTTCAGAATAAATGTAATCGGGCCAGGACAAAATTTTTTATAAAGTTTTTTAAAGAACTTATTTATAACTACATCCTCTCTAGCCTTTTGAAAATTATAATAATGTATAATTAATGGATTTGATTGTGGTCTACCTTTAAGCCTAAATATATTTCGAACTGCTTTTTTTAAATATGCATTTCCTGCCAAACCATAAACTGTTTCAGTGGGTAAAGCAGCAACATTACCAATAATCAAATTTTTTGTAGTTTTTTTAAGAATTTTTTTGTTGAAAGCAAATATATTTGAATGGCTATTTTTCATAATGTAATTATTATTTAATAGATGAAAATTGAAAATATTCCAGCTGACATTAAAAGTAAATCATTAAAAGAGGCTAAAAATGAAATTGATGAAATTTTAAGCAAGTTAGAAAATAAAGATACTAATCTAAATGAGTCAGAGAGCGATTATCTAAGATTAATGCAATTAAATAAACATATCGATGAGTTATTAAAAAAAAGGTTAAAAGAAATTTCAAAAAATCATAATCATGATTAAAAAAAAATTAGTTAACAATGCTAAAAAAATAGATAAGTTTTTGATCAAATTTTTAAGTAAGCAGAAAAATTCCTTGTTAGTTAATCCAATGAAGTATGGAGTTATCGCAGGGGGGAAAAAAATAAGATCTACAATTATTTTAGACACTGGTAAAATTTACAATATTAAGGAAAAAAAACTTATAAATATTTGCGCAGCCGTTGAATGTATTCATTCTTACTCATTAATACATGATGATTTACCCTGTATGGATAATGACTCGGTAAGACGAGGCAAACCTTCAACACATATAAAATTTGGAGAGTCATCAGCTGTGCTAGCTGGAAGCTCTTTATTAACATTAGCATTTGAGATAATCACTGATAAAAAATTCTTACTAAGCGCAAATGCCAAAAATGAAATTGTAAGAACTTTAGCAAGCTGTTCTGGGCATACCGGTATTGCTGGCGGACAAGAATTAGATCTAAAATTTGAAAATAAAAAAAAGAGAATTAGCGAAATTATAGACATGCAAAAGAAAAAAACAGGTAAATTATTTAATTTCTGTTTATATGCAGTCGGTGTTATTGCAAACAAAAATAATAAGGAAAAAAAATTTTTAAGTAACTTAGGAGAGGAAATAGGTTTGTTATTTCAGTTAGCTGATGATTTTTTAGATAACAAAGGTTCTTCAAAACTGGTTGGGAAACCAGTTAAAAAAGATAACAAGAAAGGTAAGTCAACTTTAATAAACTTGATAGGTGAAAAAAAAGCATATTTGTTCGCCAATAATTTAAAGAAAAACATATTGCTAAAATTAAAAAAACATGGAAAAAAAGCTAAAGATTTAACAAGTACGATTGAATTTATATTAGAAAGAAAGTTTTGATGGGTAGACTAATTAAGCAAATAAATTTTCCAGCCGATTTAAGAAAATTTAAAAAAGATGATCTTAGACAAATATCAGACGAGTTAAGAGATGAATTAATAGATGTTGTTTCTGAAACCGGAGGTCATTTGGGCGCTGGTTTAGGTGTAGTAGAATTGACTGTAGCATTACATTATGTTTTTGATACACCAAAGGATAAATTAGTATGGGACGTAAGCCACCAATGTTACCCGCATAAAATTATAACTGGAAGACGAGACAAAATAAAAACTTTAAGAAAGGGTGGAGGTTTATCTGGTTTCACAAAAAGAACTGAGAGTGAATACGATCCTTTCGGTGCAGCACATAGCTCGACTTCTATTTCATCCACATTAGGAATGGCGGTAGCAAAAAAATTATCTAATAATAATAATAACGTAATAGCAGTTATCGGTGACGGCGCTATGAGCGCAGGGATGGCTTATGAAGCAATGAATAATGCAGGAGCACTAAAATCAAAACTAATTGTAATTTTAAACGATAACGATATGTCAATTGCAAGACCTGTTGGCGCTATGAGTAATTATTTAGCTAAATTATTATCTGGTAAATTGTATTTCAGTCTTAGGGAAACAATTAAAATGGTGATCTCCTCGTTTTCAAAAAGATTTAGTCAAAAAGCAGGTAAAGCTGAGGATTTGTTAAGAAATATTGTTACTGGGGGTACATTATTTAGCGAACTAGGCTTTTATTATGTTGGCCCTATAGATGGTCACGACGTGGAGAATTTAGTGCAAATTTTTGAAAATGTTAAAAATTCAAACCATCAAGGACCAGTGTTAATTCATGTGAGAACTCAAAAAGGAAAAGGTTATAAACCAGCAGAAGACTCAGGAGATAAATACCATGGAGTTTCAAAATTTAATATTTCTACAGGTGAGCAGACTAAATCAAAATCCAATGTACCAACTTATACAAAAGTTTTTGCCGAAACTTTGATAAAGCATGCTGAACAAGATACAAAAATTATTGGTATAACTGGAGCAATGCCATCTGGAACTGGATTAAATTTATTTGAAAAAAAATTCCCAGATCGAACCTTTGATGTTGGAATAGCTGAACAACACGCAGTCACTTTTGCAGCAGGTTTAGCAACTGAAGGTTTTAAACCTTACGCGGCAATTTACTCTACTTTTTTACAAAGAGCATATGATCAAGTGGTTCATGATGTTGCATTACAATCTTTACCAGTTAGATTTGCAATAGATCGAGCAGGTTTAGTTGGTGCTGATGGCCCTACACACGCTGGCTCCTTTGATATTACATATCTTTCAACTTTACCAAATTTTGTAGTTATGGCTGCTAGTGATGAGTCCGAACTTGTTAAAATGATTAATACTTCAATAAATATAAATGACCGTCCTTCAGCTTTTAGATATCCTAGAGGAAATGGAGTAGGCGTAAATTTACCATCGATTAATGCAACTATTGAAATTGGCAAAGGAAGAATAATCAGAGATGGAAAAAAGGTAGCTTTACTGAATTTTGGAACGAGGCTAGAGGAGTGCAAAAAAGCTTGTGATGAACTTAAAAAAAAAGGAATTGGATGCACTTTAGTTGATGCAAGATTTGCTAAACCTTTAGACGAGAAATTAATTATTGAAATAGCTTCAAATCACGAGGTATTAATTACGATTGAGGAGGGTTCAATCGGTGGCTTCGGGTCTCATGTAATGCAATTTTTATCTGACCGAGGCGTGTTTGACAGGGGATTAAAATTCAGATCAATGATTTTACCAGACATTTTTATCGATCAAGATACACCAGAAAAAATGTACGAAATAGCTGGTTTGGATAGTTCGTCTATAGTGAATAAAGTAGAAGAAACATTAAATTCGAATATAATTTTAGCAAAAAATAAAAGTAAAATTTCAAACTAACTGCATTGAGCTCTATGCATTAATAAATGATCAAGTAAAACACAATTCATCATTGCCTCACCTATTGGAACTGCTCTAATCCCTACACACGGATCGTGTCTTCCTTTAACAGAAATTTTTGTATTCTTACCTTTCTTATCAATAGTTTCCCTGCTGGTTAAAATAGATGAAGTCGGTTTTACTGCAAAAGATGCCACGATATCTTGTCCCGAAGAAATTCCTCCGAGTATTCCACCCGCATGATTAGTTTTAAATTTTATTTTTCCAGATTTTTTTCTTATTTCATCCGAGTTTTCTTCACCACTTAGAAATGCAGCATTCATTCCTGATCCAATATTAACACCCTTAACAGCATTTATACTCATTAAAGCAGCAGAAATATCAGTATCTAATTTTGAGTAAATAGGGGCTCCCAATCCAACTGGAATTCCAGTAGCTCTCAATTCGATAACTGCTCCACATGAAGATCCTGCTTTTCTTACTGCTAAAAGATATTTTTCCCAAAGTTTTACAGATTTTTTATCTGGGCAGAAAAAAGGATTTTTTCTAATTTCTGAGTCTTTCCAGTTGGATTTATCACAAGACATTAATCCGAGTTGTGTGACAGCTCCAATAACGTTAAATTTGTCTCCAATAATTTTTTTTAATACAACCCTTGCAACTGCCCCGGCAGCAACTCTACTAGCTGTCTCTCTAGCTGATTGGCGACCGCCACCTCTAAAATCTCGAATACCATATTTTTTAAAATAAGTATAATCAGCATGTCCAGGTCTAAATTTATTTTTTATAGACTCGTAGTCTCTAGATTTCTTATCTTCATTATAAATGATAATTGAAATAGGTGTACCTGTTGTTTTACCTTCAAAGACACCAGACAAAATAATTACTTTATCTGGTTCTTTCCTTTGTGTAGTAAATTTAGACTGCCCAGGTCTTCTTCTGTCCATATCAGCCTGAATATCTTTTTCAGTAAGCGGAATATTTGGGGGGCAGCCATCAATCACACAGCCTATAGCAGGGCCATGAGACTCTCCCCAAGTTGTAAAACGGAATATTTTTCCAAAAGTATTAAAAGACATAAGTAAATAATGTATAGTTTATTTTAATAAATATATGAATCAAAAAAATGGCAAAAATTCTCTCGGTATAGACAGTTGCTTTGAAGATTTGGATAATCCAATAGAATTGTTTAAAAAATGGTTTGCTAAGGCTGAGAAGACTGAAATTAACGATCCAAACGCAGTAGCAGTTGCTACTGCCAATAAAGATAATCAGCCCAATGTTAGAATGGTCCTATTAAAAGGATTGAGCAATAAAGGCTTTGTCTTTTACACCAATTTTAATAGTAAAAAAGGTAGTGAGCTAAAGGAAAATCTTAAAGCATCAATGTGCTTTCATTGGAAAAGTTTACGACGTCAGGTCAGGGTAATTGGAAGCGTTGAGGAAGTTTCAAAAAAAGAAGCTGATGATTATTTTAATTCCAGACCATATAAAAATCGAATTGGTGCTTGGGCATCTTCGCAATCACAAACATTAGATAAAAGAAATACTTTTTTAGAAAAAATAAAAGAATTTGAAAAAAAATATCCTGATGAAAATAATGTACCAAGACCTCCGCATTGGTCCGGATGGAGAGTACTGCCAGACGAGATTGAATTTTGGGTTGATGGCGAGGGAAGAATTCATGAACGATTGAATTATAAGAATAAAAATGGAAAATGGGAAAAAGAACTTCTTTATCCTTAAAAAGATCTATTTAAACTAAAGCTAGTCAAATTTTGCAAGATTCTTTTATCTTCACTATCCGGAAATATTGCTAAAGCATCGTAAGAAACATTTACAAAATATTCTGCCTTTTTCAAACTTGTCTCAACTGCTTTATATTTAAAAATTAAAGCTGATGTTTCACTAAAATCTTCTTCAGTCCTTTTATCTTTTTTCATTGTTTCCATTAAAAATTCTTTTTCCTCCTCATTACCTTTTTGAAAAATTGTTATAAGAGGTAATGTTACTTTACCTTCATAAAAATCTTTTCCAATTTCTTTACCAAAAAATTTTTCTTTAGCGTAATAATCGAGTGCATCATCTGCTATCTGAAAAGCAAGACCTAAATTTCTTCCGTATGACTCTAATGCTTTTTTTTCTTTTTCATTACTTTTAGAAATACAAGCTCCTGTTTTTGTTGCAGCAGCAAAAAGAGCTGCAGTTTTTAAACTAATTATATCTATGTATGTTTCCTCTAAAAGATCTGCTTCACCTTTATGTTGTAGTTGTAAAACTTCTCCCTGAGCTATTTTTGCAGAGGTTGATGATAGAAGCTGAAGTACTTCGAGATCACCGTCTTGAACCATAATTTCAAAACATCTACTTAAAAGATAATCTCCAACTAAAATTGATGATTGGTTACCCCATATTGAGTTAGTTGTTTTAACTCCTCTTCTTAATGAACTTTCATCGATTACATCATCATGTAGCAAGGTTGCAGAATGAATTAACTCTACGCATGCAGCAAGATTAATATCTCTGACTTCTTCTTTGTACCCAGTTAATTTAGCAGATTCTAAAGTTAATAATGCTCTTAATCTTTTGCCACCCGATTTTAAATGGTGTTCACTCATCTTCTCAATTAAATCAACATCACTCTTAAGTTTTTGCTCAATTAAGCTTTCGACTTTTTGCAATCTTGCACCAAGCATATTTTTAAGTTCGAGATATGCTGAGTTAGCAGACTTTTTAAGTGGTATTACTGATCCCATAGACTTTACTTACAATTGATTTTATTAATAATAAAATTTTAAATAGTAACGTGGTGACGCACCTATAATTCAACTATAAGTAGCGTAATTTAATATTAAAATTTAATTTATTGCTGTTATAAGAATAACTACAATCATCTAAATTATGTTTTCAATATTTAAAAAGAAAAAAATAGTTCCACATGTAAGACTTACCGGGGTTATCGGTTCAGCTGGAAGATTCAAAAAAGGTATAGAACTAGCTGGTCAAAGAGAAATACTTAAAAAAGCATTTTCATTAAAAAAGATTACTCATGTTGCAATATCGATTAATTCTCCTGGAGGATCCCCAGTACAATCGCATTTAATTTATAGTTACATCAGACAATTAGCAGAAAAAAACAAAGTTAAAGTGATAATATTTGCAGAAGATGTTGCTGCATCAGGTGGTTATTTAATTTCCTGCGCTGGTGATGAAATTTATGCAAACTCAAGCTCTATTATTGGATCGATCGGAGTTATTTCAGCATCATTTGGATTTAAAGACTTGATAAAAAAAATTGGAGTTGAGAGAAGAGTTTATACTGCTGGAAAAAATAAAAGCACTTTGGACCCATTTGTAGATGAGAAAGAGGAAGATGTTAAAAGACTTAAGAGCATTCAATTAGAATTACATGCTGATTTCATCAAAGTTGTAGAAACAAGTAGAGGTTCTAAACTTAAAGATCCTGAAAAAAATAATATTTTCACGGGTGAATTTTGGACGGGTAAAACATCTTTAAATCTTGGATTAATTGACGGGATTGGGAACGCTGATCAAATTTTAAAAGAAAAATTTGGTGACAAGGTAATTATTAAAAACTTTGAACAACCCAAAGGATTTATTGCAAGAAAACTTTCTTCCTCAATACAAGATCCCGTTGAAAAGCTAGCTAATATTATAGAAGAAAAATCGATGTGGCAAAAATTTGGTTTATAAATGCCAGTTAAAAAAAAAGTAGCAAAAAAAATACTAAAAAAATTAAATTTTTTGTCTTTTCAAGACATCATCATGAATTTACAAAAATTTTGGGGCAAGAACGGATGTGTAATTTTACAACCTTATGATTTAGAAGTTGGAGCTGGAACCTTTCATCCTGCCACTACCCTAAGATCTCTTGGACCGAAGCCCTGGAAGGCAGCTTATGTCCAACCCTCAAGAAGACCAACAGATGGAAGATACGGAGAAAATCCAAATCGGTTACAGCACTATTATCAGTATCAAGTAATTATTAAACCATCTCCAAAAAATATTAAACAACTTTATCTTAAAAGTTTAGCTACTATTGGTATAGATGTAAAAAATCATGACATACGTTTCGTTGAAGATGATTGGGAAAGTCCAACCTTAGGCGCAGCAGGCTTGGGTTGGGAAGTTTGGTGCGATGGAATGGAGATAACTCAGTTCACTTACTTTCAGCAAATGACCGGTATAGAATGCAAACCTGTTCCAGTAGAAATTACTTATGGTCTTGAAAGACTTTGCATGTTTGTTCAAGGTAAAAATAATGTTTTTGACCTTGATTGGAATAACGAAGGCGTAAAATATAAAGAAGTGTTTTTTCAAGCTGAAAAAGAATTTTCAGCTTATAACTTTGAGTTTGCAAATACTGACACTCTACTCAAAAATTTTGAAAACACTGAAAATGAATGTAAATCTTTACTTGAAAAGAAACTATCATTACCAGCTTATGATCAATGTCTAAAAGCAAGTCATATTTTTAATTTATTAGACGCTCGTGGAGTCATTGGTGTCGCAGAAAGAACTGGTTATATAACTAGAATTAGGGAGCTTGCAAAAGGCTGTGGGGCTTTATGGTTAAGTTTACAAAGTTAAATTATGGCAGAACTCTTATTGGAATTATATAGTGAGGAAATTCCACCACAATTACAAATAGAAGCAAGATACCAAATAAAACAATTTGTTGAAAACTCCCTTAAAACAAATAATATAAAGTATAAAGAATTATCAGTTTTTTCTTCACCAACAAGGCTAACACTTTTAGTAAAAGATATTGTTGAAAAAATTAAAACGGAGGCTAAAGAGATCAAAGGACCAAAAGTAGGTTCTCCTGATCAAGTGCTAAAAGGTTTTATAAGATCCAAAAATGTAAATGAGACAGACTTAATTCAAAAAGATACTGATAAAGGGAAATTTTATTTTATCAAAACTCAATCTCAATCAATCTTAGTTGAAGATTTACTAATCAAGATTATTCCTGAAGCAATAAGGTCAATTAATTGGAAGAAATCAATGAAATGGTCAGAACATAATTTGATGTGGGGTAGGCCACTAAGGTCAATTTTTATAAAGTTTAATAACAAAAAATTACCATTCAAACTTGAACATCTTGACACTACTGATGAAGTAATTATTGAACAAGATTTAATTACAAAAAATAAAAAAATAAAAGATTTCAAAGATTACTCAAATTTTTTAAGGGGTAGCAAAATAATTATAGATCATAAGGAAAGAGAAGAAATTATTCGAAAAAAGATTGGTTCATTTTCTCAATCTAAACAATATAAAGAGAAACTTAATCCAAAACTTTTAGAAGAGGTCGTAAATATTGTTGAGAATCCAAACTTACTTCATATTAGTTTTAGTAAAGATTATCTTCAAATACCCAAAGAAATTATAATCTCAACTTTAGAGAAACATCAAAGATATTTTCCAATTTTTGATAGTAGAGATCGATTAACTAATTATTTTTTTGTAGTAGCAAATAAAAAAGATGAAAAAAAATTTATCACCAAAGGAAATAAAAGAGTTGTAGAGGCAAGACTAGCAGATGCCAAATTTTTCTGGGATAAAGATAGATCTAAAAATTTGATCAAGCAAATAGCTAATCTAAAATCAGTTACTTTTTATGAAAAACTAGGAACTATTTATGATAAAACCCAAAGATTAAGACATTTGGCCGGCTTATTATCTGATGATTTAAATATTAATAAAGAAAAAGTTCAAGTAGCAGCCTCTATTTCTAAATCTGACTTATGTTCCGACCTAGTTGGAGAATATCCAGAGCTTCAAGGTGTAATGGGAAAATATTTTGCATTAGCACAAGGTTTTGAGGAAGATGTAGCTAATTCAGTAAGTGATCATTATCTACCAACAGGTCTTACATCGGTTTTACCTAAGAAACCTTTCAGTTATTCAATTTCAATTGTAGATAAGATAGACACTTTAGTTGGTTTTTTTATTATTGACGAAAAACCTACAAGTTCAAAAGATCCTTTTGCCTTAAGACGAGCTGCTGTTGGATTGCTAAGAATAATTATTGAAAATAAATTATCTTTTAAACTAAGAGATTTAATTAGTTACTCCATAAGACTTTATCAAGAACAGGGAGTCGAAATAATAAATGAGAAAACCGAACAAGAAGTTTTGGAATTTATAAAGGAAAGAATGCGAAACGTATTAAAATTGAAAAATATTAAAACTGATATTATTGAAGCATCAATTAGCTCTCATGCTGGAGATAATTTTTTAGCTCTTTATGCAAAAACAATTTTAATGAATAAATACAAAAATAAAGGAGTCGGACTTAATGCAATCAGCTCGTATAAAAGAGCTTCAAATATTTTAGATAAAGCTGGGAAGAGTATTGTTGGTAGGCCCGATGCTGTATTATTCAGAAAAGATGAGGAAAAAATACTTCATGAAAAAATAAATGAGATTCGCAAAGCTTTTACAGTCAAAGATGACAATAAAGACTATGAAAGCTTGTTGATAAAGCTTTCTGATACCAAAGTGTCTACTGATAATTTTTTTGACAATGTTGTAGTAAATGATGAAAATCAGGATATTAAAAATAATCGATTAGAGTTGCTTAAAATGTACTGTAATACTTTTGACAACTTTATTGATTTTTCAAAATTAGAAGGTCTGTAATGGCAAAAGTATTATTTAGTTTTGATGATAAATCTGCAAAAAAATTAAAAAACAAAAAAAATATTTTGGGTGGAAAGGGAGCTAATCTTGGTGAGATGGGTAGATTAGGTTTGCCTGTTCCACCTGGGTTTACAATTACAACAGATGTTTGCGCTCTTTTTTATAAAAATAAAAAAAAACTTCCTAAAAACGTTATTAAAAATATTGAGGCAGAACTTAGGAATATAGAAAAAAAGACTAAAAAGAAATTCGGCGATCTTAAAAATCCATTACTAGTTTCAGTTAGATCAGGCGCGAGAATTTCTATGCCTGGTATGATGGATACTATCCTTAATCTTGGCTTAAATGATAAGACAGTAGAGTCATTAAAAAAGAAAACGTTGAACGGACGATTTGCCAAAGATAGCTATAGAAGATTTATACAAATGTATAGCAGCGTAGTTTTAGGGGTAGAGGGACATTTGTTTGAAGAGCTAATTGATAATTATAAGTTAACCAAAGGAGTCCTGTTAGATACAGATTTAGATGAAAACGATTGGGATGGTTTAATTATAAACTTTAAAGAATTGGTAAAAAAAGAAAAAAAAATTAATTTCCCTCAAGATGTAAGAGAACAATTATTAGGAGCTATCAATGCTGTATTCTTATCTTGGGACAGCCAAAGAGCAAAAACTTACAGGAAATTAAATCGAATTCCAGATCATTGGGGAACAGCTGTAAATGTTCAAGCTATGGTTTTTGGAAATATGGGTAATAATTGTTCAACAGGTGTTGCATTTACTAGAAATCCTTCAACTGGAGAAAAATCTTTCTTCGGAGAATTTTTAATTAATGCACAAGGTGAAGATGTTGTAGCAGGCACAAGAACTCCTCAGTATATCACCAAAAAAGCAAAACAAGACTCAGACTCAAAAGATCCTTCTATGGAAGAGGTTATGCCTAAAGTTTATAAAGAGCTTGCAAAAGTATTTCTTAAGTTAGAAAAGCATTACAAAGATATGCAAGACATTGAGTTTACAGTAGAGAATAATAAACTTTGGATGCTGCAAACTAGATCTGGAAAGAGAACTGCTAAAGCTGCAATAAAAATTGCAGTGGATATGGTTAAAGAAAAATTAATTTCAAAAAAAGAAGCGATTAAAAGAATTGACCCAAACACTCTAGACACTTTATTACATCCTACTTTAGATGATAAAGTCGAAAAAGAAGTAATTGCTTTGGGTTTACCCGCATCACCAGGAGCTGCAAGTGGCAAAGTTGTTTTTACCGCTGATGAAGCAGAGAAATTAAATGGGATGATGCAAGATACGATATTAGTAAGGTTAGAAACTTCACCAGAAGATATACATGGAATGCATGCAGCTAAAGGAATTCTTACTGCAAGGGGAGGAATGACAAGTCATGCTGCAGTAGTAGCAAGAGGTATGGGCAGACCATGCGTTTCAGGTTCGAGTGAAATAACAATCGATTATGAATTAAAACAATTCAAAGCTGGTGATTTAATTATAAAAGAAGGAGATATTATTACTATAGATGGCGGAAGTGGAAAAGTAATGAAAGGGTTAGTGCCAACTGTACAACCGGAAATCTCTGGATACTTCTCTAAAATAATGAACTGGGCTGATGAATTTAGGAAACTAAAAGTAAGAACTAATGCTGAAACAGAAGCAGATAGCAAAACGGCTAGAGAGTTCGGTGCTGAGGGAATCGGTTTATGTAGAACTGAGCATATGTTCTTCGATGAGGAGAGAATTTTATCTGTTAGACAAATGATTTTGTCTAAATCAAAAGAGGATAGAAATAGCGCGCTAGATAAACTTCTACCTCATCAGAAAGAAGACTTTAAAAAAATATTTAAAATTATGGCAGGCTTACCTGTTACAGTAAGATTATTAGATCCACCACTTCATGAGTTTTTACCAAAAGCTGACAAAGATATAGAAGAAGTTGCAAGATCTTTAAATTTATCAGCGAAAGAGGTAAAAGATAGGATAGCTGAACTTCATGAAGAGAACCCAATGTTGGGTCATAGAGGATGTAGGCTAGGAATTTCTTTTCCAGAGATATATGAGATGCAATGTAGGGCAATTTTTGAGGCAATAGTTGAACTGAAAAAAGAAAAAGTCAAATCAGCTTTTGTAGAAATAATGATACCTTTAGTATCTACTGACTCTGAATTAAAAATTTTAAGAGCTTTAGTCAATAAAATCGCAAAAGCTATTGAAAAAGAAAATAAAATTAAATTAGAATATATGGTTGGTACAATGATTGAATTACCTCGTGCAGCATTACAGGCTAATTCTATTTCAAAATATGCTGATTTTTTTAGCTTTGGAACTAATGATTTAACTCAAACCACATTAGGCATAAGTCGAGACGACTCAGGAAAATTTTTAAATGATTACATTGATAATAAAATTTTTGAAGTTGACCCGTTTGTAAGCATTGATCAAAATGGAGTAGGTGAGTTAGTGGAAATAGCGTCGTCAAGAGGCAGAAAAACAAATAAAAAAATTAAACTTGGGATATGTGGAGAACACGGTGGCGATCCAAAGAGTATTGAATTTTGCTCTAGAACAGGTCTTAACTACGTTTCATGCTCCCCATTCAGAGTACCAGTAGCTAGACTAGCTGCTGCTCAAGCAGAGCTATCTAAACAATAAAGTAGTATCAAATGATTTAGCGCTGTGAGTGACTGCACCTACTGAAATTCTATTTACCCCTGTTTTTGATATTTGTTTAATATTTTTTAAAGTAGCATTGCCAGAATATTCTGTTTGATACTTATTTTTACATATTTTTAAGCATTTTTTTAACTGTGACGAGTTCATATTATCAAAAAGTATTCTTTTAAATTTTAAACCTAGAACCTCATTAAGTTGACTAATGTTTTCTATTTCAACAGTAATAATTTTTTTTGTTTTTATGGCTTTTTTAACTAAGTCTCTAAGACTATTAGATACATTAATATGATTATCTTTAATAAGAATTTCATCACTTAAATTGTATCTATGATTATAACCCCCACCTTTTCTGACTGCATATTTTTCAAGTGTTCTTAAATTCGGTGTTGTTTTCCTGGTGCAACAGATCCTGGTTTTTTTACCAATTTTTTTTACAAATTGATTAGTAATTGTTGCAATACCTGAGGCATGATTTAAAAAATTTAAAGCGGTTCTTTCAGCTGTTAAGATTGTTTTTGCCTTAGCTTTTATTTCAGCAATCACCTTATTTTTTTTAATTTTTTTTCCATCAGAGACTTTTTTGATAAAAAATGTTTCTCTTCCAATTAATTTAAAGGCTGATTTGCAGAATTCTAATCCAGCAATTACTCCGTCTTGTTTAGCTATTATCCTAGCTTTAATTATTTTATTTTTTGATTTTATGAGTTTAGTAGTTATGTCACCACTGGGTCTTAAGTCTTCATCCAAAGCCCTTTTTACTACTGATCTGATATAAAATTGATTTAATTTTTGCACTGATCTAGCGACCAATTTCAGTCATTCTTTGAACAGATTGTCTTGCTGCTTTAGCCATTTTTTCCTCAATTAAAATTTCATTCTTTTCACTTTCTAGACAATCAAGAATTTTTTGTAAGGTAATCTTTTTCATGTAAGGACAAAGATTACAAGGCTTAATAAATTCAACATTAGGATTGTCTGCTTGCACATTATCACTCATTGAACACTCAGTAACCAACATAACTTTTTTAGGTTGATTTTTTTTAACATAATCAATCATACCACCAGTTGAACCGGCAAAATCACATGCATCTAAAACATCACTAGGACACTCTGGGTGACCGATAACTTTAATTCCAGGATTTGCTTTTCTAATATCTTGAATTTCTTTTGGCGAAAACTGTTCATGCACGATACACGAACCTTTCCAAGAAATTATTTTTACTTTAGTTTGTTTGGCTACATAATTCGCTAAGTGTTGATCAGGCAAGAATATTACTTTATCAGTGTTTAATGACTCCACGACCTTGACTGCGTTAGCGGAAGTACAACATACATCAGTTTCAGCTTTCACATCAGCTGAGGTGTTCACATAAGATACGACTGGAACACCTGGATATTGTTTTTTTAATAATCTTACATCTTCGCCAGTCAATGAGGCAGCAAGTGAGCATCCTGCATCCATATCAGGAATCAGAACTTTTTTATCTGGACTCATTAATTTTGCTGTCTCAGCCATAAAATGAACTCCACAAAGAACTATTATATCAGCAGAAGTTTTTGCAGCTTCAACTGCGAGAGCTAATGAGTCAGCCGCTATATCAGAAACTCCATGGTATATTTCTGGTGTTTGATAGTTATGGGCAAGAATTACAGCATTCTTCTCTTTTTTTAATTTATTAATTTTTTCTATTAAAGGCGCGTGCACTTTCCACTCTATTTCAGGAACGTGTTTCGAGATCTTTTTATAAATCTCAGAAGAGCTTCTATTAAATTGTTCTTGTGCGGACATACTTATTCTAATCTATCAACTTGCACTAATATTGTCATTCATTTATTGTCGCATTATTAAAGCGGTCGTGCTGAAATTGGTAGACAGGCACGCTTGAGGGGCGTGTGGGTTTCCCGTGAGAGTTCGAGTCTCTCCGACCGCACCAAAAAGCTTATTAATGATTGAATATTTAAAAAAAAATAAACGAATAGTGCTTATAATTTTAGTTATAGCTTTTATTGAATTGAGCGGTTATGGGATCTTAGCTTCTCTTTCAAGATTATTAAACGCTCTTTAAAATTCTACACTTTTTGTTATTTGCTAAAAGTTCTTTATTTTCAAATTCTTCAACATTTGGATCAATTACTTTTATTAAACCAAACGGATAAGGTTGTTCAATAAGTATTTTACCTATTTTGGTTTTATTATAAAAAATTTCCTCCCCCAAATTTAATTTTTCTTTTGAAGAAATTGGTAATAATCTTCTTCTTAATTTATCTTTTAATTTCATTCTAGCAGTGTTTTCTTGGCCGATATAGCATCCCTTTTTGAAATCAATTGCGTTAAGCTCCTCAAAGTTTGCCTCCAATCCAAATAATTGATCTTTTAAGTTTTCAATACCTTTTATTGGAATTCCTAAAGAATGGGCTTTTGCAAAATATGTATCAGGTTTAACAATCTTCAAATCTAATTTTCTTATAGTAAGATGTAATTTTTCTAAAGTTGATAATATTCTTGCTCCTAAATTATTATTTCGAGGATCCAGAAAAAGAGGGCCACCCCTAAATTCAATTGTATCCCCTGTTTTATTTTCATTTTTTTGTATATCTAAAAACTTCTCTAAGTTAATTAACCCAATTACATAATCTTTTGAAATATTTGTTATTTCAATTTTTGATCTTAATTTATATTTTGATAAGTAATTTATAATTTCATTTGTAAATTCATCGTCACAATCTAAGAAATAACCATTCTTTGATTGTATCAAAAAAAATTCAAATAAATATTTGCCTTGAGGCGTAAAAAGAGCTGAAAATATCGAGGTAGATAAACTAACTTTTTCAATATCATTAGTAATGATATTTTGAAGAAAATTTTTGGCATCTTCACCTGATATTAAGATTAATCCACGGTTCTCTAATAAAATAATTTGATCTTTTTCCATATTTGTAAATATATATTGTATATTATATTTTTTAAATCATGTCTGATAATTTTAGCCTCATTATAAAAAATGGTTCTTGCTACATAAATGGCAAGCTCACAAAAACAGATATTGGTTTATCAAGTAACAAAATTAAAAAGATTGGCCAAATCGAACTTAACAGTTCTAAAGTATATGATGCTACAGATAAAGTTGTTTTGCCAGGAATAATTGATACTCAAGTTCACTTTAGAGAGCCAGGATCAACTGATGCAGAAGATCTAGAAAGCGGTAGTAGAGCTGCAGTGTTAGGTGGTGTAACTTCTTTATTTGAAATGCCTAATACCAATCCGCCTACATCTAATTTGGTAGAGTTTGATAAAAAGTTACAAGCAGCTAAAAATAGAATGCATAGTAATTATGCTTTTTATTTTGGAGCAACGCCTAACAATACCAATCAACTTGCCCAGCTAAAAGATGTTGAAGGTTGCTGTGGTGTAAAATTATTTGCAGGTTCCTCAACAGGAAATTTATTAGTAGATAAAGAGGCTGACATAGAAAAAGTAATCTCAAGCAGCGATAGAATTGTATCTATACACTCAGAAGATGAAGATATTATAAAAATTAGAAAAACATTTATAAAAAAAGGAGATGTTCACTCACATGCTGAATGGAGAAATGTAGAAGTAGCTATGTCATCTACAAGAAGAGTAGTTAAAATTGCAGAGAGGTATAATAAAAAAATTCATGTTCTTCACGTGACTACAAAAGACGAAGTTGATTTTTTAGCTATGCATAAAAAAAATGTCACTTTTGAAACTACACCCCAACATTTGACTATGTACGCACCAGATTGTTATGACAAAATTGGAACTTATGCGCAGATGAATCCTCCTATAAGAACTAAGGAGCATTATGATCGTTTATGGGTTGCAATTAAAAATAATATTGTTGATGTGTTAGGTTCTGACCATGCCCCACACTTGAGAAAAAATAAAGAAAAAGAATATCCTAATTCTCCCTCAGGCATGCCAGGAGTTCAAACTATTTTTCCAGTCATGTTAGATCATGTAAACAATGGAAAATTAACACTTCAACAACTGATAAACCTAATGTGTGAAAATCCTTGTAAAATTTTTGGGATTAAAAATAAAGGATATTTAAAAGAAGGTTACGACGCAGATTTAACAATAGCTGACATGCACAAAGAGGTTGTTATCAAAAATGAAATGATTGCAAGCAAATGTGCCTGGACACCTTTTAATAATCATAAAGTAAAAGGTTTTCCTGTAGCTACTATCGTAAATGGTCATTTGGTAATGTCCGAGGGAAAAGTAATTAAGGAGTCTAAAGGAACACCACTAAAGTTTTAAAATTTTGTTATCAATTAAGTCAGTTTTAATTTCATCTAAAATAGCAGGATCATCTATTGTAGCTGGCATTTTATAAGGTTCATTGTCAGCTATTTTTCTAACCGTTCCTCTCAAAACTTTTCCAGATCTTGTTTTTGGTAATCTTTTAACTACGATTGCAATTTTAAAAGCTGCGACTGGACCAACTTTATCTCTGACCATTTTTACACACTCACTGATTATATCTTTCTTATCTTTTGTAACTCCGGCTTTTAAGGCTAGTAGGCCTATGGGAATCTGTCCTTTTAATTTATCAGCAATACCTATTACAGCGCATTCAGCTACATCTTTATGTTCAGCTAAAACTTCTTCAATCGCTCCAGTTGACAATCTATGACCGGCAACATTTATAATGTCATCTGTTCTCGACATAATCCAAACATATCCATCTTCATCAATGTGTCCTGCATCGTAAGTTTGATAATAACCAGGGTAAGTAGACATATAATTTTCTTTGTATCTTTTATCAGCACCCCAAAGTGTAGGAAATGTCCCTGGAGGCAGTGGAAGCTTAACAACTATATCTCCCATTTTTCCTGGACCTACTTCTTTGCCTTCTGAATTTAAAACTTTTAAATCATAACCCGGCACTGGTTTAAAGGCAGACCCATATTTCACTGGAAAAGACTCTATGCCAGTACAATCAGAAGTAATAGCCCAACTCGTCTCTGTTTGCCACCAATGATCTATGACAGGTGAGTTAGATAATTTTTCAAACCATTTTATTGTATCAGGATCAGCCCTTTCACCTGCTAAAAACAATTTATCAAATTTACTTAGATCATATTTTTTAAAAAACTCACCATTAGGATCCTCTTTTTTAATTGCTCTAATTGCCGTAGGGGCTGTGAAAAGAGATTTTACCTTGTGTTCTGAGATGACTCTCCAAAAAACTCCAGCATCAGGAGTACCAACTGGTTTTCCTTCAAAAAGAACTGTAGTACATCCGTAAAATAAAGGAGCATATACAATATAAGAGTGACCCACTATCCAACCAATATCGCTTGCAGACCACCATACATCGTCCTGGTTGATGTTATAAATATTTTTCATCGTCCACTTTAAAGCAACTATATGTCCACCAATATCTCTTACAATTCCTTTTGGTAAACCCGTGGTTCCAGACGTATAGAGAATGTAAGCGTATTCATTAGCTTTCATTTCTTCGCAATTTGTAGGTTTCGCATTTTTGTGAGCATCTTCCCAAGTAATATCCATTTTAGAATTTAGCTCTGCTTTATCTTTTTCTCTCTGAAAAATAATACATTTATCTGGTTTATGATTTGCAAGTTCCAAAGCTTTGTTTACTAGTGGTTTATAGTGAACAGTTCTTCCAGGCTCATAGCCGCATGAAGCTGTAACTAAAAGTTTTGCCTTAGAGTCATCAATTCTACTTGCAAGTTCGTTCGCTGCAAAACCACCAAAGACAACAGAATGAACCGCTCCAATTCTTCCACAAGCGAGCATTGCAATGACTGCTTCGGGTATCATCGGCATATAAATTATTACTCTGTCACCCTTAGTAATACCTTGATTTTTTAAGGCTCCAGCAAACATTGAAACCTTATCTCTTAATTCATTGTAAGTTATATTCCTTTTAACCCCAGTGATGGGACTGTCATAAATAATTGCAAGTTTTTTACCTCTACCCTCATCGATATGTAAGTCTAATGCATTATAACAAGTATTAGTTATCCCATCCTCAAACCATTTGTAGAATGGAGGATTGTCCGAGTTAAGTATTTTTGAAGGTTTTTTGTACCAAAAGATGTTTTGTGAAATTTCTCTCCAAAAGTCCTCTCGATTTTTGATAGATTTTTCGTAAATTTTACTATATTTTTGATTCAAACTTTCCCCCTCAAAATTGCTAATTTTAGAGAGTATTTCATAAATATCCCCAAAAAAAAATAAAAAAACCAATAAAATTGCGCATTTTTAGCGAAAAAAACACTTCACTGTAACTTTGTTTTTTACTATGGTTCCCGTCAAGTTATTCGGTAGTGAGGAAATTTTTCACTTGTCCGAGTAGTTTATATATAAACTAAACGAAAACTAAACAAACGAGGGAGGTTTTCATGAGAAAATTAGGTCTTCTTGCTTTGGCGGCTCTTGCCTTTTTAGGCATTACTAGCTCTGCTAACGCAGCGACTGCCATGTTACAAACTAATGATTTCGTAGGAATTTCATTCTGGCTTGTATCTATGGGAATGATCGCAACTACAGTATTCTTTTTCGCAGAAAGAAACACAGTAGCTGCATCATGGAGAACATCTTTAACAGTAGCTGGACTTGTAACTGGTGTTGCATTCGTTCACTACATGTACATGAGAGAAGTTTGGGTGACTACAGGTGATACACCAACAGTATACAGATATATTGACTGGTTAATCACAGTGCCACTTCAAATGATCGAATTCTATCTAATCTTGGCAGCTGTAAGAAAGGTGCCAACTTCTATATTCTGGAAGCTATTAATTGGTTCATTAGTAATGTTAATCGGTGGATACCTAGGTGAAGCTGGTTATATTCAACCATTTGTAGGTTTCGTAATTGGAATGGCTGGATGGATTTACATCTTGTTTGAAATATTCTCTGGTGAAGCTGGAACTATGGCGGCAAAAGCTGGTAACAAAGCGATGTCTACTGCTTTCAGTGCAATGAGAATAATCGTAACTATCGGTTGGGCAATATATCCTTTAGGATATATTTTCGGTTACTTAACTGGTGGTGTTGATGCAAATGCTTTAAACATAATTTACAATTTGGCTGACTTTGTTAACAAGATCGCTTTTGGTCTAGTTATCTGGGCAGCAGCAATGCAAAACACAAGATTAGCATCTAGATAATAGATAATAACTTATAAAAAAAGGGCATGTATGTTTTTGCATACTTGCCCTTTTTCTTTATATACCTATATTAATAATTATGGAATTATCAAAACCTTATAAAGGAAAAGGAAAACGTAAAATTAAGAAAATGCCTTTCACTGTTAGAGGCTATATTTTATATTATGCTTTTTTTTGGATAATTATAATTTCAATTTATTTAGCTCATTAATGCCTAAAATTACTTACCAAGATAGTAAAGGAAACTCGAAAACCGTTGAAGTTGAGAGCGGTCTTACAGTTATGGAAGGAGCAATTCAAAATGATATTCCCGAAATAGATGCTGACTGTGGTGGTTCAATGGCTTGTGCAACCTGCCATGTTTATGTCGAAGAAAAATGGTTAAGTAAACTTATAAAAGCAGAGGACGCAGAAGTGGATATGATTGATATGGCCTATGAGCCTAAAAAAAATAGTAGATTAAGTTGTCAACTAGTAATTTCAGATGAATTAGACGGAATGACTGTAACAACTCCAGCCAAGCAATCTTAATGATAAAAACTGATACAATTATTATAGGAGCAGGCCCAGTAGGTTTATTTGCCGTTCATCAATTAGGTATTAAAGGACTTAGTTCAATAATAATAGACAATTTAGATAAAGCCGGAGGCCAATGCATAGAACTTTATCCAGATAAACCTATTTACGATATTCCAGCTGTACCAGAGTGTACTGGTGAAGAATTAACAAAAAAATTATTGGAGCAGATCAAACCTTTTAATACTAAGTTTTTTTTAAATGAGAGAGTTGAGGAAATTAAACAAGATAATCAAAATTGGATTGTTAAAACTAATAAAAAAAATGAATTTATTGCCCCAAACATAATTATAGCTGGAGGCGTGGGGTCTTTTGAACCAAGAAAACTTGCATTAAAAGAGGCAGGAAAGTTTGAAGATAAATTTTTATTTTATTCTGTTAGAGATATAGAAAAATTTAAAAATAAAAATATCGCTATATTTGGAGGAGGTGATTCAGCTTTAGACTGGGCATTAGAACTATCAAAATTTTCAAAAATAAATTTAATCCATCGAAGAGATGAATTTAGAGGTGCACCCCACACCTTAACAGAAATAAAAAAATTTGAAAAAGAAGGTAAGATTAATATCAAAACACCTTGCCAACTAGAGTCTATTGATGGAGATGAAAAAATTAATTCTATTACATTAAAATTTGACAATGGAAAAAGTGAAAAAATTCAAACTGACATTATTTTAAGTTTTTTTGGTTTAATAATGAAATTAGGGCCAATTGCAGAATGGGGATTAAATATGAGCAAAAAAACTATTGAAGTAAATTCAGAAAATTTCGAAACAAATAAAAAAGGTATATTTGCAGTTGGAGATATTTGCAATTACCCAGGTAAGTTAAAATTAATTTTATCAGGTTTTCATGAAGTAGCTCTTGCATCTGTAGAATGTTTTAAAAGAGCTAGACCGAATGAAAAATATAGATTTGAATTTACTACATCATCAAAAACAATTCAAAATAGACTAGGAAAAAAATGATTGAGCTTCTTACCGCAGATACTCCAAACGGTAAGAAAATTTCAATTATGTTAGAGGAAATTAATTTTAAATACAAAGTAACAAAAATCAATATTTCAAAAGATGAACAGTTTAAGCCGGAGTTTAAAAAGATTAGTCCTTTTAGCAAAATACCAATTATTATTGATCATCATGAAAAGATAAGTTTGTTTGAGTCTGGTGCAATTCTCATCTATCTAGGAGAAAAAAGTGGAAAGTTTTACAAAAAAGATCAAAGAACAATAATTAATCAATGGTTAATGGGTCAAATGGCTTATGTAGGTCCTATGTTGGGTCAACACCATCAATTTCATCATTACAATCCTGGAAAAAGTGAATTTGGTGAAAAAAGATATTTTAAAATATCAGAGAGAATCTATAAAGAGCTTGACGCAAGGTTATCTCAATCTAAATTTTTAGCTGGAGAAGATTACACTATAGCTGACATAGCAACGTTTCCGTGGATTGCTCGTCATGAATGGCATGATATTGGATTAAAAAAATTCAAAGGTCTTACAAGATGGTACAAAGAAATTTCAAAAAGGGAGGCGGTACAGAAAGGATATGATCTTTTGAGTAAAGGGGATCGTATTCCTGAAGTTTAGTCATCTATAAATATTTTTTCATCTCTTTCATGTCTCTCTTGTGCTTCAATTGAAAGAGTAGCTACAGGCCTAGCCATAAGTCTTTTTAGTCCGATAGGTTCTCCAGTTTCCTCACAAAATCCATAAGTACCCTCTTTAAGTCTTTGTAATGCAGAATTTATTTTAGAAATCAATTTTCTACTTCTATTTAAAGCTTTCATTTCAACAGATTTATCGGTGTACGAGGAAGCTTGGTCAACAATATCAGCAGATGATACATTGTCGTCTGAGGAATTTAATAAATTACCTAAATTATTTGCTTTAATGATATCTTTTTTCCAGTTTAACAACTCTTCAGTAAAAAATTTTTTGTGTTTAGCACACATATACTTTTCTTTGGAACTGGGTATGTATTTTTTTTTAGTAGCGGTTTTTTTTACCATTATTTGAATTTGGGGAGTATATGTTTGATTTTAGTCGTGTCAATAGCTTATAAATTGTAATAATTTCATATTAAAATGATTAAAAAAAAAAATATTAATAAATTTTTCTACTTATTTCTTTTTTCACATTTACTTTTGTGGACTTTGATTCCCTCCTTATCAAATACGAATTTACCTTTAGATACTATTGAGGCTTTAGCTTGGGGCAGTAATTTAAATTGGGGTTTTAATAAACATCCACCTTTCAGTGCATTTGCAGTAGAATTTTTCTTTAAAATATTTGGAAATAATGATTGGGCTTATTATCTTTTAAGTCAAATCTTTGTAATAACTGCATTTTATTTTGTTTGGAAATTTTCTATTGAGGTGCTTGAGAACAAGGTTTTTTCATTTTTATCAGTTTTAATATTATCAGGAGCCTATTTTTATAACTTCACTACTCCAGAATTCAATGTAAACGTAAGTCAATTACCTTTTTGGGCCTTATCAGTTTATTTTTTTTGGCAAGGATTAAATATTAATAAAAAGATACACTGGATATTATTTGGTATCTTTTCAGCTTTAGGTTTTTTATCAAAATATTTATTTATTTATATTCTTGTAGCCTTATTTATTTTTTTCATTTTAAATTTAAAAAAGTATAAAAAATCTATTAAAAATTATATTTTATCTATTTTAATTTCGTTAATCATCTTAACCCCGCATTTTATTTGGTTATTTGAAAATAATTTTGTAACAGTTTTTTATGGTTTGAATAGAACAGGGGTATCAGATTTAAATTTGCTTAATCATTTAAAAAATCCAACACTTTTTCTTTTTAAACAAATAATTATTTTAATTCCAATCTTTATAATGTGCTTTGCCCTTATTAAGAAATTTAAATTTAAAATTGATATGAAAAATAAAAAAACTTTTTTTTTAATCTCTATTAACTTAATTCCAATATTATTAATGTTAGCAACATCAATCATAACAGGTGCGAATATTAGGACAATGTGGATGACTCCTTTTTACCTATTTTTAGGTACTCTATTTTTTTTAATATTTAGGAACAGTATTGAAATCAAAAACATTAAAAAGTTTTACCGTATTTTTATGTTTTTCTTTATCTTTTCTCCTTCTGTTTATTTAATAATTTCAATATTAGACGAAACAAAAAGGACAGATTACCCTGGAAAAGAAATATCGAGACTTGTGCAAAATAAGTGGGATGATAACTTTAATAATGAAATTAAAATTGTTATCGGAGATGAGTGGTATGCTGGAAACCTATCTTATCATTTATATTCAAGACCTTTATGGATAAATGATCTTAACAATAATACTTCAAACATATCAGAGGATGATGGCGTGATATATACTGGAAATCCAAAAATATTAAAAAAAATATGCCCTGGTGTATTTGGTACTATAAAACCAGTAGGTTATTGTATGATAGGTAGAAGATGAAAAAAATTATAATATTAATACCTGTGTATAATGATTGGGAGTCACTTCAAAAGTTATTAAATGATATAAACGAAAATATTAAAAGTTTTAAGGAATTACATTTTGATTGTTTAGTTGTCAATGATGCATCAACGGTAAAGCAGCCCAACTTTGTTAAACCAGATTTCATAAAATCCTTGGAAATATTAAACATGAAAACAAATAAAGGACACGCTAGGTGTATAGCTTTTGGACTAAGACATGTATTTAAAAATAAAAAATTTGACAATTTGATTTTAATGGACGGTGATGGCGAGGATAGACCAGTGGAAATTAAAGATTTGGTAAGTAAAAGTAATAATTTTCCAGCTTTTTCGGTTATTGCCAAAAGAGTAAAAAGATCAGAGGGTTTTATTTTTCAATTTTTTTATAAAATGCATAAATTGTTAACAATAATTTTTACAGGAAAAAATATTAACTTTGGTCATTTTAGTATTTTAACAAAAAATGATGTTGGAAAAATATATTCTAAGGCCAGCCTGTGGAGCAGTTTTTCTGGCACGGTAAAAAAATTTTTAAAACCATTAAATGAAATTGAGTCTGAGAGAGGCTTAAGATATTGTGGAGAGTCTAAAATGTCTTTTTTTAAACTTTTAATTCATTCATTTTCTATAATAGCTGTATTTAAGTATCAGGTATTTCTAAGATCGATATTCATGATAATAATTTTGTATTTTCTTACTCCATACATTGGAGATATTTCAATAATCTTTCAGTTCTCTATTGTATTTTTTAATCTATCAATTTTTATTGTATCTTTAAGAGAGTCCGAGAAAGATTTATTGAAATGCAATGAAAATTTAAAAGACACTAAAATAATCATGCACTAATTAGTTGTGAATCGAGTCCCTTGCGGAATCAAAAAGGAATCAAAACGTGAACATTTACATCAGATTTTGATGTATTGTGGACAAGACTAAAGATGCGTAATGTAAAATTATTTTAAAAAAATAGAACAGTTATATGAAATTATTAAAATGTCATTGTGGTGCCATAGAAGCAGAAATAAACGCTCTAGGTAACCTAGAAAAAATTTTACGCTGCAATTGCTCACTTTGTAAAAGAAAAGGAGCAGTGATGTCTATGGTCAAAAACGAGGATTTTAAAATAACTAAAGGAACAGATAAATTAAAGATTTACCAATTTCACACTAAAGTTGCGAAACACTATTTTTGTTCAATATGCGGAATTTACACTCATCATAATCCTAGATCAAATCCAGCAATGACAGGTTTTAATTTAGGCTGTATTGATGAAATAAACACTTTTGGTCTTGATAGTATTGCAGTTAATGACGGTCTAAATCATCCATTAGATAAAAAATAAAAGAATGGAAGATAAGCGTTTTAATTATAATAAATTAAAAAAAATATATTTAAAATTTCTTATCTCACAAGAAGTTATGTCTGAACCATTTAGAGATAAATTAGGGCAATTAAATAAGTTTTATTTGCCAATCAGTAAAATGATCGCAGAAGATTATCTCAAAAAAAAAAAAACAAAAGTAATTGGCTTAACTGGTGGTCAAGGAACCGGGAAATCAACAATTTCTAATATTTTAAAAATAATATTAAAAGAGGCTTATAAATTAGAAACAGTAATATTTTCAATTGATGATTTTTACAAAACTTTAAGTGAGAGAAAAAAAATTTCAAAAAAAATTAGCCCATTATTTTTAACAAGAGGCGTACCAGGCACTCATGATACTAAAATGTTGCTTCATTGCATAAATAATTTGAAAAGCAATAATTTTAAAAGAATGATTATTCCTAAGTTTGACAAGTCTATCGATGATAGATGTACAAAAAGCAAATGGATAAAAGTTAAAAAAAAACCAAATATAGTTATCTTTGAAGGATGGTGTGTTGGCGCAACAGCACAAAAAAATAAAGATTTGAATATTCCTGTAAATAAACTAGAAAAGCAGAAGGATAAAAAAAGAATTTGGAGACAAAAAGTAAACTCAGAACTTAAAAAAAATTATAATAGAATTTTCAATTTGATAGATAAGTTGATTTTTTTAAAAGTACCTAGTTTTAAATTTGTTTTTAAATGGAGATTATTACAAGAAAAGAAATTAAGAATTACTGGCAAGGGAAGTAAGACTATGAATAATAAGCAAATAGAAAATTTTGTGATGTATTACGAGAGGATAACAAAACATATGCTTAAAACTCTTCCAAAAACTGCAGACACAGTGATTAGTATTGATGAAAAACACAGACTCAAATCAATTAGGTTTAATTAAATGAAAAAATATTTTTTTATAATTTTTGTATTATTTAGTTCAACTTATCTTCATGCTCAAGATAATTTAAAGTTTTATATTGAGAAAGCTTTAGAAAACAATTTACAATTAAACGCTGAAAGGAAAAATTTTGAATCTGCAAAGCAGAGTAAAAATATTTCTAGAAGTGAATTTTTACCAAGTATTACACTCTCAGGAGATCAAACAAGTATTACTTCTACAAACCGAACTAATCAAAGCGGTGCAAATTTAGCTGACTCTAATTCAGATAGTGAAAGTAAAAAAATCTCAGTAGATCAAAAAATATTTTCTGGTTTTAAAGGTTTAAATACTTTTAAAAAATCTGAACTTGAAACTCAAAAAGCCAACTTAAATCTTAAAAAAGTTGAACAACAAACTATATTAGATGCTACTTCAGCCTATTTTGATTTAATTTTTAAATCAAAAAATGAGGAATTTAACTCATCAAACGTAAATTTATTTGAAAGACAGGTAGACTCAGATAACGCCAGACTTCAAAAAGGAGAAATTACTTTAACAGATTTAGCGCAATCAGAGTCATCTTTAGCTGGCGCGAGAGCTAATTTAATTAAAGCAAAAACTGAACTTTTAGCATCCAAAACAAATTTTGAGAGAGTCACTAGAGAAAAATCACCAGATACAAAAAGTTTAAAAGAAAAGGCATTATTAATGTTACCCAACTCTTTAGAAGAGTCTCTTAATTTAGCTGACAAAAATAATATGGATCTTTTAATTTCAAAATTAGACTATGAAATAGCTATTAAAGACTTAAATATTGAAAGATCAAGACTTTCTCCTTCGGCATCGCTAAATTACTCAAAATCTGAAAATGATGATTTCAGCTCCACGATTGACAAGACTGATCAAGAAACCGTCAAAGCGACTATTACTTGGCCGATTATTAAAGGGGGCGAAAATATCTCATCTATAAAGAAATCCTCGTATAATAAAGAGAGATACCAGTTAATATTACAAGATACTAAAAACAGAATTAATACTGAAATTTCAAATGCTTGGTCAAAATATCAATCCTCTAAAAGTGTACTTGAGGCGACTAGAGCACAATTGAAGGCTGCCGAGATAGCAAATGAAGGCATTACATTAGAGTACGATTCAGGCAACACAAGAACCACGCTTGAATTAATTCAGTCCAGAAGCTTACTTTTAGATGCCAGAATAGCTTTCGCCAGATCAGAAAGAGATTTCATCGTTTCACAATTTGAGCTTTCAAAGCAGCTTGGTTCACTATCTATAAATTCAATTAAATAGCTGATTTTAAGGGAATATTTTATCTTCTTGATAAAAAGAACAAAATGTGTACATTTATAGATACGATTCGATTAACAAAAAAAGGATAAAAAATGACAAAAAATAACTTAAAAATCGTAAAAACAGACGATAAGAAACAAAAGGAATTAAAAGAGAAAAGCAAATCTCTAGAAGCAGCTATTAGCCAAATAGATCAAAATTTCGGTAAAGGTTCAGTAATGAGACTAGGGCAACAACAAGCCTTAGATGTGGAAGCAATTTCCACAGGATCATTAAGCTTAGATTTAGCACTTGGAATAGGCGGTTTACCAAAAGGTAGAATTATTGAGATATATGGCCCTGAGTCATCGGGTAAAACCACATTAGCTTTACAAGTAGTAGCAGAAGCTCAAAAAGCTGGTGGTATTTGTGCATTTGTTGATGCTGAACATGCTATGGATCCAGTTTATGCAAAAAAACTCGGTGTAAAAACAGAAGAACTACTAATTTCACAACCTGACACTGGTGAACAAGCTTTAGAAATAACTGATACATTAATTAAATCAGGTTCTATTTCAGTTCTAGTTGTTGACTCAGTTGCAGCATTAACTCCAAAAGCTGAATTAGAGGGTGAAATGGGAGATCATCATGTTGGTTTACAATCTAGACTTATGAGCCAAGCTTTAAGAAAAATTACGGGCTCGGTGTCGAAATCAAATACAATGGTTATTTTTATTAACCAAATTAGGATGAAAATAGGTGTAATGTTTGGAAATCCAGAGACAACATCTGGAGGAAATGCACTTAAGTTCTACTCTTCAGTGAGAATGGATATTAGAAGAATAGGAGCAATTAAGGAAAAAGATCAAATTATCGGTAACTCAACGAGAGTTAAGGTAATAAAAAACAAAGTTGCACCACCTTTTAAAGTAGTTGAATTCGATTTAATGTATGGAAAAGGGATTAGTAAATTAGGTGAACTGATTGATCTTGGTACAAAAGCTGGTGTAGTAGAAAAATCAGGTGCTTGGTATGCATATAAAGGAGAAAAAATCGGGCAAGGAAGAGAGAACGCAAAAGTCTTTCTCCAAAAAAATCCAACCGTTGCAGTAGAAATTGAAAAAATTATCAGAGATCAATCTTCTGCTATTAGCAAGGAGCTAGAAGGCAACCCTTCTCCTAAAGAAAAAATTAGCGATAAAAAAGACGAGGAATAACCTCTAGCCGTCACATTCAACGGGAAGTTTTATTTAAACTTCCCGTTTCCCGTAAAACATCAACTCAGGATTGATAAAATCAATATTTTGTGTTTAGAAAATTAGTGACAAAAATAGCTGTGTACATTGTAGTTCAGATTGGTTTTAATTAGACATTAAATAAAAAGGGGGAAACATGAGTACACAACAAGCATCAAGCTCGAAAGTGTCTTCATCTTTAGATACCTCTCATTTGAAGGTTAAATTTCCATTTAAAGCTAAATATGGAAACTACATTAATGGAAAATTTGTAGAACCTAAATCTGGAAAGTATTTTGATAATACTACTCCTATCACTAATGAAGTTATCTGTAAGGTGCCACGATCGAACGAGAAAGACGTTGATTTCGCTCTAGACGCAGCCCACGCAGCATTTCCTGCATGGGGAAAAACATCAATCACAGAGAGATCAAATATTCTCTTAAAAATTGCTGATGTCATAGAGAAAAATCTAAACGTTTTAGCGACAGCAGAATGTTTAGACAATGGAAAGCCGATACGAGAATGTATGGCTGCAGATTTGCCTTTAGTAATCGACCATTGGAGATATTTTGCAGGAGTAATAAGAGCAGAGGAAGGTTCAGTTGCTGAAATCAGTAACAGTGAATACTCTTACCACATACCCGAGCCATTGGGCGTAGTTGGTCAGATCATTCCATGGAACTTCCCTTTATTAATGGCTACATGGAAACTAGCTCCAGCTTTAGCAGCGGGAAATTGTGTAGTTTTAAAACCAGCTGAACAAACGCCAGCATCAATAATGCTTTTAATGGAACTTATTGGAGATCTATTACCAGCAGGTGTTGTTAACGTTGTAAGCGGATACGGTCTTGAAGCAGGTAAACCTCTGGCTTCTTCTAAAAGAATTAAGAAGATAGCTTTTACTGGTGAAACTACTACTGGACGTTTGATTATGCAGTACGCATCTCAAAACTTAATACCAATTACTTTGGAATTAGGTGGTAAATCTCCAAACATTTTCTTCGAAGATGTAATGTCAAAAGATGACGACTTCTTTGATAAATGTTTAGAAGGTTTCGCTATGTTTACGCTTAACCAGGGAGAAGTTTGTACTTGTCCTAGCAGAGCCTTAATTCAAAAGTCAATCTATGATAAATTCATGGAGAAGGCGATAGCAAGAACTAAAGCGGTAAAACAAGACAATCCTTTAAAAATGGAAACTATGATTGGAGCTCAAGCTTCATTAGAACAAATGGAAAAAATTAAGTCTTACTTAGATTTAGGTAAGAAAGAGGGTGCCAAAGTTCTATGTGGTGGAAGCGCAGCAAAAATTAATAGTGGACTTGAGAAAGGAAACTATATCCAGCCGACGATTTTCGAAGGCAAAAACAATATGCGAATATTCCAAGAAGAAATCTTTGGGCCAGTTGTATCAGTAACAACGTTTAAAGATGAGAAAGAGGCATTAGAAATAGCTAATGACACCCTTTACGGACTAGGAGCAGGTGTTTGGACAAGAGATGGAAACATCGCTTACAGAATGGGCAGAGGAATACAAGCGGGTAGAGTTTGGACGAACTGTTACCATGCATATCCAGCTCATGCTGCATTTGGCGGATATAAACAATCTGGTATCGGAAGAGAAACTCACAAAATGATGTTAAATCATTATAGACAAGTGAAGAACCTACACGTGTCTTACAGTGAGAAAAAATTAGGCTTCTTTTAACCAATAATATATAATGGCCCATGATTCTAAATCATGGGCCGAAATATCGAAATGAAAGTCTCTTTTACATTATCTGCAAAAAAATTGCTTAGTGAAATCAAAGAAGTTCATGGAGATGATCTTTTGTTTCACCAATCAGGTGGATGCTGTGATGGTAGCGCACCTATGTGTTTTCCAGCAAAAGAATACCAAGTGGGAAACAGTGACGTAAAATTGGGTGAAGTAGATGGAACCCCTTTTTATATGAATGAAGACCAATATGAAAAATGGAAACATACAGATCTGACAATCGATGCAGTTAAAGGAATTGGAGGTATGTTTTCCCTTGATAATGGAACAGGACAAAGATTTTTAACAAAATCTGAAATTTGTGTCGTAGTAGACAACGATAAAAAAGCTACAAACTAATCTCTTTATAGACAAGTTCTGAAATATCTGTATTTAATTAAGTATGGGCCAAATTTTACTTACTGATGTTAGAAGAAAATTCTTAGATTATTTTAAAAAAAACAATCATAAGATTGTGGACTCTAGTAACCTAGTTCCAAATAATGACCCAACTCTCATGTTTACCAACTCTGGCATGGTTCAATTTAAAAATGTTTTTACTGGTTTAGAAAAAAGAGATTACAAAACAGCCACAACATCTCAAAAATGTGTAAGAGCTGGAGGAAAACATAATGATTTAGAAAACGTAGGATATACACCAAGACACCATACTTTTTTTGAAATGTTGGGAAATTTCTCCTTTGGAGATTACTTTAAAGAGCAAGCAATTATTCATGCTTGGAATTTATTAACAAAAGATTTTCAGTTGCCCAAAGAAAAACTTTCTGTAACGGTTTACCATGAAGATGAAGAGTCATTTAAACTTTGGAAAAAAATAGCAGGTTTAAGTGATGACAGAATAATAAAAATAGCTACTTCAGATAACTTTTGGTCAATGGGGGATACGGGTCCATGTGGCCCTTGTTCAGAAATTTTTTACGATCATGGTGAAAAATTAAAAGGAGGACCTCCAGGAAGCCCAGATGAAGATGGAGATAGATTTATTGAGATATGGAATTTAGTATTTATGCAGTATGAGCAAATATCAAAAGATAAAAGAATAAATTTACCAAAACCATCAGTGGATACTGGAATGGGTCTTGAACGAATGACAGCTGTTCTTCAAGGGACCCATGATAATTATAAGATCGATCATTTTAAAAAAATTATGGGTGCATCTTCCGATTTGCTGAAGTCACCTATAAATGATTCAACTATTGCAAGTCACAGAGTTATTGCTGATCATTTGAGAGCTAGCAGTTTTTTAATTGCTGAGGGAATATTACCTTCTAATGAAGGAAGAGGATATGTTTTAAGAAGAATCATGAGACGTGGAATGAGACATGCTAATTCTTTAGGAAGCAAAGATCCTGTTTTTTATAAATTATTTGATTTTTTGTTAAATGAAATGAAAAGCAGTTATCCAGAATTAATTACTGGTAAAGAGTTAATAATTGAGACTTTAAAAAATGAAGAAGAAAAATTTTCCTCTCTTTTGGAACGTGGAATGAAAATACTTGATGAAAATTTAACTACAGTTTTAAACAAAACCTTTCCAGGATCAACAGCATTTAAATTATATGATACTTATGGTTTCCCTTTAGACCTAACCGCCGACATCTTAAAAGGGAAGGGAATTAAAGTAGATAATGTTGGTTTTGAAAAGGAGATGGAAAAAAGCAAAGCTCTTGCGCGAGCTAATTGGAAAGGATCAGGAGATAAGTCTGTTGAGGAAAGATGGTTCAAAACAAGAGAAGAAATTAATCCTACTGAATTTTTAGGTTATGAATTTGATAAAGCGGAAGGTGTTGTTATTAAAATTTCAAAAGATGGTAAATTTGTAGATTCAGCTGGCACAGGAGATGAGGTAGAAGTTATAACAAATCAAACCCCATTTTACGGAGAGTCAGGAGGTCAAGTTGGTGACCAGGGTTATATTTTTAACTCAGAATGTAAAATAAAAATTGATGATACCCAAAAAAAAATGGGAGATTTATTTGTTCATTATGGAAAAATTGAAAAAGGCTCAATATCAATTGGGCAAAATGTTAATTTAGAAATAGATGTTTTAAAAAGAAATAATTCTAAAGCCTATCATTCGGCAACTCATTTGTTACATGAGTCATTAAGAAGAACGTTAGGAAAACATGTCACTCAAAAGGGTTCGTTAGTATCACCAGATAGGCTTAGATTTGATTTTAGTCATAATAAGCCTATTGAAAAAGAGGAAATGAAAAAAATAAATAATACTGTAAACGAAATTGTAGCTGGTTCTACTGATGTACAAACAAGAATAATGACTCCTAAAGAAGCAGTAAGCATGGGCGCATTAGCATTATTTGGTGAAAAATATGGCGAAGAAGTGAGAGTAGTGTTTATGGGAAAGGAAAATAACGGCTTTTTCTCAACAGAATTGTGTGGAGGTACTCACGTTAAAAACACCAAAGAGGTTGGTAAATTCAAAGTTATTAGTCAGTCTTCGATCGCCTCAGGAGTCAGGAGAGTTGAGGCCTTAAGAGATAAACAATTAGAGGATTATGAAAAAACACAAAAACAAAATAAATCTCAAAAAGAGTCAAACTTAAAAAATGAAATTACATTAATTAAAAAGGAATTACAAAAACTAAAAATAAAGCCTGATTATAAAGACAATTTAGATTTAATTGATAACTTGAAAAATTTAAATAAGCAGCTTCAAAAAGTAAAAATTGAAATTATTAAAAAAGATAAAAGTAAAAACATTATAAAGGATAAAAAAATTGGAAATATATTTATTCGAGAACAAATTTTAAAAAATTTTCCACCTAAAGAATTAAGAGGAATTATTGATCAGGGTAAAAAAGAGATTAAATCAGGAGTCATAATAAGCATTTCTACTTTTGAGGGTAAAGTAGGAGTTGCTATAGGAGTTTCTCAAGATCTTACGACTAAATTTGATGCCGTTACACTTGTTAAGATCGCATCAGAAATTTTAGGAGGAAAAGGCGGAGGAGGAAGAAAAGATTTTGCTCAAGCCGGCGGTTTCGATCAAAGTAAAATTGAACAAGCTTTTGAGGCAGTCAGAAAAAAACTTAATTAAGTTTTTTCTTTAAATTTCCATCAATAGCTTCTAAAAATTGGTTGGTAGTTAAATATTTTGTTGATTTATCAATCAGGATAGCAAGGTCTTTTGTCATTGAACCGCTCTCAACAGTTTCAACACAAACTTTTTCAAGAGATGAGGCAAACTTAATAAGTTCATTATTATTATCCAATTTACCTCTGTGAACTAAACCTCTAGTCCAAGCAAAAATTGAGGCTATTGGATTTGTAGAAGTTTCTTTTCCTTGTTGATGCATCCTGTAGTGTCTAGTCACCGTTCCGTGAGCAGCTTCTGACTCAACAGTTTTTCCATCTGGGGTCATTAATACGCTTGTCATTAATCCCAAAGAACCAAACCCTTGAGCTACAGTATCTGACTGAACATCGCCATCATAGTTTTTACAAGCCCAAACGTAACCTCCATTCCATTTCATAGCACAAGCTACCATGTCATCAATTAATCTATGTTCATAAGTAATTTTTGCTGAGTCAAATTTGTTTTTAAATTCTTTTTCAAAAACTTCTTTAAATAGATCTTTAAAACGACCATCGTATGCTTTTAAAATTGTATTTTTCGTAGATAAATAAACTGGCCATTTTCTCTCCAGGCCATAATTCATACATGCTCTTGCGAAATTTTTTATAGAGTCATCTAAGTTATACATTGCTAAGGCTGTGCCCGGACCTGTAAAATTAAATACTTCAAATTCTTTTTTATTTTTGCCATCTTTTGAAATCCATTTAATTTCCATTTTTCCCTCACCAGGAATTAAAAAATCAGTTGCACGATATTGATCACCAAAAGCATGTCTTCCAATTACAATTGGTTGTGTCCACCCTGGGACTAATTTAGGAACATTTTTACAAATAATCGGCTCTCTAAATACTGTACCACCTAATATATTTCTAATAGTGCCGTTGGGCGATCGCCACATTTTTTTTAGTTTAAACTCTTCTACTCTTGCTTCGTCTGGTGTGATAGTCGCACATTTTACTCCCACGCCATGTTGCTTAATAGCATTTGCCGCATCTATTGTAATTTGGTCATCAGTTTTATCTCTACTCTCCATTCCAAGATCGAAGTATTTTAAGTCTATTTCTAAATAGGGTTTGATTAACTTTTCTTTAATAAAAGACCAAATAATCCTGGTCATTTCGTCACCGTCTAGCTCTACTACAGGATTTTTTACTTTAATTTTAACCATAAAATATAGATTGATTAACTGTGATTTTTATACATATTAAGAAAAAATTATCAAACTATTAATTATGTTTAATACAATATTTCCAAAGATACATAAAGAAGGATACAAGTTTTTGGCTATTTCTATTATTGCCACTTTTATTGTTTTATTTTTTTCAAATTTCTTCGGAGTCTTATTCATAGTGATAACTATATGGGTCTATTACTTTTTCAGAGACCCCGATAGATATTCAATAAATGATGATAACTACCTAGTAAGTCCAGCAGATGGTTTAATTACTGATATTTCAGAAAAATCTGGTCCAGAGGAATTAAGACTTGAAAATACATCATTCACAAAAGTAAGTGTTTTCATGAATGTATTTAACTGTCATGTTAATCGTGTACCTTCATCAGGAAAAGTAGAGGAAATTTTTTATAAACCTGGAAAATTTTTAAATGCATCTTTAGACAAAGCTAGTGAAGAAAATGAAAGAAATTATTTCAAAATAAAATTAAATAATGGAGAAGAAATTATAATTGTTCAAATTGCTGGATTGATAGCTAGAAGAATCGTTTGTGAAGTTGAACAAGGTCAAGATTTAAAACAAGGTGAAAGGATTGGGATGATAAGATTTGGAAGTAGAGTGGATATTTATTTTAAAAATAAAAAAGTCTTAGCTAAAATTGGTCAAAATGTGGTAGCGGGAGAAAGCTTATTAGCTTCTAACTAATGGAAGAAAATAAAAAATTTAAATTAGTTTCATCAAAAAAAACTAGATATTTACTTCCAAATATTTTGACTTTGGCTGGAGTTTGTTTAGGAATAAGTTCTATAAAGTTTTCAATCGATGGTAATTTTAGTTTAGCCGTTACTTTAATTTTATTTGCAGCAATTCTAGATGCTTTAGATGGAAGAATAGCTAGATTAATAAAAGGCACTTCTGAGTTTGGAAAAGAGCTGGACTCACTTACTGATTTTGTAAGCTTTGGGATTGCTCCAGTTTTTATTCTATATTTTTGGGAATTAAATAATTACGGAAAATTAGGATGGGCTATAACACTTATTTATTCTGTTTGTTGCGTATTAAGATTGGCTAGGTTCAACTTAACAAAGATAGACGAAGCACAACAATGGAAAAATAACTTTTTTGAGGGAGTTCCTTCACCAGCGGGTGGTTTATTAATTTTGATGCCTTTAATTTATGAATTAACTAATTTAAATATTGGAATAAATGTTAAAAATATTACTCCATATTTAACAATATTAATTGCAATTTTATTAGTTAGTAAAATTCCAACTTTGGCACTAAAAAAAATAACTATTTCTCCCAAGGCAACAGTTTTTTTATTATTAGGAATTGGAATTATTTTTATAGCTTTACTTTTTTATACCCTTGAAACACTTTTAGTTTTCGGAATTATTTATTTATTATCAATACCTGCTAGTATACTTATCTATAGCTTTCAAAATAAAAAAAACCTAGAGAAAATATCTGAAGATAATCATGAAGATATTTTATAATGAAAAAATCAAAAAGGTCTAAAAAAAGTAACACGTGGAAAATAAAACAACACAGAGACCAGTTCTTTAAGAAATCAAAAATACTAGGCTATAGGTCTAGAGCTTCATTTAAATTAATCGAACTAAACAAAAAATTTAAATTTATAAAGGCGAATTCAAATTTACTTGATCTAGGATCTTCTCCTGGAGGATGGTCTCAGGTAGCTAGTCAAATTATTACCAAAGGAAAAATAATGTCTATAGATATTAAAGACATGGAGACGGTAAAAAATGTTAAGTTTATCAAAAGAAATTTCCTGAAGGATGAAGTACAAGATGAAGTTAAAAAATATTTCGAATCGAATTTAGATATTGTTTTGTCTGATATGGCCGCAGATACTACCGGAAATAAGTCTTTAGACTCAATAAGAACCAATCAATTATGTGCCCAAGTAATTAATTTTTCAAATAAAACTTTAAAACCTAAGGGTGTATTAGTCTCTAAATTGTTCATGGGAGAAGATTTTATAGAGGTAAAAAACCTGGCAAAATCTTTATTTAAAAAAGTAAATTTTTATAAACCAGAATCTAGTAGAAAAGAGTCCAAAGAAACTTATTTACATTGTGAAATTTTAAAGACTTTATAAAAAATAATAATTGTATATAAGTATTTATGGAAACTATTAGAGAAGCATTAACCTTTGATGACGTTTTGTTATTGCCAAAGTATTCTAGCGTTTTACCAGCTAACACGAATATAACTCTACAATTAACAAAAAAAATATCTTTAAAAGTACCTTTTATATCTTCCGCAATGGACACAGTGACAGAGTCCAAAATGGCAATAGCTATGGCGAGTGAGGGAGGAATAGGAATTATTCATCGAAATTTAGACATTAAAAATCAATCTAAAGAAGTAAAGAAAGTTAAAAACAAAAAATTATTTGTTGGAGCCGCAGTTGGCACTAACAAAGAAGATTTAGACAGAACAAGGGCATTAATTTCTAGTGGTGCAGATCTAATTGTAATTGATACAGCTCATGGTCACAGTGAAAAAGTTTTATACATCTTATCAAAGATAAAAAAAATTATAAATAAAATACCAATTTGTGTTGGAAATGTTGCAACTGGAGAAGCAGCTATAAAATTATATAATTCAGGAGCAGATATAATAAAAGTAGGAATCGGCCCTGGATCTATATGCACTACAAGGATGGTAGCGGGTATAGGAGTGCCACAAATATCCGCAATCATGAATGTCAAAAAGGCATTAAGGAACAAAAAAGTAAAAATTATTTCTGACGGTGGTATCAAATTTTCAGGAGATATTGCAAAAGCATTAGCTGCTGGAGCAGATGCTATTATGATGGGATCTATTTTTGCTGGAACAGATGAAAGTCCTGGAAAAAAATTCAAGATAAAAGGCAAAATGTATAAGCAATATAGAGGTATGGGCTCAATAGGGGCAATGTTTGCTGGTTCAGCAAATAGATATTTTCAAAAAAATTTCAAAGACAAATCTAAATTTGTTCCAGAGGGAGTTGAAGGGCGAGTAGAATATAAAGGCAAAGTATCAAAAATAATCTATCAACTACAAGGTGGATTGAGATCTTCAATGGGATATATTGGAGCTAAAAATTTAAATGAAATTAATAAGAAAGCGAAATTTATCAAAATTACAAAAGCAGGTTTTTATGAAAGCATGGTACACAGCGTAGAAATGACACAAAAAACAATAAATTATAAATTATAATGAAAAAATTTTTACACATCTTTTTTTTAATTTTATTTTTTCCAAACGTTTTATTTGCAAAATCAGAATATTTCAATCAAGGAGTGAAACTTTTTAATAAAGATAAATTTGAAGATGCAAAATTTAAATTTGAACAAGATATTGTTTTTAATCCCAAAAGTGAACTTTCGTATTTATATTTATCCAAAATCTTTAATAAACAAGAGAAAAGAAATCTAGAAGAGCAAAATTTAAAAACAGTTATGTTACTTAATCCAAAAAATGAAGAGGCGATTTATAATCTTGCAAAACTAAAATTAAAATCATCCGATTATAATAAAAGCAAAGAGTTAAATAATAGATTAAAATCTATTTGCAGTAATTTTTGCGGTAAAAGTGAAAAATTAAGAGTCGAAATTGAAAATTTATCAAAAAAATAAATGCAATTTGATGATAAAGATAAAGTAATTATTGTCGATTTTGGTTCTCAAGTAACTAAATTAATTGCTAGAAGAATCAGGGAACTTGGAGTTTATTCCGAAATAATCACCCCTAAAGAACTTACAAAAATAAAAAAATATAGATATATAAAAGGAATTATATTTTCTGGAGGACCATCTACAGTTACCGGCAAAAGATTTCAAAGTGTGCCGAGTGATATATTTAAAAAAAATATACCAATTTTAGGAATATGTTATGGCTTACAACTAATTGCTAAAATTTTTGGAGGAAAAATAAAACCCTCTAAAAAAAGAAGAGAATTCGGAAGGGCATTTTTGATACATCGAAAAAAGTCGCTTTTGACAAAAAATTTTTTAAATTCACGAAAGTCTGTTTGGATGAGTCATGAAGATGCAGTTGTTAAATTACCAACAAATTTTAAAACAATAGCTTCAACTAAAAATTCAAAACTAACGATTATTGAAAATTCAGAAAAGAAAATTTACGGTGTTCAGTTTCATCCTGAAGTAACACACACAGATCAGGGAAGCCAAATATTTAAAAATTTTTTATTTTTGATTTGCAAAATTAAAAAGAAATGGAGTGTAGTTTCCCAAAAAAAAAAATTATTAAAAGAAATAAGAAATACAGTAAAGAAGGATAAAGTTATCTGTGCATTGTCAGGTGGTGTTGATAGCAGTGTAGTTGCACTGTTAATTAATCAGGCAATTAAAAAAAATTTAATCTGTATAATGGTTGATACTGGCTTGATGAGAAAAAACGAATTTAAATACACATATAAAATATTTAAAAATAAATATAATCTTAATGTTAAGCTTATAGACTCATCTTATCTTTTTTTAAAAAAATTGAAAAATATCTCGAATCCTGAAAAAAAAAGAAAAATTATTGGAAATTTATTTATCAAAGTGTTTGAAAAGGAAGCAAAAAAATATAAAAACATAAAGTTTTTAGCTCAAGGCACACTTTATCCAGACATCATAGAAAGTAGGACTTCAACAGGTAGCAAAACTTCAAAAATAAAATCACATCATAATGTGGGTGGCTTGCCAAAAAAAATGAAGCTTCAATTAATTGAACCTCTAAAAGAATTTTTCAAGGATGAAGTTAGAATTTTAGGTAAGTCATTAGGTTTAGTAAAAAACATTAATTTCAAACATCCTTTTCCCGGTCCTGGACTAGGAATAAGAATTATTGGAAATATTACAGTTGATAGGGTTAAAATTCTTCAAGAAGCAGATGCTATTTATTTAGAAGAATTAATTAAGGCTAAACTTTATAACAAAATTTGGCAAGCTTATGCTGCTCTTTTGCCAATTAAAACAGTAGGAGTAATGGGCGACTCCAGAACCTATGAGAATATTTGTTTGTTAAGAGCTGTTATTTCGGAAGATGGTATGACAGCTGATTATTTTAATTTTCCAAAAAATTTTTTAGATAGTATATCTAATAAGATTATTAACAATGTAAGAGGAATAAATAGAGTTGTTTATGATATTACATCTAAACCACCTAGCACAATAGAATTAGAATGAATAATAAAATTAAAAATTTAGTTTTGAAAAAAAACAAATCTAAAATAACTAGCTTAACAGCCTATTCAAAGCCTATTGCAAAAATTTTAGATAAACACGTCGACATTGTGTTAGTAGGAGACTCCATGGCTAACGTTTTGTATGGATATAAAGGTACTCATAAAATAAATCTAAGAAATATAATACAGCATTCAATTAGTGTTAAGAAAGGTGTCAAAAAATCATTACTTGTAGTTGATATGCCTTTTGGATCTTACAAAAATATTAATTTAGCTTTAAAGAATGCTAAAAAAATTTTTAAAGAAACAAAGTGTGATGCAGTAAAAATAGAAAGTAATAAAAAAAATTTTAAAATTATAAAAATTTTAGTAAAGAACAAGCTACCAGTTATGGGTCATATCGGTTTTACACCGCAGTTTAAGAAAAAATTTAAAATTGAAGGCTCATCTAAAAAAGAAGAAAAAAAAATTCTTAAAGAAGCTCAATTAGTAGAAAAAGCTGGAGCATTTTCAATAGTTTTAGAATGTCTATCTCCTAATGCTGCAAAATTAGTAACAAATAACTTAACTATACCTACTATTGGTATTGGATCCTCTATATATTGTGATGGTCAAATTTTAGTTACAGATGACATGCTAGGCATTAGTGGTTTTTATCCAAAATTTGTTAAAAAATACGCTGACTTGCAGACAGTAATTGAAAAAGCTGTGAAAAAATATACTAGAGATGTAAAGTTTAAGAAATTTCCAACTTCAAATTATTTTTTAAATGGAACAAAACATAGAAAATAAAATAGATTATAAGAGTAGACTGTATAATCTTTATAGATTTAACAAAAAAAAAATATATATATTTGTTTTCATTTTAATATCAATTTTAATCGCATCAATTTTTCTCAAATATAATAGTAATAAAAAAGATATTTTAATCTCAGAAAATTATATTAAAGCTGGAGTATTTCTCTCTTTAGACAAAAAAGAAGAGGCCATAAAAATTTATGAGGAAATAATTTTTAGCAAAAATGAATTTTATTCAATTTTAGCGCTGAATACTTTACTAGACAAAAATCTCATTTCTCAAAATAATAAAATTTTAGATTATTTCAGTGCTGTAGAAAAGATTCAAAAATCAAGTGAACAAAATGATATTATAAAATTTAAAAAAGCTTTATTTTTATTGGAACAATCCAATTTTGAGGAGGGGAACAATTTGTTACAAAACCTTGTAGATAAAAATTCAAAATTGAAATCATTGGCTGAAGAAATATTATCAAAATAAAAAATGAAAAAATTATCTTTTTTGATAATCTTAATAATATTAAATAGCTGTTCTTTTGACAATAAATCAGGGATTTGGGAAAATTCAAACTCTGTATCAAAAAAAGAAAATTCATTATTCGATGGATTTGAAAGAGTTTCAACCTCAACAAAACCTTATGATGAAATTGTAAAACTAGATAAAAAATTCAAAATCAAATTTAATAAAAAAGCAGACCATAATAAATGGAATGATATTTTTTTTAGCAAGAGTAATAATTTATCAAATTTCGAGATAACCAAAGAAAATCAAATCATATACAGAAGTAAAAAACTAACAAACCACGAAGTTGATAATTATATTTTATATAATAATGGTTATTCAATAATTAGTGATCAGGCAGGTACATTAATTAAATATTCAGTAAAGGATAATAAAGTCATTAGCAAATTTAATTTTTATAAAAAAAGGTATAAAAAAATAAAAAAAAAATTAAATATAGTTATTGACGAAAATAATCTTTATGTTTCTGATAATATTGGATTCCTATACGCTTTAAATTTAAAAAATAATGAAATTGTATGGGCAAAAAATTATAAAAAACCTTTTAGATCAAATTTAAAAATAAATAAAAATAGGTTAATTACTTCAAATCAAAATAATGACTTGCTTATTTTTAATAAAGCGAACGGTGAAATTATAAAACTGATTCCAACTGAAGAAACAGCTGTAAAAAATGAATTTATAAACAATATATCTACAAATAAAGACACAGTATTTTATATTAATACATTTGGATCATTATATTCAATTGACTTGAAAAGTATGAAAGTAAGTTGGTTTTTAAATTTAAATCCCTCTAGTAATTTAAACTATAAAAATTTGTTCTCAGGCACAGAAATAGTTAATAATAAAGATAAAGTTTTAATATCCTCTAAGGACTCTTTTTATATTATAGATGCTTCTTCAGGGTCTATCTTATACAAGAAAAATATTCCACTTAAGGTAAGACCTATAGTTATAAGTAATTATATCTTTTTGATTTCTAAGAACAATATGCTAATTGCGATAGATATATATAAAAATGAAATTGTATATTCTTATGATATTAATAAAAAAATAGCAGATTTTTTAAAATTAAAAAAACAAAATGCACACATTAAAAGTTTTGCGATTGTTAATGATAACATCTTGATTTTTTTAAAAAATTCTTATTTGCTTGAATTTAGTATTTTTGGAGAACTTTTAAATGTTGAAAAATTACCTTCGAAAATTAAATCACAACCAATATTTATTGAAAATTCGATATTGTACCTTAACAAAAAAAATAAAATCATAGTTGCAGGTTAATTATTAGATTTACCACTAAGTAGTGATAATTGTCTTATTTTTAACCCTTTTAAATTATCTTGAGGTTCTATTGGATACTCACCGGTAAAATAGTGATCACTAAATTGAGGAAAATTTGAATTTCTTTTCTCCTTAATTAAAGCTTTATACAAACCTTCCAAGCTCAGAAAATCTAAACTTTTTGCATTTATATTTTCACACATTTGGTCTTTATTTTTTTCATTTGCTAGTAACTCTTTTTTTGTTGGCATATCCACACCATAAAAGTCAGGATATTTAATTTCTGGACAAGCTATTCTTACATGTACTTCTTTTGCTCCACTCTCATAAAGCATTTTTACAATTTTTTTACAAGTTGTCCCTCTTACTAAAGAGTCATCGATTAATATTATAGATTTATTTTTCACAATAGATTTCGTGGAACTTAATTTTAATTTAACTCCTAAGCTTCTAATGTTTTGCGAAGGTTCAATAAAAGTTCTACCAACATAATGATTTCGGATAAGCCCTAGCTCAAATTTCTTTTTTGAATAATGTGCATATCCCAAAGCAGCAGGTACGCCAGAGTCAGGGACAGGAACTATTAAATCAGCTTCGATATCAGTTTCTCTAGCTAGTTCGATTCCTAAATTTTTTCTGTACTCATAAGCACATATATTGTTTATCAAGCTATCAGGTCTTGCAAAATAAATATACTCAAAAACACACGGCCTTGCTTTTTGTTTTGGAAATGGTTTTATGAAATTTAGTTTTTCATTTTCAATAATAACAATCTCACCATTTTCCACTTCTCTAACAAATTTTGCTCCAACAATATCTAAAGCGCATGTTTCCGAAGCAAGTATGTATGAATTCTTTAATTTTCCAATTACAAGTGGCCTAATGCCGAAAGGATCTCTCACACCTACTAATTTTTTATTTGTCATTAAAATTAAAGAGTATCCCCCTTGTATTTGAAATAATGCATCTATTAATTTATCAATAAATTTATTTCTCTTTGATTTTGCAATAAGCTGAACAATAGTTTCTGTATCGCTCGTAGTTCTAAAGATCGCGCCATTTTTGACAAGAGTCTCTCTTAACAACAATGCATTAGTTAAATTTCCATTATGCGCGATACTTAAACCACCCATATGCAGATCAGCAAAAAAAGGCTGTATATTTCTTAGAGAAGTTTCACCTGTTGTAGAGTATCGATTATGGCCAATTGCAAAATTGCCAGGTAATTTTTTTAATGTTTCTGAGTTTGTAAAATGATCTCCAACCAAACCTTGTCTTTTCTCAGAATGATAATTTTTACCATCAAAAGAAACGATACCACAACCCTCTTGTCCTCTATGTTGAAGAGCGTGTAATCCTAATGCTACTAATGCAGATGCATCCTCATGGTTTGTTATTCCAAAAATTCCGCATTCTTCCCTTAATTTATCAGATTTAAATATTTTCAATTTTTTCTTTAGTGTCTATGAAGTCTTTGCTTGAAGGAAATTCCTCAATTAACATTTCACTACCTCTACTTATTAAATTAAACGACATTGCACTCTCAGCTGATATACCCCAATTTTGATAAGGATAAAACCAATTTAAAATAGAAAATAAACAAACGGATATTATATAACCTTTAAAAAAACCAAAAATAAATCCAAATCCTCTATCAATTGAACCCACACCTGTCCAAGTAACTGCTCTACTCAAAGCTTTTCCTATTAGTATAATTATAAAAAGAGTGAAAACAAATATAGCTACACCTAACCCAATGCTGTTGATAAACTGAGATTCTATATATTCACTTACAGTAGGTTGAAATTTTGGGACTAAAATAATAGTTAAAATTGTGGATAAAATCCATTTCATAAATGAAATCAAACTTAAAGAAAATCCTTTTAAAAAACATTGTATAACACTGTAGGCTAAAATTACAAAAAATATTAAATCAAATAAATTTATACCACTAAAAAAACTTTCTAAGGAATTTATCATTGAGAGAAATCTTCAGTCTCTTCTCCAAAAGGCTTAAAAGAAAGTATAAGTTTTGGCAATAAAGTTAAAACTGATATCATAGCAAGTAGCATTGCTATACCTGTAAAAATCCCAAAATATATTGTTGGAATAAAATTCGAAAGTATTAAAATTGAAAAACCAAAAACGATTGTTATAGAGGTATTAAGAATTGCTATACCAACAGTACTATGACATCTATCTAAAGTTTTATTATAATTCTTTATTTTTTTAAATTCATCTTTAAATCTATAGATATAATGAATACTATTATCTACAGCTATTCCAATTGTAATTGCAGCAATAGTTATAGTCATCATATCCAAAGGAATTCCCATTTTTCCGATAATACCGAGGATAAAAATTGCAGCAATAAAGTTTGGAACAACTCCTATAAGAGAAATTACTACGTTCCTAAATAGAACGAAAAACATTAAACAAATACCTAGCATTACTATACCTAGTGTAAGTATTTGTGATTTAAATAAACTTTGAAGTAAATTGTTAAACAAAATCAATACTCCCGTTAACCTATATTCGTTTTTTTCAAATCCTAATTTTGTATTTAAGTCAGAGTTAATCTTATTTATTAAATCATTTCTTCTTAAATCTTCTAAAGAGTCTTTTATCCTCACACTAATTCTTGCCTGATCTTTACTCACTGAAATATAAGGAGTAACAATTTCCTTTTTAATAGTATCTGGAATTTTACTATAAAGCACTGCAATTTCTAAACTTTGTAGTTGTTTATCATTTAAGTCTTCCGCAACTCTTAATATTGAACCAAATGACAAAACTTTTCCAATTTCTGGTAAAGAGTCTAAATAATCGTGAACTTTTATGATTTTATCCATTTTATCTCTAGTAAACCAATATTTTGCTTTATCCTCATTTGAGTCGTTATCTTCTTCCCACTCATCAAACTCATCATCATCTGATTTATCTTTTTGTTTTTTTGTTGGAAAGTTTAAGATAACGTTTAAAGGAGTAGTTCCGCCTAATTCATCATCAATTTTTTTCATACCTTTATAAATTTCGGTTTCTTTATCAAAATAATTTATAAAGCTATTCTCAACTTCAAGTTTAATGATACCTGATATACTATAAAAAATTATGAAAATAGTTGAACCATAAATTAAAATTTTATTTTTTTTTGTAAATGATCCTAACATTTTTGTAATGAAAGATTTTTCAGTATCTTTAATATTAATTTCATTTTCTGTTGCAAGAGAGCTCATTAAAGAAGGTAATAATAAAAAAGTTACAAAAAATGAAACTATTAAACCTAAAGTCATCATCCATCCAAAGTCAATTATTGGTTTTATTCCACTAAAAACTAAAGACAAAAATGCACAAATGGTAGTAAGCACAGTATAAAGAATCGGTAACATCATTTTTTTACTAGCTTCAATGATTGCTTCGCTCTTAGTGAATTCTTTAAATTCTTTTCTTAATTGTAGATATCTAACAGTAATATGTATGTTCATTGCCATATTTAAAATTAACATCAAAGCAATAAAGTTTGATGAAATGACTGTGACTTTCCACCCAATTAACCCTAAAAGACCAATCATTATTATTACCGAAGTTGCACATCCTAACAACGGCATGACAACCCATTTAATATTTCTAAAAATTAACCAAAGAGTTAAAATAATAAAAATGAATACACCGATCCCAAATACAATTATATCACTTTTTATGTAACCCATCATATCATCAGCAATCATCGGTATACCACCAAGGTGTATTTTGGCGTTTTCTCCATATTTGTTTATTACATCTCTTATTTCGTTAATATTTTGGTGATTTCTAATATTATACAAATTTTTATATTCTTCGTATTCTTTTAAAAAATTTTTGTAATTAATCTTTTCTTCTCTGGATAATCCGTTATTTAAAGATTGATTAAAATAATTATCTTTAACTTTAATGTATTCTGCTAGTCTTTTGTCTTTTTTAAGATAAACTACTATTCCTGATGTTTTACCATCTTCGCTGATAACATAATTTTTATAAATAGGACTATTTATAATTTCTTCAAATCCTCTTTCTCTATCTATTTCAGGGTATGCTAAAGTTTTGTAGTTTTTCAATCTTTCCATCAAACTTTCATCAGTACTTTTCAAAAGAGGAACATCAATTACAGTTATAACACTGTCCACCCATGATAATTTTTCAATTTTTGATTTTAGCAATTGTAAATTTAGGATAGTTTCTTTTTTAGTAAAACTAGAAACTGGGGTATAAGTTAAAACTAAGAAATCTTTTGAACCATAAGTTTCATTCACTTCTCTTAAATATTTAAGATCTGGATCTCCCTCAAGCAATAATGCGTCCGACGAAGCATCCAAATTGAAATTTTTAGACTGATATACGCTAAATCCGATTAGAATTAATAAAAGAAAAAGAGTTATTTTCGAAAAATCTATGACTAATTTTTTGTAAATATTAGTAAGCATGTTAATACTTCAGATATATCTTAATATTTTTATAACTAAAGAAAAAAACTAAGACTAATTTTTGTTCAAATCTTTAAATTTTGTGTAAATACCCTCAAACTCAACTTTTACTGTTCCAGTAGGACCATGTCTTTGTTTACCTAAAATTATATCCGCAAGCCCATTCACGTCATTCATTTTTGACTGCCACTCAGCGTGCTCTATTGATCCCAATTTTGGCTGTTTTCTCTCTAAGTAATATGCCTCTCTGTAAACAAACATTACTACATCTGCGTCTTGCTCAATAGATCCAGACTCCCTCAAATCAGCAAGTTGTGGTTGTTTATCGTCCCTTTGTTCAACAGCTCTTGAAAGCTGTGATAAAGCTAAAACTGGAACCGAAAGTTCTTTTGCAAGAGCTTTAAGGCCTTGAGTGATCTCTGAAATTTCTTGCACTCTTCCATCATTTTTATTAGAGCTTGATCTCATAAGCTGAATATAGTCAACAACAATCAAACTCAATCCAAATAATCTTTTAATTCTACGAGCTCTATTGCTCAGAGTGGCAATAGTTATTGCTGGAGTTTCATCAATGTACAACGGTAGATTATAAATGTTTCTTGATGTTTCAATATATCTGTTAATTTCATCTTCTGTAACTTTTCCTCTTCTGATATCGTCTGATCTAATTTTTGCTTGTTCTGATAAAATTCTTGTTGATAATTGTTCTGAGGACATTTCTAAAGAAAAAAAAGCTACAGAAGATTTTTCTTCAAGCTTTATTATGTGTTGGGCCGCATTATAGGCAATATTTGTAGCTAAAGCCGTTTTACCCATAGAGGGTCTACCAGCTAAAATTATTAAATCCGATTTGTGTAAACCTCCTAATTTTTCATCAAGATCTGTAAGTCCAGTTGGCACACCAACTATACCCTGATCACTTTGCATAGCCATAGTGGCCATTTGGATAGTTTGATCTAAAGCCTGATTAAATTTTAAAAATGATTGTGAAAAAGTTCCTCTCTCAGCTAAATCAAAGAGAGATTTTTCTGTGTCTTCAATAATATTTTCGGCGTTTTGTTCTTGAGAATTTGCGTTTAAAGTATCATTCGATAATTTATCTGAAATTTGAACTAATTCTCGTCTAAGATACATCTCGTGTATAATTTTTGCGTAATCAATAGCTTGTTTTGAAGAACCGGAGAATCTAGTCAATTTAACCAGGTACTCTGTGCCTCCAACTTCATTTAGCATGTTGTCTTTTTCAAAAAAATTTTTTAGAGTTATTGGATTTGCAATCATTCCTTTGTTATTCAAATTTTCAATTACTTCATATATTTTGATGTGAGCAGGGTCGTAAAAAATCGAAGAATTAACAATAGTTGAGATTTCATCAATTATATCGTTATTCACTAGAATTGAGCCTATTAATGCTTGTTCAGCCTCTAAATTACAAGGTTGTTTATTTTCATTATTAGTTTGAAGAGGTTTTATTTCTTTCACAAATTAAAATATATGTAAAAGATCTGCTTCTTAAAGCAAAAAGTTACACACTATTTTTTGCACTCTGTGGAAAAGTTATTTAGACTGTATCTTATCAATTTTAACTGAGATAATTGCCTTTACTTCAGAATGAAAATTAACCTCAACTTTAAAAATTCCTATTTTATTTAATTCATCTTTCAAAATAATCTGAGAAGGGCTGACATCTGCACTAGTTTTATCCTTGATCAAATTTGTAATTTCTTTAGGTTTTATTGAGCCATATAATTCACCGTTTTCTTTACTCTCTTTTATAAATGTAAAAGATTTGCCATGTATAATTTTAGCTATACTTTTATACTTGTTCTTGATTTCTACATTTTTTTTAATTAATTGATCTTTCTTTTTGTTAACTAATTCTAAATTTTCCTTACTAAATCTTAAAGCTTTTCCTTTTTTAAGAAGAAAGTTTCTTCCATAGCCATTTTTTACGGTTACTTTATCTCCAATATTCCCTAAGTTTAACACGTTTTCTAGTAGAATTATTTCCATCAAATAAGTCCTAATATTTTTGCTTTTTTTATCTCTCTAGTCAATTTTTTTTGTTTACTAAATGAAACAGAAGTTATTTTTGATGAAATAATTTTACCATTATCTGAAACATATTTTTTTAATAGACCGATATTCTTGTAATCAACAATAGGAGCATTTTTTACTGAAAGAGGGCATTTTCTTGAAAACCTCGAGTCACTCTTTTGAAATAAACTAAGCTTATTTAAAGAATTTGTTCCTCTCTTTTTTAAGTTTTTATTTTTTCTTTTCATATAATTTATTTAGTTTTAGAAAAAAATTCGTTTTTAGTGTCTAGTTTTTTATATTTAACTGTTAGGTGTCTTATTATTGAGCTATCAATATTTATTTTTTTTCTTATTTCATCTAGCGTTAATTTGTTCCCCTCAAATTTATAGTGAATAAAAAAACCCTTTTTAAAATTTTTTATTTTATTAGCTAAATTTAATAGACCCCATTCCTCAATCTTAACAACTTTCCCTGAGGAGCTGTTTATAAGTTTGTTATATTTATCCTTGATATTTTTAATTTCATTTTCTGCTAAATCTTGTTTAACAACTAATGTATTTTCGTAATAAGCCATATATATCGCGATAGTTACTTAATTTTAATTATTTATAAAAATTGCTTTATACTATAAAGATCAATTATATCAATACTAATAATTATTATAATAAACTAATAAAATATGAGTGCTTTACTATTTCCAGGTCAAGGTTCACAGATAGTCGGAATGGGATCAGAATTTTATGAAAAATTTGACCTAGTGAAAGATATATTTAAATTAGCAGATAAAAAACTCAATTATCCTATTTCTAAAATGATATTAGAGGGACCAGAAGGCGATCTGCAGTTAACAAAAAATACACAACCAGCAATTTTAATAGTAAGTTTCTCTATTTTTAAAGTTTTAAAAGAAGAATTTGGGTTTGATTTCAAAAATTTTAAATTTTTTGCAGGACATTCTTTAGGGGAATATAGCGCACTAGTTTGCTCGAACGCACTTAATTTCGAAGATGCTTTATACTTATTACATGAAAGAGGAAAGGCTATGCAAGAAGCTGTTCCAGTTGGAAAAGGATCCATGATTGCAGTTCTTGGTTTGAGTATTGAAGAGGTCGAGAGTTTAATTAGTGTTTCAAACGAAGTAGAAGGAGTTTGCGAAATAGCAAATGACAATGCCAATGGACAAATAATTATTAGTGGAGAATTAAAAAAAGTTCTTAAATTTAATGAAATTTTAAAATCAAAAAAAGTTAAAACTATTCCATTAAAAGTCAGCGCACCTTTTCATTGTTCATTAATGAAACCTGCGGCAAATACAATGAGTAAAAAAATTAATGATACAATCTTTAATCAACCAACACATAAAATTATAACAAATGTGAATGCCCAAGCTGAAAGTAAACCAGAAAATCTTAAAAAATTTCTTATTGATCAAATTTTTTCTACAGTGAAATGGAGAGAAAGTATAATTGAAATGGCTAATTTAGGAGTTAAAAACTTTGTGGAGATCGGTCCTGGAAAAGCTTTAACTGGAATGGTTAAAAGAACAATAAAGAATGTAAATACCTTTTCAATTAATTCAATAACTGATATTGAAAGCTTAAAAAATGAATTTAAAAGATAAAAAAGTTTTGATTACAGGTGCCACGGGGGGGATAGGTAGCAGTCTTTTAAAAAAATTCAACGGTCTGGGTTCCACAATTGTTGCAACAGGAACAAATGAAAATAAGCTCAATAATATCAAGGAGAAGTTTCCTGCCATTCATGTTGAAAAATTTCAATTAAGCGATCACAGCAAGATTGAGGACTTTATTGAAAAAATAGATAAGCAACTTGGCGGATTAGATATTTTAGTAAACAATGCTGGTATCACACTTGATAATTTAGCTATCAGATTAACTCAGGATAATTGGAAAAAAGTATTAGACATTAATTTAACGTCAAGTTTTTTGATGTGTAAATTTGCTATTAAGAAGATGTTAAAAAGAAAAACAGGAAAGATAATAAATATTACTTCAATTGTTGGTCATACAGGAAACCTGGGTCAAGCAAACTACGCAGCGTCTAAAGCTGGAATAATTGCTTTTTCAAAAAGTTTAGCTATAGAATATGCAAAAAAAAATATTAATATAAATTGTGTATCACCTGGTTTTATTAAAACTGATATGACCGATAAAATTAGCGAAGAATTTAAAAAAACATTAATTAGCAAGATACCATCTGGAAATTTAGGAACAGGGGAAGATGTTTCAAATTGTGTGGCTTTTCTCGCCTCTGACATGGCAAATTATATTAACGGAGAAACTATACATGTAAATGGTGGGATGTATATGTCTTGACAATTCTATTTAATAATTTAATAAGAATTTAAACATACTAAGAAAGGATTTCATGTCAGAAGATATCAAAGGAAAAATAAAGAAAATAGTTGCCGATCATTTAGGTATAGAAGAAGAAAAAGTAACTGAAGAAGCTAGTTTTATAGATGATTTAGGTGCAGATAGTTTAGATACCGTAGAATTAGTAATGGCCTTCGAGGAAGAATTTGGATCTGAAATATCAGATAGCGAAGCTGAAAAAATTTTAACGGTTGGGGACGCAATAAAGTTTATAGAAAGCAAAGCCAGTTAATTTAATTAAAATATATATGAGTCATGATAAAAACATCATGGTCATTCTTTCCTCTCCGTCTGGAGCAGGCAAAACTACTTTAACAAAAAAAATTCAACAAAAATATCCTAGTTTTAAAATTTCAGTTTCACATACTACTAGATCTCCCAGGTCAAACGAAGTCGATGGTGTTGATTATCACTTCATCTCAAAAAAAGAGTTCGAGCAAATGATTGAACAAAAAAAATTTTATGAATTTGCAAAAATATTTGATAATTATTATGGAACTTTAAAAGAAAGTGTAGATGAAACAATACTTCAAAATGATATTCTTTTTGATATTGATTGGCAGGGAACAAAACAATTATCTCAGTTCAAAAATCTTAATTTAATAAAAATATATTTAACTACAAATAATAAAATAGAGCTAAAAAAAAGATTAATAAAAAGAAATCAAAATACTTTAAAAGAAGTAGAAAGAAGGCTCAACTCTTTTGATGAAGATATCAAACATTGGAATGATTATGATTATATAATTATTAATAAAAACCTTGATGTTTGTTTTAAACAAATTGAAACTATAATTTTAAGCAATAAAACATTCAACCCTTCTCAAATAATTCAGTAATTTTGTAGTAAGTTTCTGGACTTAATTCTGAGGGTCTTAACATAAGATTTAAATTAGAAATTCTTTTTAACTTTTTTTTATTTAACACTTTATTAATAGTTTTATTGATCATTTTCCTTTTATTTGAAAAAAAAATATTAGTAATTTTCTCTAAATTCTCTATCTTTTTAAGATTGTAAGAAAGATTTTTTTTTGATTTGAAATGTAGCACTGTAGAAATAATTTTAGGTTTTGGAAAAAAACAATTGGGAGAAACAGAAAATTTTTTTATAAATTTAAGCCTATAATTTGTCAATATTGATAATCTACCATAGCTCTTTGATGGAAATATTCCTATTATTTTATCAGCCAATTCTTTTTGAAACATAAAAATTATATCACTAATCTCCTGTGGCCCCTTACAACATTTCAAAATTTTTACGTGAATTTGAGATGATATATTATAAGGCAGGTTTCCAAAAATAATTAAGTTTTTTTCTTTAATTTTTTTCATATCAAATTTAAGAATATCCGAGTTAAATATTTTGATGTTCTTATCGTTAGAATATCGTAATTTTAACTCATTAAATAAATCAAAATCTTTTTCTATTAACGTTAATGATTTTGGTTTTTTTTTTAAGATCTCAACAGTTAAAGCACCTTTTCCTGGACCAATTTCTACTACATTTCTATCAAAGATTGTTTCTAAATTAACAATTTTATTAATTATATTTTTATCGATTAAAAAATTTTGGCCAAGAGATTTTTTTGCGTAATTCATCTCCCAAATTTATTTATAAAAGAAATACATTTTTCTAGACTCAAAGTATTAGCTTTATTTTTTCTAATTAAATTTTTTGCAACACCGTGATCAGGGGATACTCTAAGATATTTTAAACCAAGCGTAACATTAATAGCATCAAATTTAAAAATTGTTTTAAAAGGGGCTAAGACTTGATCATGATACATACCGATAATAATGTCATAATTTTTGTAATCTTTAATAAAAACTGTATCAGCTACAAGAGGACCATTAATTTTAATTCCTAATTTTTTTATCTTTTGTATTACAGGTATAATCAATCTTTTTTCTTCTGATTCTTTTCTTAATTCAGCATTATGTGGATTAAGTCCTAACATACCTAATCTAGGTTTTTTTTTAAAATTTTTTTTGAACCAGCTATTAAGAGTTTTTATCTTATTAATAATAACTTCTTTTTTTAAATTTTTAGAAATATTTTTTATGTCTACATGCGTTGTAATTGGAGTCACTGCAAAATTATTATTCCTTATGAGCATTACTTCAGATTTATTTTTTAATCCACACATAGTTGCTAAAAACTCGGTTACACCAAAATTTTTTTTATTTATAAGTTTTTTATCAATTGCACAGTTGATAATTCCTTTAACGTCATTTCCTAAGGCTAAATTGTGGGCTAATTTAAGTGAGGAAATTACAAATTTTGAAGTGTTTTTATTAGGAATATTAAAAGAGTCATTAAATTTCAAATCAACATTTAAAACTTTTAAATTTTTGCTTTTGAAATTAATGTTAATATTGTTTATTTTTTCAATCTTTACTGAGTATTTTAACTTTTTAAACTGATCAATAAGTAAGTTATAATTTGAAATTAAAACTACCTTTTTTTTTAAATTATTATTGATCTTTTTCCAAACTTTAAAAATTAGCTCTGAATTTATGCTATTTGGGTCGCCTGTTAATATCAAAATTTTTTTCATTTAAATTCAATTAAGCTAGAGTTTTTAAGTTTTGACAAGTGACTTCTTGAGTATAGATTAAATAATTCATTTTTTTTTTGATCTATTAATTTTTGTTTTATCTCATTAACATTAATATTTTTTGTAGACGAGAATTTTTTATCTGAAAGTTTAAAAAAGACAATATTATTTTGTTTTGTAATAGGTTTAGAAATTTCACCTACTTGTAGTTTGCTAACAATCTTATAAATAGATGGAGATAAGAATTTGGAGTTAACCCAACCCAAATCACCATTCTTTGGAGCCGTAGTCGCAACGCTATATTGTAAAGCTGTTTTTTCAAAACCTATAGTTTCAATAAGATTTTTTATATCTTCGACTTGTTCTTTTATAGAATTATTTGGATTAATAGAAATTTCAATTTCAGCTATTTTATATTCTTCAATTGAAGACTCACTTTTAATTAAATTTTTTAAATCTTCATTAATTGAATTTTCGTCAACATCTATCTTATTTGAATATAATTTATAGATAAGATTTTGCCATTTAAATTGAGTTTCAACTTCGTCTAAATAAAGTTGAAAACTTAAATTATTATCACCAAAATTTTTTTTAAAATTTTCAATATTGTTAGACGAGACTGAAAGAAGATAATTCTGAATTTGGTTATTATTTGTTTTTATTTTATACTTTGAAAGCTCTATTTTCTTCAATTTATGTTGTATTAAGGAATCCAAAGCAGGTTTTTTTAATTTATTGATATTTTTTTGATTTAACTCCTCTCCAGATAACATAATTAAACTTAAAATTTTATTTTTTAATTCATAATCAGTAATTATTTCATTATTTACCTTAAGAACAATTTTATTTTGAATTTTAGCAAAACTTTTGGATTGATGGCATAATATTAAAATCAATATCAAAATTATTTTTAAAAAATTATTCATTAATTAAAATTTGGAGTGTCTATCTGACCAAATGGAGTTAAGGTAATTTTGAATAAAAGTGAATTTTCAGGTTCTAATTCTGAGTCATTATAAAACTCCCTTCTATAAACTAGCCCAGCTCTTAAACAATCATTTATATATTCATAGCTTAGATTATAAAATTCAGCCGAATTAGTAATAAGATTTCGTTTAACCTCGAATGAAAAAAGACCATTTTCTCTGTTTTCATAATTAAACTTAGTAGTGAAAAACTCTTGATTTCCTATGTGTTTTTTCTCTTGCAAGAAACCAAAATCAATTTTGGATGGTCCAAAATTCATGCTTGTACTTATCTCGTTAAAATTAAATTCTTTATAGTTTTGATCTAGTGAAAATTCATAATTTAAATTAAAATTATTACCTAATTTCAAATTTGCATTTCCAACTAAATCAGAAAGTTTTTCATCGAGACTAGTTTTACTATGCATTTTTTTGTTTTCTTTTTGATTTACTATTTGAGCAACAGATAGATCTAATTTTTTGTCTGTACTTTCAAGTTTATAATCAAAACCAAATGTCCCAGTTAAACCAGTTTCAAAATTGTAATTATTTTCTAGTCTATTTAATGAAAATGAATTAATAGAATTTAGTCGTGAGCCCGTCGACTCCTTTCTCATTGAACCCGGGGAATATCTAGCTAGAAATTTAGGCACAAGTGAACTCTTAACTCCATTTTTTTCTTTCTCTAAATAAACCTCTGTTAGAAAACCTAAGGCACCATAAACTTCACTTGTTGGATCTTTTTTGTAGATATCTACATTCTTTGTCTCATAATTAATATTTTTAATTTTACCTAAAATTTGGGTTTTTAAACCTGATTTAAAAAAAATATCATTTGAGGTCCAATCAAAGTCGTTTGTAATGAAATTTTCAAATTTATTAGTATCATAATTATGAAACTTTAAATTTGTTTGAAGGTCTAGAGTACCAAGTTTTTCTTTGCTAAATAAATTTTTATCTAAAGTGATTTCTGGTAAAATATATTCATATTTATCATTATAATCGTCTTTTAGAGTTTCATATACGTTTGCTCTTAGACCAAAAAAAATATCTTCAGATTCATGTGTGAAATCAAGATTATTTTCAAGAACATCTTTATTATAATCAACTAAATTAGATTTAATTTTGTATAATTTTAAATATTTATTCTTCTTAACTTTTTGTGTAGAAAAACTAAATATATTTTCAGATCCATCATTCCCTTGAAAATTTTTTACAAATTTAGTAAACAAATGAGACTTACTTCCTTCTTCTTTTGTTAAGCTAGTTTTTTTGTAACCTTCAGTGTATCCAAAGTCTGCTAAAAAATTTGAATTTTTAAATGCCTGATGATACTCACCTAAAAATAAAGGATTTTCTCTGACATAAAATTTATTAATCAAAGTAAAATTTTTGTCCTCTCCTAAATCAAAAAAATATGGAACAGCAAAGCCATTACCTAAGTTTTTAGAATTAGATATAGAGGGAGGCAAAAAACCAGACCTTCTTTTTACCGATGGGTCAGGATGAGATAATTTAGGTAAGAAGAAAATAGGAATATCATAAACTTTTATAATTGCATTATCATAGTAAATTGTTTTCTTCTCAGAATCGTGAAGCATTTTTGATGCTTGCACACTCCATGGCGGACATTTATCACCTTCTCTATAATCACATATGGTAAATATGCTTTTATTGAAGATTGTATTTTTATCTTTTATCTTTACCGAATTTGAAAAAATTCTAGGTTTATTATTTTCATTTACTTTAAAATCATCTTGATTAATAAATGCTTTAATATCCGTTCCTAGTATTTCTTTTTTTTTTGTATCAATGTATATTTGAGAAAATTCATAAGAATTATTTAACTTATCCTCAATTTTTACTAATCCTACAGATTTAAATATACTATCATTAATTGAATATTCAAAGTTTTCTAAAAAAATTTTGTTATTGTCCTGATCAATAATTTCTGTTGGTTTTTTTGATTTTATAATTTTACTAGCATTATCGAAAAATAAATCTTCTGATAAAATTATGTAATTTTCCGAGCTTGTAAATTTTGTAACACCTTTAGAGATAAATATTTTTTTATTTTCATAATATTCTGCATATTGAGTTTCAATAATATTATTATTAGAGTCTCTCGCTTTGACATTTTCTTTTATAATTAAAAAACCTGTTTTTTTATTATATTTTACGTAATCACTTTCAATAATTTTATCATTACTCTTTACTATTACTTGATCTTTAAAAATTGATGTTATTTGATCTTTGTCTAAAGTGATGTTCTTGGCTTGGATTTGAATGCTAGAAGCATTAAGCTCAATGCTAAAAAAAAAATATAAAAAAATACCTAAAAGTTTATTTTTCATTTATTTGCAAGACCCCTATAAAAGTAAAAAAACTTAGTGCGATAGTCGGCGCCCATACAGACAAAATAAGGGGTATTCTATCTGTTTTTCCTAGTGCGATAGATAAATCCTTAAAATAATAGACGAAGACTGTAACAATTAAACCAATAACAATATGTTTTAAATTGTCTGATTTTTTTAAAGTATGCATTCCTAAAATAGCTGCTATTCCAGTCATTAAAAATAAAAAAAAAGGTAAAGAAAGCATGGTGTGCAAACTTTCATCTAAAAATCTATTATTGTAACCAATATTTAATAACTCGTTATAGTTTAAAATCAGGTCAACAAATAACATGGTATCTAAATTATTAAATAAACTGTTAATTTTTTCATAATTATAAATTGAATTAATTTTATAAATATCAAATTTATTTTCTTCAAAAATTCCATTTTCAAATTTAAATGATGAAACATTCTCAAGAATCCATTCATTAGTTTTAATATTTACTTTTTCTGAAATAATTTTTTCTTTCAGCACATATTTTTCATCTAAATGAAAAATAGTAACTTCCATCAAATTAAATTTTTCAGGTCTTTTTGCAGTAATTATTCTCTCACCAAATTCAGTATTTTCTTTAATCCATAAGCCATTCTTATTGTATGTAACTAAATGATCAATATCACGAGCATGGTTTGATTTAATTTTCTCGTAATATTTTACCATTGATGATGTAATTGGATTAGCAACCATAAGTGTTAACCATCCTAAAATAAAAGAAGTTAATGCAAGAATAAAAAATATCTTTATATTTGAATAACCATAAACTTTAAGAGTGAGTAAATCTCTATTATTTCTTATTTGGGCAATAAAGATCATGCTAGAGATAAAGATTATAAAAGGTAAAAGTTTTACTATCACACTAGGCACAAAAATACTTGTTAGCATAAGTGGCGTTAAAATATTCACATCTATATTTTTAAAAAACTCTATTTCTTCAAAAAGATTTAAAATTACGCCAAAACAATAGGCTACTAAAATGACAACAAGTATGGTTTTTAAAAATTTTTTTACTAAGTAGTTTAATATTACATTTTTCATATTTTTTTAGTTTCCTTTGAAAATTTTAACACAAGAAAAAAATATAAAATAAAAAATATTAGAAATGGTAAAAAAATATAAATTATTCTTAATAAATAATTTAAACCAGTGTACCTGATTACTAATTCCGTAAATAACAAAACCATAAAACTAAATATAAAAACTGAGATTTTATTATTATAAATATTTTTATTTGTAAGTAGTAATAATGAACAGATTAAAGAAATTATTGGAATATAAAATGGTAAAACAATACGTCTTAATAATAGTGGAATAATTTCTTTTTTTAAATCCTCAGAACAAATTTCTGATCTGATATTTTGTGCTAAGAAACAACTTAAAAGTTTTAAAGTTGAAGTTTCTTGTATTTTCGGTTTCTTAATAGTTGTTGTTGTTAAATTTGTTAAATCAATATTTAGCTGTTCAAATTTAATGACCTCATTAGTTTTATCAGTTTTTGACGAAATAATTTGGCCGTTTAGCAAAAATATTCTTTTTTCCTTTACCACACCTTTTTTTGCAATGATTGTATTACTTGCGGCATTAGAGGTATTTGAAGAAAGGTTTTTCAGATTATTTCCTTCATCATGAAGAAATATATTTTCTATCTCACTATTAATTTTTTTTTCAACTATAAATGTAAATCCTTTAAAAGAGTCACTAAATTGTTGTGATTTTATAGTCGGCAAAAACGAATTGAATTTATCATTGTTTAAAAGTTGGCGGGATTTATTTAAAGCCAAGGGCGTTAAAATTGTAGACATTAAAAGATAAAAAATTAAAGCAGAGGTACCGGTCAATAAAAAAAGATTTACTACGGTTATTTTTTTTTCACCTGATGTCCAAAGAATTATGAATTCACTATCACCTATATGTTTTAAGATAAACAAAATAATAGCTAGTAAAAAAGATAAGGGTATAAATTTAGGAGCTAGGCCAAACAAATTTAAAAACGAGTAACTAAAATATGTTATTACTGGGTATCCACTATCAACAATCAAGTCTAAAAAATTTACCGCTCTAACAGTCAAAGCTATTACTGATAAGCCAAACAAAATTACTAAAAATGTTTTTCCTATCTCTATATAAAAATTCTGATAAATTTTGTTTTGAAGCATTGCTGTAATTCGTATATAGATAATGCATTCATTAAATAAATTCAATCAATGGTTTAATTTTTGCAAATTTTACGTTGAAATATAAGATATTTGATCATATATACCATTCAACCCAATTTGGAAAATTATATTTAAATTATGTCAGTAGCGATAAATTACATAAAAAAAAAAATTAGCAGCCCTAAGTCCAATTTAATCTTATTTTGTAATGATAAGTTTAACACAAACAGCTTAAAAAAATATCTATCGAATTCTGAGATTTCGTACATAAACGATCTTTTAAAATCAAGTGATTTGAAAAAAAATATGCTGGTTTTTGAATTAAATTCAAAAAAAAAAATATTTTTAATATCAATTAAAAATAATCTTAAAACCTCTGATATAGAAAATTTAGGCGCAGAGCTTTATGGAAGAGTTAATTATGGAAAAAGCCGTGAATATTTTTTAAACACTGATACTGTAATTGGAAAAATTGAAAATTTTGTAAGTCATTTTCTTCATGGGCTTAAACTAAAGTCATATGAATTTAAAAAATATAAAACGAAAAAAGATATAAGAGAAATCAAAATAATTGTATTTGGCAATAAAAATAAACCTAGTACGCAAAATCAATTAAAATTTAAGGCTTTAGAAGAAGGAACTTTTTATGCGAGAGACTTAGTTTCTGAACCTGGAAATGTTTTGCATCCAGATGAATATGCTAAAAGATTAAATTCTCTCAAAAAAATTGGTTTAAAAGTAAATATTTATGATAAGAAAAAATTAAAAAAAATGGGCATGAACGCTTTGCTTGGTGTAGGAATGGGAAGTATTAGAGGATCTTACCTAGTAACAATGGAATGGAATGGAGCAAAAAATAATACTAAACCTCTTGCATTTGTAGGTAAAGGTGTAACTTTTGATACCGGGGGTTATTCATTAAAACCAGCCCGGTTTATGGAAGATATGACATATGATATGGCAGGCTCTGCAGCTGTAGTTGGTCTTATGAAAAATTTAGCTCTTAGAAAATCAAAAATTAATGCAGTAGGTGTGGTCGGGCTTGTAGAGAACATGGTTAGTGGTGTTGCCCAGCGGCCTGGAGATATTGTTAAATCTTACAGCGGAAAAACTATAGAGGTATTAAACACAGATGCTGAGGGTAGATTAGTTTTAGCAGATGCATTAACTTTTACGGAAAGGAAATTTAAACCAAAATTTATAATTGATTTAGCTACCTTAACTGGAGCGATTATTGTTTGTTTAGGATCTGAATATGCAGGACTTTTCTCTAATGATGATAAATTATCTAAACAAATTTTAAATGCGGGTGAAAAAGTAGAGGAAAAATTATGGAGAATGCCTCTTCATAAAAATTATGATAAGCTTATGAATTCTAAAAATGCAGATGTTCAAAATATTAATTACGTTGGTGGTGCGGGATCTACAACAGCAGCTCAGTTTTTACAAAGATTTATTCTCAACAAAACACCCTGGGCGCATCTAGATATTGCTGGAATGGCATTTTCAAAATATGGAGGTGCATTAAATACAGGTGGTGCAACAGGATTCGGTGTAAGATTGCTAAACGAATTAATTGAGGAAAACTATGAATAGTGTTCAGCAAACTTTATCAATAATCAAACCAGACGCTGTCGAAAGAAATTTGGTAGAAAAAATAAAAAATATTTTTAAAAAAAATAAATTAATCATTAAAGAAAGTAAGAAAATACATATTACCAAAGATGAAGCGGCTGAGTTTTATAAAGTTCATCAATCGAAACCTTTTTATAATGATTTATGTGCATATTTATCCTCTGGCCCAATAGTTGTTATGATTTTAGAGGGTGTAAATGCAGTATTTGAAAATAGAAAATTAATGGGTGCTACAAATCCAAAAGATGCTGACGAAAATACAATAAGAAAACTTTATGGAATCTCAATCGATAAAAACTCTGTACATGGCTCAGATTCAGGAGAAAACGCTAAAAAAGAAATAGAATTTTTTTTTAAAAACTAATCCCTAAATATTTTTATTATTGCTTCTGGAAACGCTCTATACTCAAGCTTTTGAGTCTTTTTTTTCAAGTCTTCTACATTATCCTTTGTTTTAATATAAAAAAATTTTTGAGTTATTGTGCTGCCACTATCCAATTTTTTATTAACAAAATGCACAGTACAACCCGTCTTAATTTCCTTGCTTTTTAATACTCTTGAAAAAGTTTCTAAACCTTTAAATTTAGGCAATAATGATGGATGAATATTAATAATTCTTTTTCTATAATTATTAAGTATTTTTTCTGAGATTATCCTCATATATCCCGCAAGACAAATAAAAGATATTTTATATTTTTTAAGATAAAGTAAAATCCTATTTTCATAGTTTTTCATTTTTGTATTAATGAAAATATAGGGAATTCTGTATTTTTTTGCATAATTAATTCCATAAGCTTTTTTATTATTACAAATTATTAAGTTAATTTTAATTGGAAAAGAATTATCTCTTGAATTAATAATCAAATTTTTAAGATTTGATCCTTTTCCAGAAATGAATACACAAGTTTTGATTTTTACCATCTAAAAGAATTTAATAAATTTATTCTAAAAGTATTTTTAGAAATATAGCCTATTTCATAAGGTTTAAAATTATTTGGAAAACTTTTTTTAATTTTTGACACATTTTTTTTAGAAACTATTAAACAGAATCCCACACCACAATTGAAAGTTTTCATCATTTCGGCGTCTGATATATTTTTACTTTTTAACCACTTAAAAATTTTAGATATTTTTATTTTAGAGAGATCAATATTTAGAGTTAAGTTTTTAGGAATAGATCTCAATAAGTTTTCAATTAAACCACCTCCAGTTATGTGAGCCGCAGCTTTTATAAGATTATTGCTCACTAATTTTAGAACTTCTTTTGAATAAATTTTTGTTGGTTTTAAAATTTCCTTTTTTAAATTTTTTGGAAGTTTATTATTTTTTAAAATCATTCTTACCAAAGAGTATCCATTGGAATGTATTCCATTAGAAGGAATAGCAAGAACAACATCATTTTTTTTAACATTTTTTTTATCTAAAATTTTTTTTTTTGATACAATACCAACACTAAAACCTGCTAAGTCAAATTTATTCTTGGAGTAAGTGCCTGGCATTTCTGCTGTCTCGCCACCAATTAATTTACAATCAGAAATTTTACATCCCTTAAAAATTCCATTTATAATTTGTTTGCTTTTGTTCAAGTCTAGTTTACCAACAGCAATATAATCTAAAAAAAATAACGGTTTTGCCCCTTGTACTATTAAGTCGTTTACGCACATTGCAACTAAGTCAATTCCAATAGTGTTAAATTTTTTAAATTTATTTGCTAATTCTATTTTAGTCCCAACCCCATCTGTGCATGAAACAATTACTGGATCTTTTATTTTGAGATTACTTATATCAAATAATGAACCAAAACCTCCAATTACATCTTTTTTGGAAGAGATCTTCGTTTTTTTGACATTTTTTTTAGATACTTTAGATATATAACTTATTAACTTATTAGCTAAAGAAATGTTAACACCACTTTTTTTATAACTATTTTTATTTTTTTTCATTTATAAATTGATAATTAGTATTTATGAAATTGTATAAGCAAATAATTTTTATTTTAATTGTTTTTTTTAAATCTGGAAATCTTTTATCGGAAAATAATCTATTTAATGTTAATAATATAGAATTAGAGAAAAAAGATAAAATTTCTAATAATACACTCGCAAATCAGGCTATAAAAACCGCTTTCGATCAACTAATCAAAAAAATCCTTTTAAAAAAGGACAATAAAAAATTATCAGGGATGGATTTTGCGTCAATAAAACAATTGGTAACATATTATCAAATTTCAAATAGCTCTGAAAAAAAAGATGATAAAAAAGAATTTGTGAATTTCAGCGTCACTTTTGACAAAGATAAGATGCATGATCTATTTTACAAAAAAGGTATTTCATATTCTGAAATTTCGGATAAAGAGTTGTATATTTTGCCTTTGCTAATTAAAGTAGATGAAATTTACGTATTTAATAATAATTATTTTTACAAAAATTGGAACGAAATTTATAATATTAATTTAATAGAGTTTATTCTCCCGTTAGAAAATATTGAAATCATACAAGAAATTAATAAAAATCGTAATAATTTATTAAATATTGATAATAAAAATCTCTTTAAAGAATATGTAAATAAAAACACTGCTTTAATTTTAATCGAAGATACTTTAGCTAAAGATAAAAGAGTTTATTTAAAGACAAACATTCAAGGTAAAAATATATCAAAAAATATAATAATAAAGGAGCAGGATTTAACTTCAGCAGAATTATATAAAAAAATAACTTTAGAAACAAAAAAAGAATTAATAAATTTAGTTAAATCAGAAAATTTAATAGATATCAGAACTCCATCATTTCTTAATGCAAAATTTGATCTAAGCAGCAAAAAAAATCTAGTGGAACTCAATTCAAGAATTGAAAATATTGACTTAATTGAAAATGTTTTTGTGCAAGAATTCAATAAAGATTATGTAAACTTAAAAATTAAGTATTTAGGTAAATTAGATAAAATAATAAAACAATTACGGAGTAAAAATATTATTCTTGAATTAATTAATGAACAGTGGATTATCACAACCTTAAAATAATGGACCAACTTATATTTAAATTTCCATTTTCAAAAAAATATTATGAACAAGATTTTTTTGTTTCTAGCAATAATTTTTCAGCATTTAAATTAATTGAAGGTTGGCCTAATTGGCCCGGCAGATTATTAAATATTTTTGGAGCATCCGGTTCAGGAAAAACACATCTTGCAAAAATTTTAGAAAAAAAGATAAAAAAAATTAAATTAATAGAGGCAAAAGATGTAAATAACAAAGTTGTTCAAGATTTAAATAAAATAGATTGTTTGATAATTGACAGTTTTAATAATGATATTGAAGAAAAATTACTTTATTCAATTATTAATCAATCAAAACAATTGGAAAATTATATATTAATAAATTCTGTCTCAGCTATAAAAAATATTAAATTTGATTTAAATGATTTACAATCTAGAATTAATAGTTTTTTATATATCGGAATAGAATTACCTACCGACGATTTACTAAAAGTGATAATTTCAAAATCATTATCTGATAAACAAATAAGTATTAACCCAAAAATATCGGAATTTATTATTAAGAATGTAGAAAGATCCTATGAAAAAATGTTTAAATTCCTTAAAGATGTAGACGAATTGTCTTTATCTACTGGAAAATCAATTAATATTAATCTAATAAAAAAAGTATTAAATCAATGAATAAATATAGAACTCACAATTGTTCAGAATTAAGTGAAAAAGAAATAAACAAGATAGTAAATATTTCTGGTTGGCTTCATAGAAAAAGAGATCATGGAAATTTACTATTTATTGACTTAAGAGATCATTACGGAATGACACAATGTGTTATTGAAAATAATAATAAATTTTTTCCTGTTTTAGAAAAATCTAAACCTGAGACTGTTTTAAAAATAACTGGCAAAGTTGTAAAAAGATCTAGTGAAAGTGAAAATTTAGATTTGAAAACTGGTAAAATTGAAGTTTCTATTCAATCTGTAGAAGTTTTATCTAATGCGAAAGAGTTACCCATGCCGGTTTTTGGTGAGCAAGAATATCCAGAAGAAATAAGATTAAAATATAGATTTCTAGATTTACGAAGAGAAGAAATGCATAATAATATGATTTTGAGATCTAAAGTAATTTCTTTTATAAGGACTGAAATGACAAAACTTGGTTTTTTAGAGTATCAAACTCCAATTTTAACATCCTCTAGCCCTGAAGGTGCTAGAGATTTTCTAGTTCCTAGTAGATTGAACCCCGGTAAATTTTATGCATTACCGCAAGCACCACAACAATTTAAGCAATTAATTATGGTTTCAGGCTTTGATAAATATTTTCAAATTGCACCTTGTTTTAGAGACGAAGATGCAAGAGCTGATAGAAGTCCGGGAGAATTTTATCAATTGGATATAGAGATGTCTTTTGTTGAGCAAGAGGACGTATTCAATGTTGTAGAAAAATTAATGGTAAACTTATTTAAAAAATTTTCTAAAAAAAAGATACCTAAAGAAAAATTTACAAAGATATCTTATCATGATTCAATGAGAAAATATGGAACTGATAAGCCAGACTTAAGAAATCCATTAATTATTCACGACTTAACAGAAATTTTTACAAGAGAAGATGTAAAATTTGATATATTCAAAAAGTTAGTTAAAACCGGATCAATAGTAAGAGCTATAATAACAAAACAGACAAAAGATAAACCTAGAAGTTTTTTTGATAATATTGATAAATGGGCCAAAGAGCAGGGCGCTTCTGGTTTAGCATATTTTACTATTGAAAAAGATAAAAAGTTAAGTGGAAAAGGTCCAGTTGGTAAGTTTTTCAGCGAGGAGTCAATTAAAGAAATTATGACAAAATGTAAAGCAGAGGTTGGCGATAGTATTTTTTTCGCTTGTGGAAAAATAAAAGATATTGAAAAAATTTTATCAGTAGCAAGAAATAAAATTGCGCAAGATTTAAATATTATAGATAAAGATCAATTCAATTTTTGTTGGATAATTGATTATCCAATGTATGAATTAGATGAAAATTCTAAAAAAATAATTTTTAGTCATAATCCATTTTCTATGCCACAAGGGAATATAAACGAACTAAATTTTAACAAACCATTAGAAATGAAGGCTTATCAATACGATATAGTTTGCAACGGCATAGAATTATCTTCTGGAGCGATAAGAAATCATATTCCAGAATTAATGTACAAATTATTTTCAGTAGTAGGATATAAAAAAGATGATGTAGAAAAAAAGTTTAGTGGTATGATTAACGCCTTAAGTTATGGAGCTCCTCCACATGGAGGTATAGCCCCAGGTATTGATAGAATTGTAATGTTATTAGCTGGCAAAGAAAATATTAGAGAAATAACTCTTTTTCCGATGAATCAAAATGCACAAGATCTTATGATGCAGGCACCTTCCGAAGTAGACGAAAAACAATTAAAAGAGCTGAGTATTAAAAAAGATATTAAAAATAATTAGTTTTTTGTTTTCAGGTTTATCCTTACGTCAGAAAGATCTACGAGTTTTTCTTCATAATTGCTTCTAACAAAACCTTTCGAAGTTATATTTTTTACAATTTTCAGAAATTTATCATCTCCTTTTTCAGTATGTGTACTTTTCGAACTCGCTATAGATGGTGTGTGGGCTAAATCTTCTTTACCTAGATAAGAAATAGCTAGTTCCCTAAAAACATAATCTAAAATTGATGAGGCACTCAGTATTCTATCGTTTCCTATAACATGGCCTGACGGTTCAAATTTTGTATCAATAAATGCATCTACATATTCTTCTAACGGCACTCCATATTGTAAGCCCAAGGAAATAGCTATTGCAAAATTGTTCATCATTGCTTTAACAAGTTCACCCTCTTTATTTGTGTCAATAAAAATTTCTCCTATTTTTCCATCATCATATTCACCAGTGTGTAAATAAACTTTATGGTCACCAATTTGTGCTTTTTGGATATAGCCTTTTCTTCTATCTGGCATTTTAAATCTTGCGTTATTTTTAACTTTCAAATTTGTGTGACTCTTTTCAATATTTTTTGGCGCAGACTTAATTTGAGTTGCTATATTATTTGAAATTGCCTCCTTAGGGATTGATTTCTCAGATTTTTCATCATTTTTCCCACCGATTTTTTTTGTTTTTCTATTATTCAACTTTACATCGATTACCTCAACTTCTCCGTCAGATCTTTGATCAATCTTAGATAGTTCAGAGTCATCTAAATTGTTTAGCGTATGAACTGTTTTAAATGTACAAGTATAAAAAGTTTCAACTACGTATTTTTTTTTCATAATTTTTATGGAATCTCTTTATTTAGATATATATTAATTGTATAAGGTGTCTATTACTTAATAATACAATTAAGAATTGTGTGGATTTAAAATTTTATTATGAACTTAAAAATATTTTTTATTTGGTGGAGAAGGCAAACATTTGGAACCTTTCTTAAAACTCTATTTTTCGGAAAATTTGTTGGATCAGACCAATATGGAAATAAATATTATAAAAGTAAAAATGATGAACGTTGGGTAATTTATTCTAATGAGATTGAAGCAACCAAAATTACATCTGATTGGCATTTGTGGATACACCACACAATTGATAAAATTCCCGATAAAAATGACATTAAATACTCATGGCAAAAAAAACATCTAGAAAATCAAACAGGTTCAAATAATAGTTTTAAGCCTGTGAGGATAAAAAAAAATAGCATTAAGAAGAAGTATGAAACTTGGAAGTAAAATTTTTATTATTTTATATTTTATATCTTTTAATCACTCTTTTGCTGAGGAAAAAATTATTTTAACTCCTTTAATAAACTTAGAAAAAATTAAACCAAGCTTTGAAGATATAGATATTGAAAACGAAAATATTAATTCACAACAAAATCTTAAAGAAAAAAAAAATTCTAAGAACTTAAAATCTTCTCAAGCAATTTTAATTGGTTTGGATAAGATCACGGCTAAGTCTTCGGAACTTGTAGTGAATTTGAATGAGTCTAAAAAATTTGGACCTCTAGAGATTAAAATACTAAAATGTGGAAAAGTTAAAGTAAATAACAGAATTGACAGTGTTGCTTACATGCAAGTGAAGGATTTAACTAAAAATGATAATGAAAAAGTTTTTATTTTTAATGGTTGGACTTTTGCTTCAGATCCAAGTCTAACTCCTTTCGACCACGCTATTTATGATTTACAATTATTAAACTGTAATGAAGCTTAATAAAATTTTTCTTTTCCAAGCCAATTTGTATCAAAATTAGAACTAATAAATTTCTCGTGATTTAAAATTTTTTTGTGTAAATCTATTGTTGTTGTTATTCCCTCTAAAACAAATTCATCCAAAGATCTTAAGGTACGTTGAATAGCTTCAGTTCTATTTCGGCCTTTACAAATAACTTTTGCAATAAGGCTGTCGTAATACGGTGTAATTTTACAACCTTGAAATATAGAACCATCTACTCTTGTTCTAAATCCAGAAGGCTGATGGCAAACACTTATTGTGCCTGGGCTTGGCTGAAAATCTAATGCGGGATTTTCAGCATTAATCCTACACTCAATTGTGTGGCCTCTTGGTTTTATATCATCCTGTTTTAAAGCAGTTTCACCAGTAAAAGCGATCCATAACTGTTCTTTTACTATATCTATTCCAGTTTGCACTTCAGTTACAGGATGTTCAACTTGAACTCTTGTGTTCATTTCAAGAAAATAAAATTTTCCATTTTCATAAATAAATTCAACTGTGCCAGCACCTTCGTAATTTATTTGTTCAACCATTTTAACAGTTTTCTCTAGTAAATCATTTCTCTGATTTTCAGTTAAGACAGGACTTGGGGTCTCTTCAATTAATTTTTGATGTCTTCTCTGAACTGAACAGTCTCTTTCACCTAAGTGGACTGTTTTGTTTTTTCCAGACATGACCTGAACTTCGATATGTCTTGGATTTTTAAAGTATTTTTCGATATATAATTCATCATTATTAAAAAATTTTTTTGCTTCGGACTTTGCTGTAAGAAATAAATTTTCTAAATTTTTTTCTTCTTCAACAATTTTCATACCTTTACCACCTCCACCTCCAGCTGCTTTGATAAGAATTGGATACCCGATCTCTTTACAAATTGACTTAGCTTCAGCTAAAGATCTAACGCCACCCTCAGAACCTTCAATTATGGGTAAACCATATTTTTTAGCAATTCTTTTTGCCTCAATTTTATCTCCCATCTTAGAGATAATCTCTGCACTTGGACCAATAAATTTTATTCCGTGTTTGTTTACAATTTCTGAAAATTTAGCATTCTCTGACAAAAATCCATATCCAGGATGAATAGCTTCTGCACCTGTTAAATCGACTGCAGACATTATAGATGAAATATTTAGATAACTATTTTGAGGTTGATGAGAACCTATACAAACACTTTCATCAGCTAATCTCACATGCATAGAATCAGAATCCACATCTGAATGGACTGCAACTGTTCCTATTCCCCATTCTTTACATGCTCTTATTACTCTTACAGCTATTTCACCTCTATTAGCTATTAAAACTTTTTTGAACATCGTAAATTTATTTAAGAAGAACTAAAGTTTGTCCGAACTCAACCGGCTGGCCATCTTCTACTAGAATTTTTTTTACTTCGCCATCAGAAGTTGAAGGAACATGATTCATAGTTTTCATAGCTTCTACAATCATAACGGTTTGTCCTTTTTTTATTTTATCACCTATTTCAACGAATTTTTTAGCCCCAGGTTCTGGTGCCAAATACGCAGTCCCTATAATAGGAGATTTTACTCTAACTCCATCACTATCATCGGCAGATTTTAGAACTGCTTTATTTTGTGGTACGACAGTATTTGTTTTTGATTGTTCAATTGATTTAGATGCTTTAGAGACTTTAATCTTTGTCTGTCCTTCTTGATACTCTAGCTCAGTCAATCCGAATTCTTTTAAATTGTCTACAAGTTCTTTTATTAATTTTTTATCAATTTTCATTTTTAATAAATTTATTCATAGCTTGAAGAGAAATCAAATACCCTTCAGCTCCAAAACCGCAGACAATACCTTTTACAACACTACTTATTAAAGATTTATGTCTGAAATCTTCTCTATTATATATATTGGTAATATGCAATTCAATTATTGGAATTTTTAATATTTTAAGAGCATCGTGAATAGCTACAGAAGTATGAGTATAACCACCTGCATTTATAATAAGTCCATCTTGCTCATTTCTTGATTTTTGAATTTGATTGACTAGCTCACCTTCAATATTCGATTGAAACAAAGTTAATTTGATATTATTTTTAAGTGCAAATTCATTACAATTTTTTTCAATATTTTCTAAGGTAGAATTCCCATATTGACTCTTTTCTCTTTCACCTAAAAGGTTGAGGTTTGGACCATTAAGAATTATAATTTTATTCATAATTTTCTTAATATTGAATAACTTAATTATGGCAAAAATACAATTAAATGGAAAAAAAGTAGTAATAAAATCTAATTATTCGATATTAGATCTTTTGAAAAAATACAAATTATTAAATAAGAAAATTGCTATAGAGCATAATGGTATAATTATAACGAAAAATAAATATAAAAAAAAATTTCTAAAAAATAATGACAAAATTGAAATAGTACATTTCATAGGTGGTGGGTAAATTGAAAAAAGACATTTTTAAAGTTGCAGGTAAAACTCTTCGTTCAAGACTTATTGTTGGAACTGGAAAATACAAAAACTTTTCTGAAACAGCTAAGGCTATTAAAGCTTCAGGCGCAGATATGGTGACTGTGGCTGTTAGACGAATAAATATTTTAGATAAAAAAAAACCAATTTTAACAGATTATCTTAATCCTAAAAAAATAATATTCTTACCAAATACGGCTGGCTGTTTTAATTCGGAAGAAGCTTTAAGAACATTGAGGCTTGCTCGTGAAATGGGAGGTTGGAAATTGGTAAAATTAGAAGTTCTAGGTGATAAAAAAACCCTATTACCAAATATGATGGAAACAATAAGTTCAACTAAGATACTAGTCAAAGAAGGATTTAAAGTCATGGTTTATTGCACCGATGACCCGCTTCTTGCAAAAATTTTAGAGGATAGTGGTGCTTCTGCAATTATGCCATTAGCTTCTCCAATTGGAACAGGTTTAGGATTACAAAATAAAGCAAATATTTCTCTAATAATCAAACAATCCAAAGTTCCTGTAATTGTTGATGCTGGAATTGGAACTGCCTCTGACGCAACTGTGGCTATGGAATTAGGTTGTGATGGTGTTTTGATTAATAGTGCAATTGCGAATGCTAAAAAACCATTACTTATGGCTAAAGCTTTTAAAGAAGCCGTAACATCTGGAAGAAACTCCTTTCTTGCAGGTAGAATGCAAAAAAAATATTTAGCTTCTCCAAGCTCTCCCGAAGAGGGTCTGATTTAGACTTTTTTCTTTCGCCTCACCCAAAGAGTTTTAAGTTTCTTTTTAATTTTTGTTTTTTTTGTTTTTGCTTTATCTTTCTTCAGACTTTTTTTAGAGTCTTTCTTCTCACTATTTCTTGTCGATATTATTTTTTTAATTTCTAAAACTTTATTAATATTCTCAATTGAATTTATGAGTTTTTTTGTTTTATTAAGTAAATCAATTTTATATTCAGGTATGATAAGTTTTTCATCAGAAAAAATTTCAACTTTAAATGAATATTTCTTTTGAAAAAATTTTAATTCTTCCAACAGATTTAATTCAATAAAAATTTTTACTTTTTCAGGCACGTATGCTTTAACTATTTTGACTTTTTCAGTAAATGCAAGATGTTGTACTTTTTTTAAAATTTTTTGAGAAAAAGAAGAAAGAGACAATTGTGTTTCCCACTTAATAGATCCCTCTCGTAATCTTTGACGTGTCATCTCTAAAAGCCCAAAATTACTTATTCTTCCTATTTGAATCCTAGCTCTATCTTTCCTAATGCTTTCTCTCATTTTCTTTTCAACAATTCTCCTGTTGTAAAAGTTCATCATATCTATAAAATCTATGACGATTAGACCTGATAAATCTCTTAATTTTATTTGATGAGCAATTTCCTCAGCAGCCTCTAGATTTGTGTTTAAAGCAGTTTTTTCGATATTTATCTGTTTTGTTGATTGACCAGAATTAATATCAATGGAAACTAATGCTTCTGTTGGATTTATTACTAAATAACCACCAGATTTTAACTTTACAGTTGGTTCGTATATATTATTCAACTCTTTTTCAATTTTAGCATCATGAAAGAGGGGAATTTTTCCTCTATATTTTTTTATATTTTTAACATTTTTGGGCATTAACTCTTTCATAAATTTTTTTGCTTTTTGATAAGCATCATTTCCTTCAATGTAAACGTTTTTAGTATCATTATCGTATGTATCTCTTAACGTTCTTTTGATTATATCGCCCTCTTCATAAACTAAAGATGGAGCATTCGAGTCTAAAGCCTTATCTTTTATCTCTTCCCAGGTTTTCAAAGTATTTTGAAAATCTTTTTCTATTTCATTTTTAGTTTTATTTGCCCCTGCTGTTCTTACAATTACTCCCATACTTTTAGGTATATCTATATCGTTAAGAATATTTCTGATTTTTTGTCGATCCGAAGAGTTAAATATTTTTCTTGAAATACCGCCACCTTTGGGTGTGTTAGGCATTAAAACCATATATTTTCCTGCTAAAGAAATAAAAGTGGTAAGTGCAGCTCCTTTTTGCCCTCTTTCTTCTTTTATTACTTGAATTAAAATTACTTGTCCTGGTTTTATAACCTCTTGTATTTTATATCTTTTAATACCAAAAGATGATTTAACTTTTTCACGATATTCTTGTTTTCTATTTCCTTTCTCTAATTGATCCTCACTATTTAAAATCTTTTCTTCTTTTATTTCTGAATTGTTATCTGATTGTACGTTTTCTTGATTACTTTCAACTGGTTTATCTTTAAGTTCTTCTCTTATTTTTTCTTCTGCTATACGTATTCTTTCTTTATCCTCTGATGGTAATTGATAATAATCTGACTGAATATCGTTAAATGCTAAAAAACCATGTCGATCTCTTCCAAAATTTACAAAAGCTGCTTGGAGAGAGGGTTCGACTCTACTAATTGTTGCAAGATAAATATTATTTTTAAAGTTTAAATTATTTTTATCTTCATATTCATATTCTTCAATAGAATTATCTGATTTGAGAACAATACGTGTTTCGTTTGGATGCGAAGCATCAATATATAAGTTTTTTTCCATTTTCTTAGAATTCCTTTTAAATATTTAAATTTCGTGATTATTTTGATTGTCATAATCATTATTTTATACAATTTTTATGTATAAATACACGATTTTAATTAAAACATGCCCAAAGATAGTCAGAATTGTTATTATAAATTAAAAGTATGTTAAATTTTCTCAATTTTTCCCTCAAATTTGCAATAATTTTCATCTGCGTTGTTGTTTTGTTTATATTTTCAACATTATGGTATTTCTCAATAGGTTTGCCAGACTATAAAAAATTATCAAATTACCAGCCGCCAATTTCAAGCAGAGTTTATTCAGAAAATAATAGATTAATCGCTGAATACGCGATTGAAAAAAGATTATTTATTCCCTTTGAGTCTATTCCTGAAAAAGTAATAAATTCTTTTTTATCTGCAGAAGATAAAAATTTCTTTAGCCATCCAGGTATTGACGCAAAAGGTATATTGAGGGCAATTGTAAAAAATATTAAAAATATTAGTCAAAACAAAAGGCTTGAAGGCGCATCTACAATTACTCAGCAGGTAGCTAAAAACTTTCTACTCTCGAATGAAGTATCAATGAAAAGAAAAATCAAAGAGGCTATTTTAGCATTTCGAATTGAAAGAGCTTATACAAAAGAGAGAATATTGGAGCTTTATTTAAATCAAATTTATTTAGGTCAAGGAACTTATGGCATAGCTGCTGCTAGCTTAGAATATTTTAATAAATCTATTAAAGAACTTGACTACTCTGAAGCTTCTATGCTTGCAGCTTTACCAAAAGCACCGAGCAAGTATAATCCTTACAAATTTCCCGAATTAGCAAAATTTAGAAGAAATTTAGTTTTAACTAATTTAGAAGAGAATAATTTTATATCAAAAAAACAGCTAGATAAATTTAAAGCGACAAAAATAAAATTAAAGAAAAGGAAGATAGAGATAGTAAACGAAGCAAACTCTTATACTGAAGAAGTAAGAAGAACTGTAAAAAATATTTACGGTTTTGAAAAACTTTATTCACAAGGTTTGAGCATTAAAACACCTCTCAACATTAATTATCAAAAACAAGCTCTTAAATCCTTAAGAAAAGGCATAGAAGATTATGATAGAAGACGAGGTTGGAGAGGCCCGATTACAAATAAAATAAATAATATGAATTGGGAAAAAAAAATATCTCAATACAAACTTGATCCAACATTAAAGTGGCGATTAGCTGAGGTTATCTCGTTTAATGAAGAAGAAATTACATTTAAGACAATTGATAGAAAAAAAGAAAACATAAACGGAAAACTTAAATTAAAAAAAATCAAATGGAGTATACCTAAAAAGAAATTGATAAAAGATGTCCACAAAGTTGGCGATATTATTTTTGTTAAAAAAACACAAAACACTTGGGAATTAAAACAATACCCAAAAGTAAATGGTGGTATCGTAATTTTAGATCCCTATACCGGCAACGTTCTTGCCTTAGTTGGTGGATTTAATTTTAAGAAAAGTGAATTTAATAGAGTAACTCAAGCTAAACGACAACCCGGATCTGCATTTAAACCAATCGTTTATGCAGCAGCGCTAGAAAAAGGTTTTGCTCCTAATTCAATAATACTGGATGCACCTTTTGTTGAGAGCCAAGGAGTTGGTTTAAAAAATTGGAAACCAGAAAATTATGGAAAAAAATTTTATGGACCTTCAACCTTTAGAAAAGGAATTGAGTACTCAAGAAATTTAATGACAGTAAGAATTGCAAAGATTTTAGGTCTAGAGGAAATTTTAGACTTATCAAAAAGACTAAATATTTATGAGGAGATACCAGAATTGTTATCTGTATCCTTAGGGGCTGCAGAAACAACATTGTTGAACTTGACTTCTGCTTATGCACCCTTTGTAAATGGTGGAACTAAGATAAATCCTAAACTGATTTCAAGAATACAAGATAGGAGAGGGAAAACAATTTACCAAGAAAAAAGTAGAAAATGTTTAGGCTGTGATAAATTTATAAACGAAAAAATTAAACTACCAATAATCGAAAGTACGAATGAAAAAGTTATAAGTTCAGAAACTGCTTACCAAATGACATCAATTTTACAAGGAGCTGTCCAAAGAGGAACAGCAAAAAAATTAAGATCACTTAAAGTTCCATTAGCAGGGAAAACAGGTACTACTAATGACAACTTTGATGCGTGGTTTATCGGTTTTTCATCTAAGTTGGTAATAGGAGTCTATATTGGGTATGACAATCCTAAGACGCTAGGCAAATTTGAAACAGGATCAAAGGCTGCATTACCTATATTTAAAGATTTTATTGAGAAAGCACTTTACAAAGAAGATTTTGAAGAATTTCAAATACCGGAAAATGTATATTTAACTTCATTAAACTATGATACTGGAGTGAAGTCATCACCTGGTGAAAAGAATTCTATAATTGAAGCTTTAAAAATCGAAGATATTAACAATTTAAACAATAATAACTTAATCTTAAGTAATGGACGTGATAAAATAGTGAAATTTAGACAATTTTATTAATGGAAAACTTCGAAACTATATTATCATTTACAGAAAAATCTCTTAATAATATTAGGGGGTATCTTTGATAAAGAAAATGTTGAAACGAAAATCAGAGAACTAGAAAAAATATCATTAAAAGAAAATTTCTGGAAAGATAAAAATTTAGTAAAAAAAACAGTAAAACAAAAAAAAATTTTTGAGGATATTTTAAATTCATACAAAAACTCACTTAAAGACATAGCTAATTTAAAAGACCTTTACGCTTTAGCATCTCAAGAAAAAGATGACGACACCATAAAAGATTGTATTAATAAAATTGAACAAATTTTAGTAAAGATAAAAAAAAGCGAGATTAGTTGTTTTTTGTCGGGTGAAAACGATGATTACGACATTTATCTTGAAATCCATGCTGGCGCTGGTGGAACAGAGAGTCAGGACTGGGCAGATATGCTGCGAAGAATGTATATGAAATGGTTTGATAAAAAAAAATTTAGATATGAAATTATTAGTGAACATAAAGGTGAGGAGGCAGGAATTAAATCCTCAACGGTTAAAGTTGAAGGGAGTTATTTATATGGACTTATGAAATCTGAGTCTGGAGTTCACAGATTAGTAAGAATTTCACCTTTTGATAGTGGCGCAAGAAGACACACTAGTTTTGCAAGTGTGTGGGTTTATCCAGCAGTTGAGGATGATATTAATATAAAGATTAATGAGAAAGATTTAAGAGTTGATACCTATAGATCTAGTGGAGCTGGCGGACAACATGTAAATACTACTGATAGCGCTGTAAGAATTACGCATATACCAACTAAAATTGTAGTGCAGTGTCAAAATGAAAGATCACAACATAAAAACAAGGAAACGTGTTTAAAAATGCTAAAGGCAAGACTTTACGAGCATGAAATGCAAAAAAAAGAGGAAGAAAATCAAAAAGAATTAACAAATAAAACAGATATTGGCTGGGGTCATCAAATAAGATCCTACGTATTACAGCCTTATCAATTAGTAAAAGATTTAAGAAATAAAATTGAGAGCACTAATCCCTCAAGTATTTTGGATGGTAATATTGATGAGTTTATTGAAGAAGGAATAAAAAATAAAAATTAAAAAATGAAAAAAATTATTTTTAATCTAATTTTACTAATATTTATCTTTTTAATTATTTTAATTTTAGTTCTTTCGATATTTGGAATAAAAACAAATAAGTTTAATAAATTAATAACTGAAAAGGCAGTACAAACAAAAAATATTGATTTAGAGCTAGATTTAATAAAATTTAAAATTGATCCAAAAAAATTAAGTTTATTTTTAGAAACTGAAAATCCAGAGATAACTTATAGAGATGTTTCAATACCTGTAAAAAATATAAAAGTTTATATAAATTTCTTTTCTCTATTTAAATCGGAAACAAATATAAAAAAAATTAGTCTCATTTTAGAGGAATTAGATATTACTCAACTAAAAAAATTATCTAAAATAATAAAGCCTTCAAATTTTAAAAGTTTATTGAATAATAAAATTGCAGAGGGAAAATTAATGACTGAAATTGATATTTTTTTTAACGATAAAGGTTTTTTAGATAATTTTATAGCTAAGGGTAAAGTAAATGGATTTAAAGTCCAATTATCTAATAACTTTAACTTTTACAAGGGTAGGCTGGACTTTTTTGCTGATAAAAATGATATTTTAATTAAAAATGTTTTTGGAGAATTAGAAGATATAAAAATTTCTAACGGTGATATTAAACTTAATATAGAAAATGGTATTAAAATTGATTCAAATTTTAATTCTAAAACTAGTTTAAATGAAAATCTAACTAGTAAATATGAAAAATTTTTGAAAAAATATATTCCTGCTTTCAAAATCAAGAATTTTGACTCTGATATTAATAATAATTTATCAATTTACCTAGATGATACTTATAAATTAAAAGATTATAATTATACTATTTCAGGTAATATAAAAAAAAGTGTTGTTGAACTATATAAACCCTTCAAAAATAACTTTATAAACGATGTTATAAAAGACATATATTTATCTGACTTACAATTAAAAACCGTTTTTATTCCAAAAAAAATAAATTTAAATGGTGAAGGAAAGTATTCCCTAAACAATTTAGACTTTTTGAAAATAAACTTTAATAATGATATTAATAATGATTTAATAAAATTAAAATTAGATTTTGATTATGCAAACAGTTTAGATTTTAATTTAATAAATTACAAAAAATCTAAAAATTCTGTTGCTAATTTTTCTTTAAATTTAGAGAAGAAAAAAAAAAATATTAACATTAATTCTTTAGTTTTTAAGGAAAAAAATAATTCAATCAAAATTAATAACTTAATTTTTAAAGAAAATAAATTTTCTTCATTTAAAAAAATAAAAGTTGAAACAGCAAATAATGATTTTTCAATTCAAAATGGTAAACAAATAACTATAAAGGGAACAAAATTTGATGCAACTAATTTAGCTAAATTTATCAATAAACAAAATGATGAAAATAAATTTAAAGAATTAAACAGTAATATTGAAATTGACTTTAAAAATATAAAAGTACCAATGTCCGAAAAGCTAGAAAATTTCAAGCTATTAGGCCAAATTAAAAAAGGTCAATTTATAAAAATTTCATCAAAAGGTGATTTTGGAGAAAATAATTTTTTAGATATTTCTATGAAAAAAGACAAAAATAACAATAAAAAATATTTAGAAATTTATTCAGATTTGACTCGACCTTTATTAACAGAATACAGTTTTTTTAAAGGTCTATCAGGAGGGAAATTAATTTATACATCTATTATTGATGATAAGAAATCTTTCTCAAAACTTAAAATTGAAAATTTTAAAGTAGTGAATGCTCCTGGGGTAATTAAATTATTATCATTAGCAGATTTAGGTGGTTTAGCTGATTTAGCAGAAGGTGATGGCTTAACTTTTGACTTACTAGAAATTGATATGGAAAAAAATGAAAAATTTTTAAAATTAAATGAAATATTAGCTTTAGGTCCGAGTATGTCTGTTTTGATGGAAGGATATCAAGATGAGAAAGGTCTAACAAGTTTAAGGGGTACTTTGGTTCCTGCTAAAACATTAAATAAAATGATTTCAAAAATTCCTGTAATTGGAAAAATTGTCATTCCGAAAGAAGTCGGCGAGGGTCTATTTGGAATAAGCTTTAAAATGAAAGGTCCGAAAGGAAAAATTAAAACAACAATTAACCCTATAAGAACATTAACCCCTAGATTTATACAAAAGATTATTGATAAAAAGAATTCAAATAATTTTAATTAGATAGTGCTTTTTCTTCCCAAAAGAAAGTTTTAATACGTTTTTTTTAAAATCTTTCAATTCAATTATTTGTTTATCATCTTCAATTATGTTGTTGTCAATTCTGACTCCTTTATTAGCTATTGCTCTACGTGCTTCACTCTTAGAGGATAAAATTTTGCTACTTGTTATCAAATCTAAAATATTAATCCCTTTCTTAATTTCATTAGATCTAATTTTTATTTCAGGCAAATCTATACCCAATCCACCTTCAAACGTATCTTTAGCTGTTTGCGCAGCTCTTTTCGCTGCATCTTCGCCGTGAAGTATTTTTGTTGCCTCATTTGCTAATAAACTTTTTAAGTTATTGATATTTTTTTCTTGTTTAATAATATTTTCAATTTCCTCTGGATCAATTTCCGTAAAAAAATTTAAAAAATTTTTAACATCTCTATCATCAGTATTTCTCCAGAATTGCCAATAATCGTAAGGAGAAAGCTGATCCTCATTTAACCAAATTGCACCTCTCTCGGTTTTGCCCATCTTTGCGCCAGAGGCTAGGGTAATTAATGGCGAAGTTAAACCGAATGCTTCCTTTTGTAATATCCTTCTAACTAAATCAACACCATTAACAATGTTTCCCCACTGATCTGATCCTCCAATCTGTAAAATACAGTTGTTATTTTTAAATAATTGATAAAAGTCGTAAGCTTGTAAAATCATATAATTAAACTCCATGTAACTTAAGGATTGCTCTCTCTCTAATCTCAATTTTACGCTATCAAACGTAAGCATTTTGTTAATTGTAAAATGACTACCTATATCCCTCAAAAACTGTATATAATTTAATTTAGTCAACCAATCGGCATTATCTACAAATATGGGAGCTGTTTTTTTATTTGATGTATTCAATATTTTACTGAAAACTTTTTTAATACTTTTTATATTATTTTTAATAATATTTTGATTTAATATTTTTCTAGTTGTGTCTTTACCGGATGGATCTCCTATCAAGGTAGTGCCCCCGCCTAAAAGAACTATTGGTCGATGACCGTGCTTCTGCATTAACTTTAAAATCATTATCTGAAGTAAACTCCCAACATGTAAACTACTAGCTGTACAATCGAAGCCAATATAGCCAGAAATTGTTTTTTTATCACAAATATCGCTAAGTTTTTTTAAATCAGTGCATTGATTTAGATATCCACGGTTCTTCATCTCTGATAAAAATTTATTTTTCATAGTACAATTTGTGTAAAATACTATTATACAAAAATTATTATAAATAAATATAAATATGAGTGAACAATACACATCTCTAGGTTTAATGAGTGGCACGTCTGGAGATGGAGTTGATGCCTCAATAATTCAATCAGACGGAGAGACAAAATTTGAAGTAATAAAAGACAAATATTATGAGTATGACAACAGCATTTATCAAGAAATTCATAATTTAAAAGAAAATATTCATAGCCTTAAAGATCTTAATAATTTTGCTAGCGAATTGAGGAATTTAGAGAGAAAAATCACTTTATTTCACGCTAAAATAGTCAAAGAAATTGAAAATAATAAACAAATCAACATTGTAGGTTTCCATGGTCAGACAATTTATCATAACTCTAAGGAAAAAATCTCAAATCAACTTGGTGATGGAAAGTTATTAGCTCAACTTACAAAAAAAAATATTATATATAATTTTAGAAAAAATGATTTAAAAAATGGTGGCGAAGGCGCTCCATTAACTCCAATCTTTCACAACTTAATAGCCACTCAACTAAAATTAGACTTACCAGTATGTTTTTTAAATATAGGTGGAATATCTAATGTTACAATTATAGGCGGACAGGGTGGCGTAAATAATTTTACAAGTAGAGATATTGGTCCAGGAAATTGCTTAATAGATGCTTGGGTAAGAAAAAATTCAAAAAAAAAATTTGATAAAGATGGTCTTTTAGCATCAACAGGAAATAAAAATGAAATTATATTAGAACAAGCTCAAGAACTATTTTCTAATAGACCAAACCAAAATAAGTTATCTTTTGATATTAATGATTTTGATGTATCTTTTGCTCGCGGTCTTTCTCTCGAAGATGGGGCGGCAACACTCACAGATTTTTCTGCAAATATAATAGCCTCAGCTTTAATTACGCTTTTATCAGATTTTAAAAATAAAAACTTTAAAGTAGTTATCTGTGGTGGCGGAAGAAAAAATAAGTTTTTATTAGAGAGAATTACAAAAAATATTACAAAAAATATTATAATTCAGCAAATTGATGATTATGGATTAGACGGAGATTTTGTAGAGTCCCAGGCTTTTGCTTTTCTTGCAATTAGATCATTATTGAAGTTTCCAATTACTTTTCCAGAAACAACAGGATGTACAAAACCCTGCTTAGGTGGAGATTTAATTAAAAATTAAATTAAAGCAGTTTTCTCTTTTAAATATTTCTCAATTTCTGTTGTAAGTTCTTTTTCTTTATTTTTAAAAAAATGATTAGAGTTTTTTATTTTTGAAAAAATTACTTCAACACCTTTTTGACTTTTAATTCTATTATCTAATTCTGTTATACTTTCTTTAGTTACAAGCTCATCATTTTCACTATATACAACTTGTCCTGAGGTTGGGCACGGTGCTAAAAAAGAAAAATCATATACATTCGGTTGTGGAGACACAGCGATAAAGTTATTTACCTCAGGCCTTCTCATTATCAACTGCATGCAAATTAAAGAACCAAAAGAGAAACCGGAAACCCAGCATTGGCTATAATCTAAATTCTGTCTTTCAATCCAATCTAAAGCAGCTGCTGCATCAGAAAGTTCTCCTTGCCCGTTATCAAAGACACCATCACTCTTACCTACACCTCTAAAGTTTACTTTTATGACTGAAAAACCATTTTCTAAAAAAATATTATACATGAGCTGAACTATTCTATTATTCATAGTTCCTCCATATTGAGGATGAGGATGAAGTACAATTGCTACTGGTGATCCAAATTTTGGATTCTTATAATATTTAGCCTCAAGTCTTCCTGCAGGCCCAGGTATAAAAATTTCTAAACTTTTAGGTTTCATAATTGATAATGATTATTATTTTTAAAAAAAAGTAATGTTTTATAACATGTTTTTCTGCGGCAAATAATTTTTTTTAATTCATACCAAAACAGTAGGAATTAAATTAAAATTGCTGTATTACAACGTTAATTTATGAAATTGACAACAAAAGGCAGATACGCAGTAATGGCAATGGCAGACCTTGCCACGTTTAAGGACAACGGTCCTATAAGCTTGACGGATATATCTTTAAGACAGAATATTTCATTAGCTTACTTAGAGCAAATATTCATAAAACTAAAAAATAGAAATTTAGTAAAAAGTATTAGAGGAGCTAAGGGAGGATATATCTTAGAAATTTCCCCTGAAGAAATTAAAATTTCAAATATTATTTCTGCTGTTGATGAAGAAGTAAAAACGTTGAACTGCAAAAAAGAGTCGAAAAAGGGTTGCAATAATAAATTTTCTAAATGTATTACCCATAACTTATGGGATCAACTTGACCAACATATTAATAATTTTTTTGAAAAAGTGAAATTACAAGATTTGGTAAAAAAAAATCAAACTTTAAACAAATGAAAACTGAAGACTTAAAAAATAATAAAGATTATAAATACGGTTTTACAACTGATGTTGAGAATATCAGATCTCCAAAAGGACTTAACGAAGATACAATTAGATTTATCTCTAACATTAAAAAAGAACCTAAATGGATGTTAGAGTGGAGATTAAAAGCTTTTAGTAGGTTAAAAGTTTTAAAAGAGCCAGATTGGCAAAAGCCAAAATATCCAAAAATTGATTATCAAGATTTGTATTACTATTCAGCGCCAAAAAGCACTTCAGAAAAACCAAAAAGTTTAGATGAAATAGATCCAAAAATATTAGAAACTTATAAAAAACTTGGAATACCTTTGGATGAGCAAAAAAGGTTAAATGGAATAGCAGTCGATGCTGTTTTTGACTCCGTTTCTGTTGCCACTACTTTTAAGGATGAACTTACAAAAAAAGGAATAATATTTTGCTCAATATCA
>CACBDC010000005.1 GCA_902537845.1 uncultured Pelagibacteraceae bacterium
AGAGCCAGCTCCAACAGTACTATTTTTTTCAATATTAACTGGTGCTACAAGTGATGAATTTGATCCTATAAAAACATTATCAGAAATTTTCGTTTTTGATTTTTTAACACCATCAAAGTTACAAGTAATTGTTCCTGCGCCTATATTTGAGTTTTTTCCAATTGAGGCATCTCCAATATAAGACAGGTGATTAACTTTAGAATTTTGATTTATGTTTGATTTTTTAGTTTCAACAAAATTTCCAATTTTAGAGTTACTCTTTAAAACTGTTCCCTCTCTTAATCTGGCATATGGACCTACAACAACATTTTTTTCAATTGTAGTTCCCTCTAAATGGCTAAAAGATTTTATATATGAATTGTCACCAATTTTTACTTTTGATCCAAAAACTACGTACGGTTCTACAGTAACATTTTTGCCAAATAATGTGTCTTTAGATAAAAATATTGTTTCGGGAGCAATTAAATTCACCCCTTTAGCTAAAGCTTTATTTCTTAAAACTTCTTGAGAAAGCCTATAGGCATTAGCTTTATTCAATTTATTATTTCTTTTCATTAAAAATTTCTTTACATTAATAATGTAACTGAAATAAGTCACAAAATATTTCTTTTTAATACTTTTAAAATGACTCAAATTTACACAATTCTTTTCGATTTAGACGGCACAATAGTAAATACTGCTCCAGATTTAATGGCAGCTCACAATCATGTAATGAAAAAATTTGGTCATGCTGAAAAAAAATTATCTGATATTAAATCATTAGCTGGTAAAGGTGCATGGGTAATGATGCAAAGATCTTTTAAAGAGGAAATCAAAGATGAAAAAGTTAAAAAAGAAATGACCAAAGAATTTCTAGACTACTACTCAAAAAATATTGACCAGAACAGTCAACCACTTAAAGGATCCATAGAATTTTTAAATTGGGCAAAAAATAAAAATATTTCTATGGGTGTTTGCACAAACAAACAGGAAAAATTAGCAATTGATCTTCTAAAAAAATTAGATATGTACAAATATTTTGAATACGTTGCTGGTAGTGATACTTTTTCATTTAATAAACCTGATCCTCGACATTTAACAGATGTAGTTGAAATTATCGGTGGTGATTTAAAAAAAACAATTATGGTTGGAGATAGTGAGGTTGATGCCAATTCAGCACATAATGCAAATTTGCCATTTGTATTAGTAAAAGATGGATATACTGAAAAAACCGAAAAAGAAATCAAGCATGATGAATTAATTAACGACTTTATTGGGTTTGATAAAATTATTGAAAAATATTTATGATAACTTTTGCTTTGTTTTCAGCATTGTCCACTTTTTATTTTACAATGTTTTTTACACCTGGCCCTAATAACGCCATGCTTACTACTTCGGGAATGAAATTTGGTTTTGTAAGAACATTGCCTCATTTAATAGGAATTCCTTTAGGTCATATTTTGCAGATTGGTTTAACTTGTTTTGGTTTAGCTAATTTATTTTTACTTTACCCTCAGGTTCAATTTTATATGAAAATTCTATGTTTCATTTACTTAGTTTATTTAGGATGGAAAATGATTGGCTCATTTAGCTTGGTTCAAAAGGAAACAGGAAGACCGTTGAGATTTTATGAAGCTTCATTATTTCAATTCATAAACCCTAAAGCTTGGTCTATTGCTGTAACGGTTGCCTCAGGTTTTTTTCCCACTGAAGAAAATATTCTTATTGGAGTCGCATTTGTAACTATTACAGCTGCAGTTATTTGTTTTCCTACAATAAGCTTATGGGCGCTATTTGGAAGTGGTTTAAGAAAATTTGTTACTGATGTAAAAATAAAAAAAATTATTGAATATTTGTTAGCAATTTTATTAGTATTAACTGGTTTATTTATACTGCTTAAATAATCTTTGATTTTTATACCCTCCCCTAATATAAGTCTTACGAATGCATTTTACTAAAAAAACAGCTTCAGAAAAACGTTCAGATTTAGTTAAAACTTTACAATCGAAAAAATTATTAAGATTTCCCGGCGCATATAATCCTCTTTGCGCAAAACTTATAGCTGAAATAGGATTTGATGGAGTTTACGTTTCAGGTGGTGTTATGTCGAACGATCTTGGATTACCTGATATTGGTTTAACTACATTGAACCAAGTAAGTTATAGAAGTGCACAAATATCAAGAGTTACTGATCTTCCAACTATTGTTGATATCGATACTGGTTTTGGAAATTGTAAAAAATCAATTGAAGTATTTGAAAGCAAAGGTTTAGCAGGCTGTCATTTAGAAGATCAAGTAGCTGAAAAAAGATGCGGTCATTTAGATAACAAAGAACTTGTGTCAAAAGAAGAAATGGTAAAGAAAATTCAAGACTCCGTAAAAGCAAGAAAAGATAAAAATTTCTTAATTATAGCAAGAACAGATGCGAATTCTGTTGAAGGACTAGAAAAAACATTAGATAGAATTAAAGCTTATGAAGATGCTGGAGCTGATATGATTTTTCCTGAAGCCATGAAAGATGAAAGTGAATTTGAAAAAGTTAGAAAAGTAGCTAGAGGGTACTTGCTAGCTAATATGACTGAGTTTGGAAAATCTAAGCTGTTAGATAAAAAACAATTAGAAAATTTAGGTTACAACCTTGTAATTTATCCTGTGAGCACACAACGTCTTGCAATGCAAAATGTAGAAATAGGTTTAAAATCCATATTTAATGATGGTCATCAAAACAATATTGTTGACAAAATGCAGACTAGAAAAAGGTTGTACGAGTTAGTAGAATATGAGAAATACAATACCCCAGATAAAAAAATTACTGATTTTTCAACAGAGGGACATGAATAATGAGTGAAGAAATTAAAAAAGGATTACTTGGTATAGTTGTTGATGAAACAACGATTTCGCACGTAGTTCCTGAGTTAAGCGCACTTACATACAGAGGTTACACAGTTCAAGAACTTTGTGATAAATGTGATTTTGAGGAAGTTGCATATCTAGTTCTTAATGGTGAACTTCCAAATAAAAGCCAGCTAAAAAAATTTGTAAAACAAGAAAGATCTGAGAGAAAACTTTCAAAACAAATATTAACCGATATTAAAAAGATGCCAAAAAATGCTCATCCTATGGATGTTATTAGAACTTGTGTAAGTTTGATGGCATTAGAAGATAAAGATACTAAAGATAATTCTCCTAAAGCAAACATGAGAAAAGCAATGAGAATTTTTGCAAAAACCCCTACAGCAGTTGCTGCATATTTTAGAGCAAGAAAAGGTAAAAGTATAATCTCCCCAAGTAAAAATTTATCTTTCTCAGAAAATTTCTTTAAAATGATGTTTAATAAAGTGCCAGATAAAGAAATAGTTAGAGCATTTGATATCTCATTAATTTTATATGCTGAGCATAGTTTTAATGTTTCAACTTTTACTGCTAGAACAATTACATCAAGCTTATCAGATTTACATGGAGCTATCACTGGAGCTATAGCTTCCCTAAAAGGTCCATTACATGGTGGAGCAAATGAAGCTGTAATGCATATGATGAAAGAAATAGGAAAACCAGAAAAAGCTAAAGCTTGGATTGAAAACGCATTAGATAAAAAGAAAGTTGTAATGGGATTTGGTCACAGAGTTTATAGGACAGGAGACTCTAGAGTGCCTACGATGAAACATTATATGTTCAAAGTAGCTAAGCTTTTAAAAAAAGAAAAGTATACAAGAATTTATGAAATTTTAGAAAAGGTTATGATAGATAAAAAGAAAATATATCCTAACGTAGATTTCCCTTGTGGTCCAACTTATTACATGATGGGAATAGATATTGATTTTTATACACCAATTTTCGTTATGTCGAGAATAACTGGTTGGTCAGCACACATCATGGAGCAGCATGCATCTAATAAATTAATTAGACCTTTATCTAAATATAGAGGTGCTGAGGTAAGAGAAGTAATGCTGTTGAACCAAAGATAAATGACTTTAACAAATTTACTTTTATTTTTAATTTTAGTTACTCTGGCCACATACACGTTTATGCCTTGGAAAGGTATAGATAAAGGTTCTCTGATCAAAGTGGCATCTCAATGGTTTATGTGGTTTGCAATATTCGCGATCGTAATTTTTCTATCTACTCTCTTTGGAATTGAAGTTTCTGGATAAATATTTTTTTCAAAAAACAAGAATTTTAGACGGAGGTATGGGTCAGGAGCTCCTTAACCGAGGTGTTAAACCTCATGGAACTTTGTGGGGAGCCTCGGCATTGTATAAAAAGAAATACCATAAAATAGTTGTCAAAACTCATTTAGACTTCATTAAAGCCGGAGCAGAAATTATAGTAACGAATAGTTTTGGTAGCAGAAAACGAAGGCTGATCGAAAATGGTTTAGTAAAAGAATACAAAAACCTGAACGATCTAGCAGGAAAACTTGCAAAAAAAGCCGTAGGTATCTCCAAGAAAAAAGTTTTGATTGCTGGAAGTCTACCGCCTCAAAATTTTACTTATTTTGCCGACCTTGGAAAAGATCTTAAGTTTATAAAAGAAAGTTTTAGATCCCAGGCAAAATATCTCAATCCATATGTGGATTTCTTTTATTTAGACGTAATGAGTAGCTGGAAAGAATGTTCATTAGGTTTAAATGCTATTAAAAAATACAAAAAAAAAATTTTAGTCGGCATCCATATTAGGAGCAAAGGATTATTACCCTCAGGTGAAAAATTTATAAGTGTTGCAAAAAAAGTCCAAAAACACAAACCCATTGGAATTATAGCTTCTTGTGTTTCGTTTGAGGATCTTAATGAAGTAATAAAAGATGTAAAAAAACTTAAAGTCCCATTTGGCTTTAAAATTAATGCTTTTGAACATATTCCTCCAGGTTGGAAGCCTGACTCAAATAATCCAAAAGTTCAGCTTGGAAAAAGAAAAGATCTTACTCCTAAAAAGTTTTTTGAAATTTGTAGAAAATTAAAAAGTAAAGGAGCTAGAATAATTGGAGGATGTTGTGAAATTACTCCAAAACATATAGAGAAATTAAAGTCTTTAGTGTGATTTAATTATTTTTTGTGTAATTCTATCTAAAATTATTGCTAAAATTACTATTCCTGTTCCGCCAATAACTGCAGAGCCCACGTCGAGTCTTCCTAGTGCGATATATACAGTTAAACCTAGCCCTCCAGCACCTATAAGAGCTGCAATAACCACCATCGACAATGCAAGCATTAATGTTTGATTTACTCCTGCCATTATAGTTTTTAATGACAATGGGATTTCAATTTTAATTAATATTAAAAATTTTGTAAGTCCTAAGCTTGATCCTGCTTCTTTAAATCCTTTGCCAACCTGTCTAATACCTAAATTTGTTAATCGAATAATTGGTGGCAAAGCAAATATAATTGTAGCAACTACACCAGGGGTTAAACCAACTCCAAAAAGCATAACTACAGGAATTAAATAAACGAAACTTGGTATGGTTTGCATGATATCAAGTATTGGACGTAAAATTATTTCAAAAGTATTACTTCGAGAAGCAAGTATACCTAATGGTATACCAATTAACATACAAAAAATAACTGCTGTAAAAATCATTGCTAATGTGGTCATGCTCTCAGACCATAGATCAACTAGATCTATAAAAACTAAACTTAAAAAAGAAAATATTGCAAACTTTAGTCCGTTAGTCCTATAAGCAAAAAAAATAAATATTAATAGAATGATTGGAAATGGAATAAAGTTAAAAAGAGAGTCTAAACTATTTAATACAGTGTCTATTGGGGCTGAAATTTTTTTAAAGAGTGGCCGTTGTTCAAATAGCCACTCTTTAATATTTCCCTCTATCCATTCACCTATTGGAATGTATATTTCGTAATCTGAAGGGGCTAATTTTAAACTCATTAAAATTAACCTGAACCTTTACTTGATCCAACTATCAAATGTACTTTGATTAGCTTTTATCCATTCAGCTGCGTGTTTCTTAATAGCCTTTTCACTTTTCTCACCCTTGTTCATTTTCAAGTTCTGAGCTGCAATATCTCCAAGAGGAATAGAAGCTTTTTTAAGCATCTTCTCTACTTTTGGATTTGCTTTAAGAAAATCTACATTTGCTGCTGGTCTGATATCATCAGCACCAAAACCTAAATTTACTTTAGACTTTGTTGCATTAGCGATCTTAGTAGGTTTTGTTTTACTGTATGGAACTTCAATCCAAACTACATCTTTACCAAGTTTTAAAGCACCAACAGTCCAGTTAGGTGTCCATGTATAAAATAGAATTGATTTTCCATTTTTGTATTTAGACACTGCATCTGCCATTGAAGCTGAGTAGTCTGCTTTTACCGGATTAATAAATTCACCTAATCCAAGTTCATCAAAGTGTTTTGTGATTTGTTTTTCACATCCCCAACCCGGAGGGCAAGCAACCATGTCTGCTTTTCCATCGCCGTTAGAGTCAAACTCTTTTGCATGTTTTTTGATATCCATTACGCTTTTGATACCAAATTTATCTGCTGATTTTTTATCAATTAAGTAACCTTGGGCTCCCCCGCCTTTCATTACATAACCAACTGGTTTAACTTTTCCTTTGGACTCTGAAATGTAACCATCATGAGTACCGAACCAGCCGTTCACCCATAAATCAACATCGCCTGATGTTGCCGCTACATAAAATACTTGAGGTTTCATTACAGTTGGGCCTGAAACTTTGTAACCCATTTTCTCAAGAGCCGCCTTATAGATCTCAGCCTGAAAATAGCCTGTATCCCAGTCTGCTTTACCCATCTTGATCTCATTAGCGAACACAGCACTACTAATAGTAAGAGCTGCAATTATTGACACTAAATGTTTTAAATATCTCATTTTCCCTCCTAAATTTTAAAAATTTTAACATGATAAGAATTTTATTGTAACCGTAATACAACTAAAAAGTGAGATATGTCTTATATGCGCACTCTCGTGCGCATATTTTCTTATTTGCTAATTTTAACTTAATTTATCCAGCTATTAAAAGTTTTTTGATTTGATTTGATCCATTCTTCAGCATGTTTCTTTATGGCTTTTTCGCTTTTCTCACCTTTATTCATTCTTAAGTTCTGAGCAGCAATGTCAGCTAAAGGTATAGATGCTTTTTTTAAAAACTTTTCTACTTTTGGATTAGCTTTTAAAAAATCAACATTTGCAGCTGGTCTAATATCGTTTACACCAAATCCCATATTAAGTTTTGACTTTGTTGCATTTGGCACACTTACAACTTTTGTTTCGCTAAAAGGAGCTTCAATCCAAACTACATCTTCACCTAATTTTAGAGTTCCAACTGTCCAATTCGGTGTCCAAGTATAAAATAATACTGATTTACCATTTTTATATCTTGAAATTATATCTGCCATAGCAGCTGAGTAATCTGCTTTTATTGGATTAATAAATTCACCCAGACCAAGTTCCTCAAAATGTCTTGATATAATTTTTTCGCAACCCCATCCTGGATGACAAGCTACCATATCTGCTTTACCATCACCATTTGAGTCAAACTCTTTGGCATGATTTTTTATGTCCATTACAGATTTTATATTGAATTTGTCTGCAGTTTTTTTATCAATTAAGTAACCTTGCAAGCCACCACTTTTTGCAACATAGCCTACAGGCTTAACCTTTCCCATAGCTTCTTTCACATATGAATCGTGGTTTCCAAACCATCCATTTACCCAAAGGTCCATATCTCCAGCTGCTGCCGCTACATAGAATACCTGTGGTTTCATAACAGTTGGGCCAGTAACTTTATAACCCATTTTCTCTAGTGCTTTTTTATAAACTTCTGCTTGGAAATAACCTGTATCCCAATCAGCTTTACCCATTTTTATTTCTTTTGCATTTATCGATAAACTTAATGTTGAAACAAAAACTATTGTTATTAATGTTTTAAACAATTTCATAATTATCCTTTTGTTGGAGTTATATTAAATTATTCAAAATTTTAATGAAAATAGAGTATTGTCGCAGAAATATTTTTAAGAGGTAATCTAATCTTTTTTGCACTTTTTACAAATACCAAAGAATTCTAAATTAAATCTTTTAAATTTCATCCCTTTTTTATGATTAAAACCTGATAAATATTTTGAGAGTTTGGTATCACTGATTTCATCTACCATTTCACAACTTTCACAGATCGAAAACGCAGTTGCTTTAGAAATTTCACAATCTGAACTCCTGCATGCAACAAAAGCATTTTTGCTTTCTATTTTATGAATTTTACCCATTTCAATCAACTTATCTAAAGCTCGATAAATTTGTTGAGGCGCGTTAATTCCTTTTTTTTGTACATTAAAAAGTATGGAATAAGCTTTTAAAGGACCTTTTGCCTTTTCGATAATATCTAAAACAATTTGCTGATTTCTAGAAAGTATTTGTACTTGTGCCATAAATCTAAATTACCAATTTTATATCATTTTTTCAATTCAGAATAATTTTTGATCTTAATAAGTGTAAGACAAAATAAAACTAACGCTGCTGTTATTATCGATGGTCCTGAAGGAGTGTTAATTTGTAAAGATGAAAACAAACCAATTATTACTGATAACAAGCCACCTATAATTGATAACTTAACCATCTGTGTTGGATTGTTTGAAACGTTTCTAGCCATTGCAGCAGGCATAATTAACATTCCTGTTATTAGCAGTAGCCCTACAATTTTAATTGATATTGCAATTATCGCTGCTAATAAAACTGTAAAGATTGCATTCACTTTATCAGGGTTCATGCCCTCGGCTTCAGCAAGTTCATGATTAACTGTTGAAGCAAACAAAGGTTTCCAAATAAATTTAAGTATGAATAAGATAAATGCTCCACCGATCCAAATTATCAATAGATCCATTTCATTTACAGCTAAGATGTCACCAAATAACAATCCCATTATATCAAACCGGATCGTGGTAAGAAAACCAATTACTACTAACCCAACTGCTAGAGATGAATGTGCTAATAAACCTAATAATGCATCACCAGGTAGTTTTGTAGTTTTTTGAAGTTTTAAAAGTATCAATGCGATCGCTGATGAAATTAAAAAAACTGAAAATGCAATATTTAATTCAAAAAAGAAAGCTATAGTTACACCAAGAAGTGCGGAGTGAGATAATGTATCGCCAAAAAAAGATAATCTTCTCCAAATTATAAAACATCCAAGAGGTCCAGTGACTAATGCGATTCCAATTCCAGCAATTAAAGCTCTTATAAAAAAATCATCAAACATTTATTGTTTCCTTTTTATTGTTCCGTCTGGTGAGTGAGTATGATCATGTTTGTGTTCGTATACAGATAGAATTGTTGAAGCACGGTCTCCAAACAGCTCTTGATATTTATTGTTGTTAGCTACAGATTGAGGTGTACCAGAGCAACAAACGTGTCCGTTTAAGCAGACGACATAATCTGTAGAAGACATAACGACATGTAAGTCATGAGATATTAATAAAATTCCGCAATTAACTTTATCTGAGATTTCTTTTATTAATTCGTAAAGAGAGATTTCACCTTTAAAATCTACACCTTGAACTGGTTCATCCAACACTAAAAGATCGGGATTTTTTGCAATAGCTCTTGCAATTAAAACTCTTTGAAATTCACCTCCAGATAAATTACTTAAATTATTATTTCTAAGATGTTCTACTCCAGTCAATTTTAAAGCATTTACTATTTCTTGATTGCTTAGATTTTGTGTAAGCAACATAAAATCAACTACTCTTATTGGCAATGTCCAATCAATAGAGATTTTTTGAGGGACATAGCCAACTTTTTCAGTAAATTTTAAAACTTTTCCATCGATGTTCTTATAAATACCAAGAGCAATTTTTGCCGTTGTCGTTTTTCCTGATCCATTGGGCCCAATTAATGTAACGATTTCTCCCCTTTTTACTTTAAAGGATACTCCCTTTACTAGCCATTTATCGTTTTTAAATAAACCAACATTGTCTACTTTGATTAATGTCTCAGAATTAAATTTATTCACAATATTTATCCTTGCAATAACAAACGTTATATTATAACACAATGTTACTTTATAACATATTATGAATAAAATACTTCAAATAATTTTATCTGTATTCATTGCACTTTTAACAACCATTTCAATATCTAAAGCTGAAGTAAAAGTTGTTGCATCAATTAAGCCAATACATTCCTTAGTTAGTTATGTTATGGATGGTGTTGGAAAACCTGAACTAATTGTTGATGGTTATAATTCTCCTCACGGATTTAGTTTAAAACCCTCTCATGCAAAAATGATTGAAAATGCTGATTTAATTATTTGGGTTGGTGAAGATTTAGAGGCTTTCCTAGAAAAACCATTAAATACAATAGCTAAAAAAGCTGTAAATATTGAAATAATGGATTTGAGTGGAATTAAAAAACTTAAGTTTAGAGAAAAAAACATATTTGAAGGACATGACGATCACGGACATGGACATAAAAAAAAAGAAAAACATGATGATCACGGGCACGGTCATAAAGAAGATAAACATGATGACCATGGACATAAAAAAGATAAACACGATGATCACGGACATGAAGGACATGCTCACGGAGAACACGATCCACACGTTTGGCTAGATCCAATGAATGCTAAGATAATTGTTAAAGAAATTGAAAAGCAATTAATTAAATTAGATCCTGACAATAGCTCAAAATATCAAGCTAATTCTAAAAAGGCTCAGTCTGAATTAGATAATTTAACTAAAAATATTAAAAAAGATCTTAAAGGGAATTTAAGATTTGTTGTATTCCATGATGCCTACCAATATTTTGAAAATAGATTTGGTATTAAGGTTTTGGGAGCTTTAACAGTAAATCCAGATGTTTTACCAGGAGCTGAACAGTTATCTGAAATTAGAGAAGTAATCGAACATGAGAAAGTTAATTGCCTTTTTTCAGAACCACAGTTCAATCCAGCAATTATAAAATCAATTGCAAAAGATACTAAAATTAAAACTGGTGTTTTAGATCCGCTTGGCGCAACTTTAGATAAAGGCAAAGGCATGTATTCTGAATTATTACAGAGTATGTATGCATCTTTTAAAGGTTGTTAAGTAATTATTTCTGCAAACCTATTTTCTATTAAATTTAATTTAAGATTATTTTGTTTAGTAAAATCGTTTATTGCTTTTTCAACCTCGGGAATGTAACTCTCTTTACCGTAATCATCACAAAGAATAACTTTTTTTTTATCCTTCATGCTCTCATACAATATTGTGAGATCATTAATGACTGTTTGATAACTGTGGCCACCATCTAAAAAAATAAAATCAAACTTTTGAAGATCTAATTCTTTCAAAACTGTATTAGTATCGCCTGCAATTAATTTAATATTACCACTATATTTTTTTAAAAGTTTACTAACACTATCAATTGAATTTAAATTCTCTCTTAAAATATAGTTATAATAAATATTTTTCAGAGGGTTTGTAAACTTTTGATCCTTTAAAAAAGTTGGTTCAATCTCATCTTTTTTTTCGCTTTGATTGCTACCAAATAAATCAACTCCAACATAAGTAAAATCCTTGCCATTAATCTTATCTAAAAAATCGCAAGTGTTTCTTGCAGTCACCCCGCAAAAAACACCAATCTCTAAAACATTTTTTGGATTATAAGTTGAAAGTCTTTGAAGAAAAATGTTTCCCCATTTTCCTTTTAATCCTGTTTTTCGCCAATAGGTTTTGTAATTCAAACTAAAAATTACGCAAAAACTTCACCCCACGAACCTTTAGTTGAAGCTTTAGAATATTCAGTCGCTCTACCTTCAAAAAAGTTCATGTGCTCAACTCCATTTAACATTGTATCTAACCAAGTTAATGGGTTTTTTTTAACATCGTAAATTGGATTTAATCCTAATTGCTCAAGTCTTCTATTTCCAATAAATCTAATGTACTGCTTAACTTCTTCGGCTGTTAAACCCTCCAACGAGCCCATTTGAAAAGCTAAATCAATAAATGCATCTTCGTGATGTACGATTGTTTTACAAGCGTCGTAAATTTCATTTTTTAGTTTATCATTCCAAATTTGTGGTTCTTCTTTAATGAAATCTTTAAATAACCTAATCATAGAATTGCAGTGAAGAGTTTCGTCTCTAACTGACCAAGTTACAATCTGTCCCATACCTTTCATTTTATTAAACCTTGGAAAGTTTAAAAGAATTGCAAAACTTGCAAATAACTGAAGACCTTCAGTAAAAGCAGAGAACACAGCCATAGTCATTGCTATATTGTGTTTTGATTTAACATCAAAACCTTGCATGTAATCGTACTTATCTTTCATTTCTTTGTACTTCATGAACGCAGAGTATTCTGTTTCTGGCATTCCAATAGTATCTAATAAGTGAGAGTAAGCCGCTATATGAACTGTTTCCATAGCTGCAAACGCAGTCATCATCATTAGTACTTCGGTTGGTTTAAATACAGTTGTATAATGTCTTAAATAACAATTGTTAACCTCTACGTCTGCTTGAGTAAAAAATCTAAAAATGTGAGTTAGTAAATTTTTTTCTTCAACAGATAAATTTTTTTGCCAATCTCTTACATCATCCCCTAATGGTACTTCTTCTGGTAACCAGTGAATTCTTTGTTGGGTTAACCAGGCGTCATAGCACCACGGGTATCTGAAAGGTTTATAGACAGGATTCTCTACTAGTAAACCCATTTTTTTTGGTTGAATTATTCCTGTTTTAATTTTTTCTGCTACTGACATGATAAACACTCCTCATAGTTATTTGACTCATTGTTTGATTTTTGTCCGTTTGAATAAACATTCTTAGTAACATCGGTTTGTGATGTATTGTTTACATTCTCGGCTCTTTGGATTGATTTAGATCTGCAGTAATAAAGACTTTTTAATCCCTTCTTCCAAGCTTGGAAATGAAGATCATGTAAATCTTTTTTATGAATATCTGCAGGTATAAATATATTTACAGACTGAGCTTGTGAAATATGAGGAGTTCTATCGGCTCCTAATTCCACAACCCATCTTTGATCGATTTCAAATGCTGTTTTAAAAGTATCTTTTTCTTCAGCATTTAAAAAATCTAAGTGAGACACTGAACCTTGGTTAGTTGTGATGCTAGACCAAACTTCATCGGTATCCTTTTTGTATTTTTGTAAAAGTTTTTTAAGATATTTGTTTCTAACGTTAAATGATCCAGATAGAGTTTTGTGCGTATAGCTGTTCGCAGCAATTGGTTCAATCCCTGGTGATGAACCTCCGCAAATAATTGAAATTGAAGCAGTTGGCGCAATCGCAGTTTTATTTGAGAACCTCTCTTTAATTCCGTACTCAGCAGCATCAGGGCAAGCACCTCTTTCTTCAGCAAGGTTGATTGAAGCAGCGTCTACTTTATCTTGGATATTTTTAAATATTTTTTTGTTCCAAACTTTGCTCATTACTGAACCAAAAGGAATATTTTTTTGCTGAAAATAGGAATGTAAACCCATTACACCAAGGCCGACACTTCTTTCTCTCATTGCAGAGTATTTTGCATGAGCAAATTCATCTGGAGCTCTATTAATAAAATCTGTCATCACATTATCTAGGAATCTCATTACGTCTTCTACAAATTGAGGATCTTCGCTCCATTGATCGTAAGTATCTAAATTTAAAGATGACAAACAACAAACTGCAGTTCTTTGTTTCCCTTCATTATCTTGCCCTGTGGGTAGAGTAATTTCGCTACAAAGATTTGAAGTTTTTACTTTTAATCCAGCAAGTTTATGATGTTGAGGTATTTGTCTATTAACGGTATCAATAAAAACTATGTAAGGTTCACCTGTTTCAATTCTTGCAGTTAATAATCTTATCCATAAATTTCTGGCAGGTATAGTAGATTGAACTGTTCCATCATAAGGACTTCTTAATGCCCACTGGTCTCCTGTTTCTACAGCTCTCATAAATTCATCTGTAACTAACACACCGTGGTGTAAGTTGAGTGATCTTCTGTTAACGTCTCCACCAGTTGGTCTTCTCATTTCGATAAACTCTTCAATTTCAGGATGATCAATTTGTAAATAACATGCTGCCGAGCCTCTTCTTAAAGAACCTTGGCTAATAGCTAAAGTTAAAGAGTCCATCACTTTAATAAATGGAATTATTCCTGAAGTCTTACCAACCTTACCAATTTTTTCACCGATAGATCTTAAGTTACCCCAGTAGCTTCCGATACCACCGCCTCTTGCAGCAAGCCAAACGTTTTCTTCCCAAAGATTTGTTATTCCTTCTAGGCTATCGCTAGCTTCATTTAAAAAACAAGAAATAGGTAAACCACGCTCAGTACCACCATTTGATAAAACTGGTGTGGCAGGCATAAACCATAAATTACTTATATAGTTATAAATTCTCTGTGCATGTAAATTGTCATCAGCATATACGCTTGCGACTCTTGCAAATAAATCTTGGAAGCTTTCATTCTGTCCTAAGTATCTATCTTGAAGAGTTGCCTTACCAAAATCAGTTAAGTTAGCGTCTCTTGATCTATCAATTTTTATAGTAATGCCTCTATCGTTTTGAAATAGCTCTGTTTCGCCAGATAAGGAGAATAAATCTGGTTTTTTAGGACCATTATTCTTTTGGTCATTATGGTGCTTCTGGCTTATACTGCCGACAGCTTTCTCTATTGCCAATGATACGTTTTTATTCATATTTTTACTTATTTGCTTCGATTTATTAACAAAACAACTATATGTTGTGTGTTATAATAGTAGATATACTATATAACACTAAAATCAATAGAACATTATAGGAACATTTAATAAATTTTGCAAGTGGAAAGTTTTGTTAATAAACATTTAATAACAAATAACCCTATACTTTAGTATTTATAGATCATGAAAATCAATCCAAATGGTTTTAGAGAGTACGATGCAAGATGGCTTTATGAAAAAGACATCGACTTAGAGGGAATCACCGATCTGGGTAAAGGGTTGGGATCACAGATTATTAAACATACACACAAAAAAAATCCAAGCATAGTGGTTGGTCATGATTATAGGTCCTATAGCGAGAATATTAAAAAGGCATTTGTAAATGGTTTGATCTCTACTGGATGTAATGTTGGAGATATAGGTCTGTCTTTATCACCAACAGTTTATTTCTCACAGTTTAATTTAAATTCAGACGCAATAGCAATGATAACAGCCAGTCACAATGAAAATGGTTGGACAGGAGTAAAAATGGGTATCAAAAAAGGACTAACTCATGCCCCTGAAGAAATGAGCGAATTAAAAGATATTACTCTTAATAAAAGATTTATTAAAGGACAGGGATCTTTAAAAAACATCAAGAACTTTAAAAGTGTTTATATGAACAATCTAATAGAAAATAATAAGATAGGAAAAAAAATTAAAGCTGTTGTTGCTTGTGGGAATGGAACAGCAGGTGTTTTTGCTCCTGAAATTCTAAGAGGCATAGGATGCGAAGTAATTGAATTAGATTGTGAATTAGATTGGTCATTTCCTAAATATAACCCGAATCCTGAAGATTTAAAAATGCTTCATGCTATTTCAAAAGCAGTAAAAAATAGCAATGCAGATATTGGATTTGGTTTTGATGGAGACGGAGATAGGTGTGGAATTATCGACGACAAAGGGAATGAAATATTTTCAGATAAAGTTGGTTTGTTGATTGCAAGAAACCTCTCTAAAAATCACAAAGAGTCTAAATTTGTTGTCGATGTAAAATCTACTGGTTTGTTCTCAAAAGATAAAACGCTTAGTGAAAATGGATGTAAAACTATTTATTGGAAAACTGGTCATTCGCATATCAAAAGAAAAGTAAATATAGAAAATGCCATTGCAGGTTTTGAAAAAAGTGGCCACTTCTTCTTTAATAAACCCCTAGGTTACGGTTATGACGATGGTATTAATTCAGCGATACAAGTTTGTCATCTTTTGGTCAATCAAAACAAAAAAATGAGCGAAATTGTCAAAGAATTGCCCGTCACATATCAATCACCAACTATGGCTCCTTTTTGTAAGGATGAAGAAAAATACTCGGTTGTAGATGAACTAGTTGAAGAGATCAAAAATTTAAAAAAAAAAGATTTAAAGATTGATGGACAGGCTATTTCAGAAATTTTAACGGTTAATGGAATAAGATTTACATTAGAAGATGGGTCGTGGGGTTTAATAAGAGCTTCCTCAAATAAACCCTCTCTAGTTGTTGTTGTAGAAAGTATGACTTCTGATCAAAGAAAAAAGGAAATATTTAATTTCATAGATAGTTTGTTAGAAAAAACTGGAAAAATTGGCGATTACGACCAGAAACTATAAAACTTTGAATTTTAGATTTAAAAATGAATACAAAAATTAAATATAGAGCAGAAATAGATGGTTTAAGAGCAATAGCAGTATTTGCAGTAATATTTTATCACTCCGAGGCTGAATTATTTGACTCTTATTTTTTCCCCGGAGGTTTTATTGGCGTTGATATTTTTTTTGTAATATCTGGGTATTTAATTACTTCGCTCATTTTAAAAGAATTAAAATTTACCAACAATTTTTCTTTTAAAAACTTTTATGAACGTAGAACAAGACGAATTATACCAGCGCTATTAACTGTAATATTGTTTTCACTACCAGTGGGTTGGTTCTATCTATTACCCATAGATATAATTGAATTTTCAAAATCTATACTTTATTCGATTGGTTTTAGTTCAAATTACTTTTTTTACTTTTCTGATATTGAATACAATGCATTAGATAGTCTATTTAAACCTTTTTTGCATACTTGGTCATTATCTGTTGAGGAACAATATTATATACTTTTTCCAGTCACTCTATTATTAATTTTTAAATTTTTTAGAAAATTTTTACTTACATTTTTATTTATAATATTGATAGGAAGCTTAATCTTGGCGAATTTAACTGGTCCAGAGAATTTTTCTTTAAATTTTTACTCTATACATACAAGGATTTGGCAACTTATTTCAGGATCTATTTTAGCCTATATAGAGATATCTAAAAATTATAGATCTAATAATAATTCTCTTAATGAATTTCTTCCAATCTTAGGTTTAATATTTATATTTTACTCTTTCTTTTTTTATAATGATAAAATTTTACATCCATCTTTTACAACAATTCTACCAATAATTGGAGTTTGCTTAGTAATTTGGTTTTCTAATGAAGGAGGAATTGTCACAAAGATTTTATCTTCAAAGTATTTTGTGGGTACTGGATTAATCTCTTATTCTTTATATTTATGGCATTTTCCAATTTTTTCGTTTGCAAAAATAATTGAATTTACAGAAGGAGATCTTTTAAAAAAAGCTTTTTTAATAATTTTAACAATAATTGTTTCTAAAATTTCTTTTAAATTCATTGAGCAGAGATTTAGAAATAGAAATATAACATCATTAAAAACTTTAATTTATTCTATTATTTTTTCTTTAGGATTTATAATAATTTTTAATGTAGCGATCTTGCAAAATAACGGATTTAAAGACCGATTGCCAAAGATTTTACAACAAAGTTCTGGAACAGAATTTATCTGGAAAACACTTAAAAATGAAAAAGGAGAAACTTGTTGGAAAAAGGTGGATGATTATTGTATTTTTAATCCTGATGGAAAGAAAAAAGCAATAATAATTGGTGATAGTCAAGTTGGTTCAATTGCTCCAAATTTAAAGGATAGATTGATAGCCGAAGATTATAGAGTAAAAATAATTTTATTTGGTGGATGTTGGTACCTTCCCGATTTTACTAAGTTTGAGAGTACTGGGGAAATTGATGATAGTTGCGACTCAAAAACTCAAAATAAAATAAGAGAAATACTTTTAAGTTCGACAAATGAAACAATCATCATTGGAGGAAGATTGCCATTGTATTTATCCAAAAAATATTTCGACAATGAAGAAGGAGGTGAAGAAAGAAGATTAATGGGATCTGATTTCGGTTATTTTAAATCGTTAAATAATAGCCTCACTGTAAAAAAAACCATAAGAAATTCTTTAAATGAATTATTAGAAAAAGGGCATAAAGTCGTCTTAATATATCCAATACCGGAAGTTGGATGGCATGTTCCTAAAAAAATAAATTCGAATTGGAAAAATAGATTTTTTAATAACGAATATAAAAAAGATATAACAACTAGCTTCGAAGTGTTTAAAAAAAGAACGAAAGAAAGTTTTGATTTACTGAATTCCATAAATCATACAAATCTTAGTAAAGTATATCCTCACAAATTATTTTGTAATAATCCAATTAAAGATAGATGTATTACACATGACGATAGATTTATATTTTATGCCGACGATGATCACCCTTCAAAGGTTGGTGCTAAAATGATTAATAATTTAATATTGGATAAAATTTTAAAATAAAATAATTAAAGTTTGAAAAACTCATACAAAAACCTTGTGCCAATTATTACTAAAAAAAAGCCAAAATATTTTGTCATCTTTTTTTTATTAATTCTGTGACTCGCTTTAGCGCCTATTCTTGCCATAAATGCCGTGATTGGAAAAAATATTAAAAAAGCAGGTATATTAAGAAAACCAACACTTAAGGGTAAATTAGCATTAAGAAAAGAGCCTGAGATTAAAAAACCTCCAGCTCCGAATAAGGCTATAATGAAACCGATAGCAGCAGCGCTACCAATTGCTTTGTTAATTGGATAGCCAAAGAATTTTAAAATTGGAACATTCATTACAGCTCCTCCTATACCCATTGGAGCAGAGATAAATCCACTTATAATCCCGGATATCCCTTTTGCTAGTAGCCCCATCTTTATTTCAATATTTTCCTCTTTTTCTTTCAGGAAAAGTAAATAAAAAGCCAAAATATAAACAATCACTGTAAAAAATAAGATAAGTGGTTTGGTTTTTAAACTTGCAGCTAATATTGTTCCTAAAATCACACCTATGGCAACAAAAAAACCGTAGCCCTTAACAATGTTAAAATCTACAGCTTTATGCTGATGATGAGTTAAAACAGAAACAATTGAAGTTGGGATGATAATACCAAAAGACGTTCCTACTGCTAAATGCATCAAGTAAGATGGCTCAATACCAGAAGCACTAAAAATATAAAAAAGAATTGGAACGGTTATTAACCCACCTCCAATACCAAATAGCCCAGCTGCATAGCCAGCTGGAATTGCTGTTATTACCATAATAAAAATTAGGTAAATAATTTCTGATTGCGAAAGTATTTCCAAACTTATCTTTCTAAAGATAAAGGATTAGTTTTCTTTACCTGGTCCATTATATGATTTACTTTTTGAAGGTCTGCATCTCGAATACACATATTTTTAGAGAGGTATTGTTTCCATACACGAGATCCATTTTGGCCGTGAAATAATCCTACAGTATGTCTCATAATATGGTTTAATTGAACTCCTTTTGAAGTTTGTTCTTGAATATATGGAATTAAATTTTCCATGACTTCTGTTCTAGTTGGAACTTCTTTATTATTAAATATTTCTTTTTCAATATCGGCCAAAAAATATGGGGAGTGGTAAATAGCTCTTCCAATCATAACTCCATCAACATGTGATAAGTGAGTCTTAATATCTTCAGTTGATTTAATTCCACCGTTAATAATGATTTCGTCATTTTTGAAATGTTCTTTAAGTCTATAAACAAAATCGTATTTTAAAGGGGGAATATTTAAATTCTCTTTTGGACTTAATTTTTTTAATAAAGCTTTTCTTGCATGAATAATAAATTTTTTTGATCCCGCATCTTTTGTTGTTTGAATAAAAGATTTTAAAAATTCAAAATTTTCTACATCATTATATCCAATTCTTGTTTTAATAGTTATTGGTAGCTTGGTAGTTTTAGCCATAGCTTCAATGCATTTTGCCACAAGCTTAGGTTCTTGCATTAAGCATGCCCCAAATTTATTTTTTTGAACTTTTTTACTTGGACAACCCAAATTTAAATTTATTTCATTATATCCATAATCTTCAGAAATTTTACAAGCCTCAGATAGTTCATCTGGATTAGAGCCACCAATTTGTAAAGCTACTGGATTGGTTATTTTATTAAAAGAAAGTAGTTTATTTCTATCACCTCTGATAATTGCATTAGCAACAATCATTTCAGAATATAATTGAATATTTTTACTGATAAGACTTAAAAAATATATTTCGTGCCTATCAGTGCAATCCATCATCGGTGCAACTGAAACAGATTTCTTCATTAGCTACTCTGATTTATTTTCTTCTGCTGGAGCTTCTTCGCTTAACTCAAGTGGAGCTTCTTCAGTATCTAAATTTTCTTCTTTTATCTCTGGCTGCTCAGCTTTTAATTCTGATAAAGCCTCATCAGCTAAACTTGGTTTTTTAATCTCAGGAATTCTTCTTGTTCTTTTTGATGGAAGAATGGCAACACCGCTTTTAGAAACCTGACCTTTATATAAATTTTCAAAGTCATCATTAGTTTCCTCTTCCGTTTCTTCTTGCTCTTCTAATTCATCTGGTTCTTTACGAAGTCTTTTAATAGCGCTAGCCTCAACTTCTTTTACATTAATCTTTCCGTCGCCGATTTCTCGTAGTGAAATTATAGTCCTCTTATCGTTATCTTCTTCGACAAGCATAGGAGACCCAGCATTTAATTGAACTGTTCTTTCTTTTGCTAAAAGAACTAAGTCATATTGATTATCAACTTTTTCTAAACAGTCTTCTACGGTAATTCTTGCCATGATGGTTGTTATTTATTCAATTGAGTTTAATAAATCAAGCTTAATTTAGCAGCCTTACGGGTTCTATTGTATTCCTGATTAAAATTAATAAAGCTAATGAAATTATAACGTAAGCAGCCCCCACAAAAGCAATATTTTCAATAGTATATCCTATATCAATTAACTGGCCAAAAACTGCTGTGCCAAATGCAGTTGAAAAAACCATAAATGCAGTAGTTAAGGCTTTTATGCTTCCAATATATTTTACTCCATATATTTCTGCCCAAGTGGAAGATCCAAGAATATTTGCTAAGCCGTTAGATACTCCAATTAATCCTAGAAAAACATAAGCGAATATTTCATGGTTAAAATAAAATAAAGTTATCATCGCAAGTAATAATGGTAAATTCATATAGAGTATAAGTTTTCGCCCTGTAAATTTATCTACTAAGAAACCTGAGATAAATAGTGTAGCTATGGATGTTATTGAATAAATCATAAACGCTTTTGGTATCGTATATACTGCCCACATTTTCGAGTCAGATATAAAAGATTGATAAACAAAAACGCCTGTAGCGATCCAAGGCATCGCAAGCATGTTTAAAGATACTATATAAAATCTATAATCTTTTAAAACATCTCTTCTTCTCCAGCTTTTAATTTTAAGTTTTTTATTTCCAGGATTAGGATCTGCTTCTCTTGAGTCGAGTTTTATGGACTTAATTGTGTTTAAAATTACAAAAGGCAAAAATAGAATTATTAGTATTGCGATTCCTTGCCAGACAGTTCTCCAAGAATAAATAAGGAAAAAATAAGTTATAAGAACTGGTAAAATAAATTCTGCTGTAGATAAACCAAACCAAATAGTGCTTAATGCCTTTCCTCTAGATCTTTCAAAAAATCTGGAAATAGTTGTGGTTGAGGTATGACTCATTAAACCTTGTCCAGAAAATCTCATTAAGAAAATTCCAACCGCTAAAAAGTAAATACTATTTATAAATGAAAAAAATAATGAAGAAGCAAATAATAATATTACTACAAATAATGAATAATTTAAAATTCTATAATCGTCTATTTTTTTTCCAACCCAAATAAGAAGCAAACTTGAAAAAATTGTTGCACTTGCATAGATACTGCCGAATTGTCCATGAGTAATACCAAGTTCATTTCTTATCGGTGCGTTAAACAATCCCAAAAAAAAGCTCTGTCCAAAACTAGAAAAAAATGTAAATATAAATCCAAATATAATTACTTTTTTATTTAACGTGAGGTTAATCATTAATGAGTTGTAAAGTTTCTTTCATAGGTCTTGGTGTTATGGGTTATCCCATGGCTGGTTATATATCAAAAGCTGGTCACAATGTAACCGTTTATAATCGTACAAAAGCTAAAGCTGAAAAGTGGGCAAAAGAATATAAAGGTAATGTTGCAGATACTCCTATGGATGCTGCAAAAGATAGTGACTTTATTTTTACATGTGTTGGAAACGATAATGATTTAAGAGAAGTGACTTTAGGTGACAAAGGATTGTTTAAAACTGCAAAAAAAGGTTCAATCTACATAGATAATACAACTGCCTCAGCAAACATTGCTAGAGAGTTATATAAAGCAGCAAAAGGAAAAGGTTTTGATTTCTTAGATGCTCCCATTTCGGGTGGACAAGCTGGAGCCGAAGGTGGAATTTTAACTGTAATGGTTGGAGGGGATGAAGCTCCATTTAAAAAAGCAGAGCCAGTTATTGATTGCTATAGTAAAAAAATAAAATTACTTGGTCCATCTGGGAGTGGCCAGTTGACTAAGATGGTTAATCAGATTTGTATTGCAGGACTTGTGCAAGGTTTATCAGAGGCAATTAACTTTGGAATGAATGCAGGATTAAATATGCATGATGTAATTGAGGTAATTTCAAAAGGTGCGGCTCAGTCTTGGCAAATGGATAATAGACATAAAACAATGATTGAAGATAAGTTTGATTACGGTTTTGCTGTTGATTGGATGAGAAAAGATTTAAAAATAGCAATGGACGAAGCTAAGAAAAATAATTCACCACTACCTATCACAAAAATAATTGATGAATATTATGCTGAAGTACAAAAAATGGGTGGTCAAAGATGGGATACTTCAAGCCTAATTAAAAGATTTAGAAAATAAATCGTGTCACAAGAAGTTGTAAGTTACTACGAAGATTCACAAGAGATAGAAAAAAAAATATGGGACCTTTTAACTAAAGCAGTTAAAGATAGATCCTCAGAGTTTAGAACACCTGTATTCATTTGTGGAAATGATAAAGATCTCGATGGTAGAGTTGTTGTTTTAAGAAAAGCAGATCAACAACATAACTTTATTCAATATCATAGTGACATTAGATCTTCTAAAATTAATAAAATAAAAAAAAATCCTCACTGTTCGATTTTGTTTTACGGTAAAGAAGAAAAAATACAACTTAGAGTAAAAGCCGAATGTGAAGTAAATTATAATAATGATATTACAAAAGAGTCTTGGGAAAAAACAGGGCATATCAGTAGAAAATGTTACTTAGTTACAAATGGACCTGGAACCGAATCTGAAAAACCAACATCAGGTTTAGATAATAAATTTGATAACTTTGATTTCACAAAAGAAGAAAGCGAAGCGGGCTACAAAAACTTTTGTGTAATAAGATGTAAAATTAAAAGTATAGAGTGGCTTTATTTAGCAGCTAAAGGTCATCGAAGAGCTTTAATTGATTTTAATGGATCTAAAAAATTTACTTGGTTAGTTCCCTAGGTTTTTAGTTACTTTTTCTTTTGTAGAACCTAAATTAACTTCGTCAAAGTAGACAACCATATTTGGATACGGTTTTTCTCCATGTTCCCTCTTCCAACCACTGACAAATGTCTGATAAATTCCAAAATCTAATCCAACACCTCTTTTGGTATATGGCGTAATATTTTTTATATTCTCTGAATTTAGTATTAATTTATTATTAATCCAAACTTTCATGTACCCATTTTCTTCTCTTGAGTATCGAGCATTAATAAGTACATCTGTCCATTTACCCTTCATATCATTTATCTTTATTGCTTTTTTCATCTCAACATACTCACCACTCCACATTCTTCCAACTTCTAGCCACTCTCCACTTCTATCTGTCACCATAAGAATGGGCTTCCAACCTTTTTCATAAAGTTGAGCAAAAGTAGTTCTAACTGGAGCTACTGATTGATAGTCATTTGGTAAATAGATAGATGCAGAATACCAGTGATCTTTTTTACCCATTTGATATTTTTTAAATTGTAGCTCAGTTCGTTGTCTATCTTTTTTACAATCATCGTGTCCGCTATCTTTACCACAATCGCCTAGTCTAACCTCAAATCTGTAAGATTTTTTTCCAGATCTAACAGGATGGCCATCTTTACTATTAACTAAATTTAAAGAATATTTTTTTTTATGAGAGATAGTTTTCTTTTTCACCTCAGTATTAGAAACATCTTTACTATTTTTGGCTTCCAAATTTGAGAAACCTAAACATAAAATGGCAATCAAAAAAAAACTATTTCTTATATTTCTTAAAATTTTCGACATAGTCTCTAGCATTTTCTTTAATATGTTCTATTTCCTCGTCTGTAACTTGTCTGACTACTTTACCGGGACTACCAAGCACTAATGATCTTTCAGGTATAACTTTATTTTCTGTAACAAGTGCGTTAGCGCCAATGATACAATTTTTTCCAATTTTGGTTTTATTTAGTATTGTTGAACCTATTCCAATTAAACAATCATCAGCAATCTCACAACCATGAAGCATCACCATATGTCCTATGGTAACTCCTTTTCCAACTATAGTTGGACAACCCGGATCAGTATGAATAACACTTCCGTCCTGAACGTTTGAATTTTCACCAATGGTAATTGGCTCAAGATCTCCTCTCAAAGTTGTATTGAACCAAATATTAGAATTTTTTTTAAGTTCTACCCTACCGATGATAACAGCATTAGGTGCAACCCAACTACCTGGATCTATTTTTGGAGTTTGTCCTTCAAAATCATAAATCATAAAATTGCTGTAATGTATTATTAATTAATTTATAATACATTATGGCTCTAACTAAAACCCCGGTTTGTGATTTTGGAAAAAAAGCTGAGGATTTCAAACTAAAATCAATCAATAATAAAGTAATCTCTTTAAATGATATCAAGGGCGAAAAAGCTACTCTTATAATGTTTATCTGCAATCATTGCCCTTATGTAAAAGCAATTATTAAAGATTTAGCTAAAGATTGCAATGAACTTAAAAAAAATGGAATTAACTCTGTAGCTATCATGTCAAATGATACAAAAAATTATCCTGAAGACTCATTCGAGAACATGATCAAATTTGCTGATAACAATAATTTTGGTGAGATAAACTATTTATTTGATGAAACGCAAGAAATTGCTAAAAAATATGGTGCAGTATGTACGCCTGATTTTTTTGGTTATAATAAAGATTTAAAACTTCAATACAGAGGTAGATTTAGAGAGTTAAAAGATTTAAAACCAATAAATAATGGTGACAGTGATTTAAAGATAGCTATGAAAATAGTTGCACAAACTCAGAAAGGTCCTGATCAACAAATTCCAAGTATGGGCTGTAACATAAAGTGGTTTAATTAATGTTTTTGGTTTCTACTAGAAATTTTCCTCCTGAGCTTGGCGGGATGCAGAACCTAATGGAGGGTTTATCTAATGCACTTTTAAATCATGGTCCGGTAAAAGTTTTTGCGGAAACTCACGATGGAGATAAAAATTATGATCAAAATTCAAAATTAAATATACAAAGAGTGTCAGGTTTAAAAATTTTTCGTAAATATAGAAAAGCAAACCTAGTAAAGGAGTTCTTAGTATCTAACGAGGTAAGAGCTTGTTTTTTTGATCATTGGAAAAGTATTGAAAATATTGAAAAAAATTTATTGAATAGAACTAAATCATTTTGCTTAATTCATTCAAAGGAAATTAATCATCCAGTTGGATCGTCATTAAATAAAAGAGTTTTAACTGCCCTAGCTAAGGCAGACCACGTTATAGCTAATTCAAAATTTACAAAAGAGTTTGCAATTAAGCTGGGTGTTAAAAATGTTACTGTAATCAATCCAGGTTGCAACTACCCTATTCCTATAAATGATGAAGCAAAGGAATTTGCAAAAAAAATATATGGAAATGCTTCACCAAAATTAATTACTATTTCAAGATTAGATGGAAGAAAAAGTCATCACAATGTAATGATGACGGTTAAGAATCTTCTTACAAAATATCCAAGCCTTAAATATGTCTCAATAGGTGATGGTGATGAAGGAAATAATCTTTTAAGACTTAGAAAAACACTTGGATTAGAAAAGAGTGTTGAATTTATATTCAAATCTACCGAACAGGAAAAAGTAGCTTTATTAGAACAGTCAAATATATTTGTTATGCCGTCAGTAATTTATAAAAAATCTGTTGAGGGATTTGGTATTACTTATATTGAGGCAGCCTCATATGGCAAACCCTCCATTGGTGGAATTTATGGTGGAGAAGGTGATGCTATTAAAAGTGGTCAAACTGGTTATCTATGTAATGGAAATGATTTAAATGCAATTTACGACACTTTGTTAAAAACTTTAGCTAATGATCACTATTTAGAGTTGGGATCTAATGCTTTAGAATTTTCAAAAAAATTTAGTTGGGAAAAAATTATAAAAGAATATATTAATCTAATTTAGCTTTCGCTTCTTTAAGGACAGTATTAACGTCTAAATCGTTTAAATTTTTTACTGAGATAGCTTTAAAATTAAAGTTTTCAATACTCACTTTTTTTGCTGATGTATGACTACCGAATAAAACTAACCCCTTTTTATCTAGATGAGAGGCAATATGTGCTGGTCCTGTATCATTTGCAATAATAAGTTTTGCACTATTTATTAAAGATACTAAAGTTTTTAATGTTACATGTTCGTTATTCTCCAAAACAACTTTTGCATTTAATTCAAAAGCTTCTTTAATTTCATTGGGTCCTGGAGCAAGAAGCACTGAATATTTATTTTTAAATTCTTGTTTTAATTTTTGAACTAGTTCTTTGTAGTAAGGCCATTTTTTATTTTTTAACTTTGGAGAGCAAAATGGAAATAAAAGGATATATTCTCTATTTGTATATTTTTTAACTAAATGAGAAGTATTTTCAATTGCCCAGCTTAAATCAATATTTTTGGTAAATTCAGTTTGAATGCCACTTTTTTTAAGTTGTATTTCCATTCTATCTAGAACAGGTTCTTTATTAAAATCACTTTTCCGCTGACCTGGTTCTAAAGCTGTTTCAGATGATGACCATTCAACATTTTTTATTACAAATCTCTTGTAAAATTTTGTCCGACTTGAATTTTGTAGATCGAAAACTTTACTAAAATCGTACTTTGATAAAGTTTTTTTTAAACTATTTAAATAGAATAAATTCCATCTAGGTAATCTTTTGTCAATTAACACTCCATCCAAATAAGGACACTCAGACATAAAAATTGAGTAAGGTTGAGTTGTAAGTAAAAAAACTTTTCTATTCGAATGAAATTTTTTAATATCTTTAATTGCACCATTAGCTTGAATTAAGTCCCCAAGTGAACCATGTTTAATTATTAATATATTTGACATTATTAATTCCGAGTATATTTAAAGAATGATATAGTCAAATATTAATATGAGCAATAAAATAGACAAAATATTAGCAGAAATTTCAGCAGGAGAATTGTTTGATAAAATTACAATTTTAGAAATCAAAAAAGCTAAAATATCTAATAAAGAAAAATTAATTGATATAAATAGAGAACTTTCATCTTTAAATGAAACAGTAAAAAAATTTATCCCAGATCAAAGTGGTATCTCAAAATATATTAATGATTTAAAGAATATAAATCTGAAACTTTGGGATATTGAGGATGGAAAAAGATCTGCAGAAAAAAATAAAAATTTTGATGAAAAATTTATAGAGCTTGCAAGAAATGTTTATAAATTTAATGACGAAAGAGCAAAGATTAAATTAGCAATTAATACTTCACTTGGTTCCAACATCAAAGAAGTTAAATCATACGAATAATTAGTCAGATTTTAAGCTAGGGATTATAGCTCTTAACTTTTTAGGAAGAGCAGGATCAATTGAAACTGTTATTACGCCCTCTGATTTTTTAAGTTCTTTAATTATTTTACCATCTGGCGAGACTATCATTGAATGTCCAAAAGTTTTTCTGCCGTTGTAATGAGTGCCTCCTTGAGCTGGAGCAAAAATATAACAGAAATTTTCTATTGCTCTTGCTTTTAATAAAGAATGCCAATGCCTTTTTCCAGTTGTCTCCGTAAATGCTGAAGGAATAGAGATATAATCACATCCAACTTTTGATAGTTTTCTAAACATGTTCGGAAATCTTAAATCGTAACAAATGGACAAACCAAGCTTTCCCCACGGTAGATTAGAAGACTTTATCTTTTTTCCAGCGGTAAAAGTTTTTGACTCAAAGTACTTTTCTCTTTTACTAAGTACAACATCGTACATATGAATTTTGTCATAATAAGTTCTTATCTTTCCGGATTTATCTACAAGTACCGATCTATTTACTAATCTATTTCTTGAAACTTTAATAATTAATGAGCCAATTAAAATCCATTTTTTGTACTTTTTTGCTAATTTTTTTATACCACTAAGATAAATATCATCTTTCATTGATTTACAAATTTTAAGTAACTTTTTTTTTTCTAGTGAAAACAAAGAAGATATCTCTGGGGTTAATATAAAATCAGATTTTTGTTTTACAGCTTTGGAAATAAGTTTTTCTGTTTTTTTTAAATTATATAAAATATTATTATTTGATTTTAATTGAATACAGGAAACTCGAAACATTACTTCATTATAGATGAAGCAAAATTCCAGTTACAGTCAAAACTTGGGATATAAGCACCTGATAATTTAACATTTCCGAAGCTTTTTGATAAAACTTTGCACCAGTTGTCTACTTGTTTTGGTTTTTTATCATAGCTTCCAACCTGTGCAGTAATTACCCCACCCTTTTTAAGAATTCTTTTCAAGCCTTTCATGTTTTTCTTTGCTAGATCTATACAATATTGATCATCGTTTAAATCAACAAAAATTTTATCATATTTAGAGTCTTCAATTTCTTTTATGCTTTTAAAAGCATCTCCCCAGAAAGTTTTTATTTTGTTACTCTTTTTAACTTTAGAGCAAACCTTAGGCAAATGACGATAACAAGCTTCTACTATTTCCGGATCAAGCTCAAACCAATCAATATAATTTGAATTATTTTCTAGACAAGCACGCGCTACACCGCCGTCCCCTCCTCCAATAATAGCTACATTATTATTTTTTTTACTTAAATTATAACTAGATTTAAAAAAATTTGAGCTATAAATTTTTTCATCTTTTTCTGCTACTTGAATTTCATGATCAATAAATAAAGCATGGCCAAACTCTTCGATATCCATAACTTCAACAAATTGACCTACTTTAGATGTAAATTTTTCTAAAACGTCTTTAACAACATAAAACTTTTTTTGACCTGGAGTGCTATAAATATCATCATAAAGACCGATGCTGCTTCTATCAAAAGCGTTAGTAACAACTCTTTTATGTTCAATTTCCTTTCTCAGAATCTTTAAAGCAACTTTTGGATTTACTTTGCCACAAGTGAAGAAATCGAAACTAATTACACCTCTCTCAGGAAAAGTATGAAAACTAAAATGGCTTTCTGATAGCAGCGCTACTAATGTAAAACCCTGGGGCTCAAATTTATGTGATGCTACATTTAGTATCTCGACTTTAGCTGCCTTTGCAATTTTATAAATTACTTTTTCGTAGAATTCGGCTGAATAATCTTTTTTTACACCTAAGAAATCGATGGTAATATGTTCACCAACTTTAATCATTAAAAACTATCCCTTTTTATAATTTTTAAATTTTCCTAAGACAATTTTCATTTCTTTTTTTGAAAGAATCTTAGGTATTCCAATTCTTAGGGCATTTATATATTGATGGCAAATATTTTCGATCTCCTGAGCAAGCTCAAAAGTCGTTTCTAAATTTTCTCCAAAAGCAACCTGACCGTGATTAGCAATTAGACATGCTGTTCTATTTTTTAATGCTTTGATAATATTTCTTGAAAGATTTTTTGTTCCAAAAGTTGCGTATTTACTGCACTTAATGTCTTCTCCGCCTGCTACTGCAACCATGTAGTGAAATGCTGGAATACTTTTTTGATGAGTAGAGACAGCGGTGGCACAAGTTGAGTGAGCATGCACTATGGCTTTAGCTTCTTTTTTATTCACATAAATATCTTGATGAAATCTCCACTCTGAAGATGGTTTACCTTTTTTTTTATCATAAACACCTTTAAGCGAAACAAAGACGATGTCTTTTGTTTTTAAAGACGAATACTTTCTCCCCGATGGAGTTATATAAAAACCATCCACTCCTTTTTCTTTTGCTCTTGCAGAGATATTTCCTGATCTTAAAGCAGATAAATTAGTTATATTTAATTTTTTAGAATATTTTATTACTTCTGACTTTAGATAGCTCATTAAATTCTGGAAGATATATAATCTAAGATTTTTGGATTATAATATTGAAAGCAAGTTGCATGATCCATTCTATGACCATCTTTAACAGGTTCTTTTCCATTGGCAAATTCTAAAAAACATTTTTGACCGTTGATTGTGTAGTCTTCTGAAATAATAATTCTTTCTAAACCAGGTATTTCATCAAGCCAGTCAGACAATAATCCTTCATAACTATCTTTTGGATGAGTAAATGCAAGTAAAGGTAAATTTTTTGCACTTTTAATTTCGTCAATTTGTGATTGTCTAACAACTGAAGGTCCTGGTCTTCGTTTTTTAAAACTTTCTAAAGCTGCCTCGGGGCCAACTTTTGCTGCTTTATCTTTTTTTGAAATTTTTCCAAAACAGGCTTGATTAAAAGAGATACCGCCGCCTGCTGCGTTAGGATATTTAGCAAAAAGCATTAAAGTCATAAGCCCTCCACATGAGTGTCCGGTAATTATTATTTGTTTTTTTGGAACACCCATACTAATTAATTGCTCTATAAGTTTGATGTTTGCATCAACCCTTTTTTCGAGTTTGTGTTTTCCTTTATAGGGGCCAACGTATTTTTTATGGTACAAATGGTATTTTTCTGACATTTGATCTCCCTCTAAGTGATTAGTGCAGAAATTGTACACCATAATTTCTTTGTTATTTACTTTTTCCCCAATAAGTGATGCCATATTTCTAACATTACCTATCCAAGTGCATTTATTTTTTTTTTTAGAGTCGTTAGAAGACTGCCCATGATTAAAAATAATAATTATTTTATTTTTAGGATCAGTGATTTCTAGTTCATCTACTTTAGTACTTATTGGATTTTTTAAGAAGCCACTTTTTTTTATATCATCACTTCCTGCAAATACTAAGGAAGGAAACATTGTTAAAATAAGTAAAAATTTTTTCACTAAAATAAATTATCTTTAAAGAAATTAATGAATTGAGGCATGTAAGCATCAGCGTTATCTCCCCCAATGGTAACCCCTTTGGAAATACATTTTTCTTTCTTCATAACTTTAAAACCAGTTTTCCAAGCTTTTCTTGGATCTTTTTGTGCGGCTTCATAAAATGCTTCCACTGAGGGATATTTTTTGTGTTTATTTACCATCCACTCTACCCATATTGGATTAGTAAACCTACCTTCATTATCAACATAAAAATCAGGACAATCGTGTAGAGTCATTGCCATTTTCTCTCTCCACGGTTTTTTACCAGCATGCCATACATGATACCAGCCTTCTTTAATATCAACTTTTACTTTTCCTGGAGGAGCTTTAATTCTCTCGGCATGTTCTTTACAAAATTTAGCTAATGTATAATCATCTGCACCACCATGCACTACAAGCATTGTTGTGTTAGAAGTTATTTCTGGTTCTGCAAAAAAACCAGCCATCCTACATTCTGCTGCTTCTGGAAGAATAGCGTCAAAACCTTTTGTGCCACCAAGGAGCTTCGATGTAAGTTTAACATCTGATACAAAAAATGAATTAGTTCCACCTCTCGAGTGGCCAGTTGTACCAAATTTACCGTTAGATCTAGGATGAGATTGTAAAACTTTTAAAGCTAAAAGTGCATCGATTGCCCCGTTTATTAAAGGCACTTTAGATTGATCTCTCCAAGTTGATCTGGCGCCTCTGGGACAAAAATTATCTATATACATTACACCTATACCTTCTTTTAAAAGATTATGAGCTGCATGATATACAAAGTCATCCCAAACATAATCTCCAGGCCCTCCACTACTGTGGGTATAAATAACTATAGGAACTTTACCTGTTCCCTCTGGCAATCGAAGATAACCTGTTATTTCAACAGGATTATTCAAATGACCATCTATTAAAACTGTTCTTTGATCAAATCCAGTATAAGAATTAAATTTGATTATTTCACCTCCATCATAACCTTTTAATTTGGAGATACCTTGAAGCATTGATAATTTTTTTCTGCAGTTATCTTTAGAATTAAAATTTGGTGGTTCATGAGCTAGTAAGCTATTTGAAAATAATATTACAAATAAAATTAATATAATTTTTCTCATTTAAATAATCCTTTCAATCCTTTTTCCGATGCTTCACAAATCCCTCTTTCTGTAATTAAACCAGTTACTAGTTTAGCAGGTGTTATATCAAAGGCTAGGTTTAAAGACTTACTTTTTTGTGGGTAAATTCTTACTTTTTTAATTTCATTATTTTCGTCAATTCCTTCAACATGTGATAATTCCTTCGAGTTTCTCTCTTCGATAGGAATTTGTTTGTGATCTTTTATGCTCCAGTCTATAGTCGAACTTGGCAAGGCGACATAAAAAGGAACATTATTATCTTTTGCAGATAAAGCCTTTAGATAAGTTCCAATTTTATTGCACACATCACCATTGGATAAAGTTCGGTCTGTTCCAACAATACACATATCCACTTCTCCTCTTTGCATTAATATACCCCCAGCATTATCAGTGATTACCGTATTTGAAATTCCCTCCTCATTTAATTCATAAGATGTCAAGTTGGCTCCTTGATTTCTAGGTCTAGTTTCATCAACCCAAACATGAACTTTAATTCCTTTTTGATGTGCATGATAAATCGGTGAAGTAGCAGTTCCCCAATCTATTGTTGCTAACCATCCTGCATTACAATGAGTTAAAATATTAACTGTATCTTTTTTTTTATTTGAAATTTCCTCAATAATTTTAAGACCGTTTAAACCGATATTTTTACAAAATTTTTCATCCTCTTCTATAATAGCTTTTGCCTCATCTAAAGCTATTTTCAATATATCTTTATCATTAACTCCGGTGAGCTTTTTCATCATTCTGTCTACTGCCCATTTTAGATTGATTGCAGTGGGCCTTGATGCAATTAACTCTTCACTAGATTTCTTTAGAAAAGATAAATCGTTTTTTTCAATAATAGATAAAACTAAACCATAGGCAGCAGTTGCGCCAATTAATGGAGCGCCTCTCACCTCCATTGTTTTAATAGCATAAATCGCGTCTTTCACGTTTTTTAAATCTTTAATGACAAACTGATGAGGAAGTTTTGTTTGATCAATAATTTTCACTAAATTGTTTTCAAACCAAATTGTTTTGTATGATTTTCCCTCTATTCTCATTTACTTTTTTCCATTTTTTTTAATTTTTTTTTTAAGCTTGATGATAACGAATTAAACCATTTTTTTTCTTGTCCTGATTTAGGCAAAACTTCTCCGTACTCAATCATTTGATCTGGCAATAAATCTTCTAAGTAAACCCAAACAAAATTGCTCTGTAACTTTGTGTTCTTAATCAAAATTTTTTTTAAATCTAAAATCAATTTTTTTTTAACTCTTGATGTTCGTCCAGCTCTTATCTGTCCATTTAAAAAAATTTCTTTAGTTTTTACTAATTTACCACCCATGAAATGAGCATCTTTTTCATTTTTTTGAAATATTACTTGTGCAAAAAAAGTATTTGCACCAGTAAATTTACTATGAGAATTTGTTATATCCTTTGCTATAGATTTTTTTTGTTTTTGTGAAAGATTAATATTTGAATATTTTACAGTATAAGTTGGCATAAAATTTATTTTTTATTTAAAACTCTCCCGGCAATATTTTTTAATTTCTTTATTGTTTTTTTTGTTCTTAACTTTGGATCAGTGATAATGGCAACGTCTAAACAATAATTTGCAGGATCTTTATCTACTGAATAATCTTTAAATGTTTTTATTATTTCTTTAATCATATTTTGTGCGTTAGCTGCATTTTTCATAAGAGTTTTAACAACCATGCTTACATCAACTTCATCATGGTCAGGATGCCAACAGTCATAGTCTGTCACCATTGCTACAGTGCAATATCTAATTTCTGCTTCTCGTGCCAATTTAGCTTCAGGCATATTAGTCATACCAATTACATCTGCTCCCCATGTTCTATAAAGTTTTGATTCTGCTAAAGTTGAGAACTGCGGACCCTCCATTACAATATAAGTTCCGTTCCTTTGATTTTTAATATTGAGTTTTTTTAAAGCTGCCTCACAACAATCAGACAAACCTGGGCTTGTGGGTTTAGCCATTGACACATGAGCTACAATTTCTTCATCAAAGAAAGTTTTTTTTCTTGAAAAAGTTCTATCAATAAATTGATCAACTATTACAAACTTTCCTGGCTCTAGATCTTCTTTTAATGATCCAACTGCTGATACTGAAATAATGTCTGTGACTCCCAATTGTTTTAATGCATCAATATTAGCTCTAAAATTGATATTTGTAGGGTTAATTTTGTGTCCTCTTGAATGTCTAGGTATAAAACAAATTTCTTCTTTTCCCAAATTTGCTATCAGGATTTCATCTGAGGGATTTCCCCAAGGAGTTTTTACTTTTTTCCACTTGGTTTTTTCAAAACCTTCCATTTTATAAAGTCCGCTTCCACCAATTATCCCAAGCTTTCTTTTTTTCATTATTTAATTATTAAAGCTTTTTTGTTAGAACTTGAAGCAAAATTATGGATTTAAAAAAACATATTAGATCAATTCCTGACTATCCAAAAAAAGGAATTTTATTTAGAGATATTACAACTCTTATCAAAAATGCTGAAGCTTTTAAGTATGCAAATGATAAAATTATTGAACTAGCAAAGAAAATAGAATTTGATAAAGTTGCAGCTATCGAGTCAAGGGGTTTTGTTTTTGCATCTACACTATCCTATCAATTGAAAAAGCCATTCATTCTTTTAAGAAAAAAAAATAAGCTTCCAGCTGAAACCCATTCGATTGATTTTGAATTAGAATATGGAAAAGCGACGATAGAAGTACATAAAGACTCTATTCAAAAAAATGAAAAAGTATTGGTAATAGATGATTTAATTGCAACTGGTGGCACTGCAGAGGCAGCTGGGAAACTAATTGAAATTTCTGGAGGAAAAGTTGCTGGTTTTATATTCGTTATAAATCTTTTTGATTTGCCAGGAAATAATCTTTTAAAAAGTAAAGGATATTATACTGAGAGTTTAATAGAATTTCCTGGACATTAAATTTCTTTATTCTTCCAAGTTGATGGCGTTAACTCATTATCTATTTCAATATTTATATTATAATCGAAGGGTCGAGTACCTCTTTCTTTAATATAATCAAAAGTTTTTTTAATTCCTTCTTGTAAGGAAACTGTAGTTTTATAATTCAAAAGCGATCTAGCCTTATCAGCAGAACATGTTGCGTGTTTAACTTCTTGTGGTCTATCTTTTTTGTGTATCGGCTGTAAATTTACTCCTGTAAGATTTGAACAAATTTCTGCAATTTTATTAATTGTTACAAATTCTTCATCAGGGCCAATATTGATTATTTGTTTATTTAAATCTTTTTGATCTAACATTGGAATTAAACAACTGAGACAGTCGTCAATATAAGAAAAACACCTAGTTTGATTTCCATCACCATAAATTATTGGCGCTTTACCTTGCATCATTCTGTTAATCATAATTGAAACAACATTTCTAAAAGGATCATCATATTTTTGTCTAGGACCAATAATATTATGTGGTACAGCTATTACATATTCAATATTATTTAGTTCACAAAGATTTTTAAGTACTTCCTCTGAAGCTACTTTTGAAATTGCGTAGGGATCGACAGGTAAAGGTTTCATATCTTCTCTGAATGGTGTTTTTTGATCTCCATATCTTGCCATTGAGGAACAAAAAATAATTCTTTTTACTTTTTCATTTACAGCTGCAGAAAAAATAGAGACTGAAGCTAAATAGTTATTCTTTGTAATTTCAAATGGAGAAAAAACTGAGAGACCCTCGTGAGCAGTTGCGGCACAATGGTATACGACATCGACGCCTTTCATTAAAGATTTAATTTTTTCAAAATCACAACAATCTCCTCTATGAAACTCAATGTTGCTCGGTACATTGTCTTGGTATCCTCCCAACATATTATCTATCCCTACAACTTTATGACCTAATTCAACTAGTTTTTCTGAAAGATGTGAACCAAGAAAACCAGCAACGCCGGTAACTAAAATTTTTTTACTGCTTGAGAGCATATCAGTTTTATATATAAAATTTAAATTATATCAATTTATTATTATTTTAGGTCTATACCAGGATTTTTTTCCTAGTATTGAATTCATTAGTCCTGAGAAACGCTGATAATAAATTTTTTTCTCTTTTTTTTTGAAAATTAATGTAAAGAAGATCATTTTATAAAACGAAGAGAAGAGTTTCCCACTTACTTTGATTAAAGAATTAAAATAACCATAATGCTTTTTATTAAAATAAAAAGTAGACCACATCCAATGCCAGTTCCTTGATAATTCCATTTCGAAATTAATTGACTCATTATGAGAACTCCCTCCTAGATGGTGAATAATAAGTTTTTTATCTAAAAAAATTTTCTTGTTATGATTTTTAAGTCTCATACATAAGTCAATCTCCTCTAAGTAAATAAAAAAATTACTATCAAAAAATCCAATTTCTTTAAATTGATCAAGATTCAAAAACATTGCAAATCCTTTTAATCGATTTACCTGAAAAACCTGTTTGCTATCTTTGTTATTCTCCTCGTTGCTAAATTCATCTTGTTTTGCTGGTCCTAAAATTGCAAAATCATTAATTTTTTTTGCAGTAATCAGAAAATTTTTAATTGTATTATTTTCAAGAATTGCATCAGGATTTAAAATTAAAGCATATTTACTTTGTGCTTTTGAAAGGCCGAAATTATTTCCTTTAGCATAACCAAGATTTTCGCCGGTTAAAAAACATTTTACATTAATATATTTTTTTTCTAATTGATTTTTAAGATCACTATTATTCGAATTCTCAACAACCATTACTTTATAAATAGAATCAATAGAGTCTAAACAACGAAATATTTTATCCTCACTTTGAAAAGTATTAATAATTATTGTAATATCGTTATTGGTCATATTTAAATTATTGATTTAAGCAACTATCTATCTTAATACATTATATGAAAATGAATGTCTCTCAAATCTGAACATTAATGAAAAAAATTATTGTTACTGGCGGAAACGGCTTTATTGGAAGTAATTTGGTAAGTTTTCTTCTCAAAAAAAAATTCTTTGTTATTAGCATTGATAATAATAAATATTCTAAAAACTCCTTCTTATTAAAAAAATCTAATAAAAAATATTATAGATTTCTTAAAATTGATATTAATAGTAAAAAGATTTTTGATGTTTTATCGACCCATAAACCGGTAGCAATTTTTAATCTTGCTGCTGAAACACACGTAGATAGATCTATAGACATGCCGACCGATTTCATTAACTCAAATATTTTAGGAACATTCAATATATTAGAACAAATAAGAAAATATAAAAAAAGATTTAATAAAAAAATTAAACTTGTTCATGTGTCTACAGATGAAGTTTTTGGTGATTTAAGAGGCAATAACAGAGCGAATGAAACAAGTCCTTATAAGCCAAGTTCTCCTTACTCAGCGAGTAAAGCAAGTGCGGACCATATTATAAAATCTTATTGTCGAACATATAAGATCGACGCTGTTATATCTAATTGTTGCAACAATTATGGACCTGGTCAATTTCCTGAAAAATTAATTCCAACTTTAATTTTCAATATTTTAAACAATTCTCCATTACCAATTTATGGAAAAGGAAAAAATTCAAGAGAATGGATACATGTGGAAGACCATTGTAGAGGGTTATTTTTAATTTTTAAAAAGGGTAAAAATGGTGAAAGTTATAATATCGGAACAGGTCTTAATATTAATAATCTTAATTTGACCAAAGTTTTATTAAAAATTGCAAATAAAAAAATTAAAATTGGTAAAAAAGTAAAAGTAAAGTTTGTTAAAGATAGACCGGGACATGATTATAGATATGCAATTAATAGTAATAAGATTAAAAACGAACTTAAATGGAAACCTATTAAAAGGTTTGCTGACGGTTTAGAAGAAACTTTTGAATGGTATTTACTAAATTATAAATTTTTCAATTTTTTTTCTAAGAAAAAATTTTTTAAAAGATTGGGCTTAAGTAAATGATTAAAAAAGGAATAATACTTGCTGGAGGATATGGAACAAGAATGAGCCCCCTTACAAAGGCAGTGAATAAACAACTTCTTCCAGTTTATGATAAACCTCTTATTTATTATCCGTTATCAGTTTTGATGCTTGCAGGAATAAAAAATATTTTAATAATTGTGAATAAAGGCCAACTTAGACAATTTAGAAATTTGCTACAAGATGGATCTAGGCTTGGAATAAAAATAACTTACGCAGAACAGTCAAAGCCTAGAGGCCTACCGGATGCTTTTGTGTTAGGAGAAAAATTTATTGGAAAGGATAACGTTGCTTTAATACTCGGTGATAATTTTTTTTATGGCCAAAGTTTAACAAAAAAGTTAAAAAGCTGTTTATCTTTAAAATTTGGTTGTAAAATCTTAGTTCATCCAGTTAGTAAACCAGAACTATATGGTGTTGCAATTACAGATAAGAAAAATAAGATATTATCAATAAAAGAAAAGCCTAAAAATTCAAAATCAAATCTTGCTATTACTGGTCTTTATTTTTTTGATAATAAGGTAGTAAATTATAGTAAAACGCTAAGACCCTCTAAAAGAGATGAATTAGAAATAGTTGATTTGTTAAATATTTATAAAAGAAAAAAAAAACTTAGTGCTGAATATTTGGGTCGTGGTGGCGCATGGTTAGATACTGGATCCTTGGATGATTATTATAATACATCTATATTTGTATCAACTTTAGAAAATCGACAAGGTTTTAAAATTGCATGTTTAGAGGAAATAGCTTTTAAAAATAGTTGGATAAATAAAAAAGATATCAAAGCAGCTATAAGTTTTTATGGAAATTGTGTTTATTCAAATTATCTAAAAAAATTAATAAAATAAAATGTTAAATAAAATAATTGTTACTGGTGGTGACGGAAGATTTGCTAAAGAATTAAAGAAATTTAAGAGTAAATATAAATTTTTTTTCAGAGGAAAAAAACAATTAAATATTTTATCCAGTAAATCAATTGAAAATAATTTAAAAATTTTTAGACCTCACGCAGTTCTTCATTTAGCTTCATTGTCTAGACCGATGTCTTTACATGAAAAAGATATTGGTAAGAGTATAGATATAAATGTTATTGGAACTGCAAACCTTGTGAAAGCGTGTAATAAAAAAAGGATAAAGATAATATATTTATCGACGAGTTACTTGTATCCCGGTAAGAAAGGAAATTATAAAGAGTCTGATCCTTTATTACCTTGGAATAATTACGGTTGGTCAAAACTTGGCGCGGAGTCAGTCGTTCAAATGTATAAGAACTCATTAATTATCAGAGCATGTATGACAGAAAAACCTTTTGTTCATAAAAAAGCTTTTACAAATGTAAAATGTAATTTTATTTTTCATGATGATTTTATAAAGATTTTACTAAAAGTTTTAAGATTTAAAGGAGTACTAAATATAGGAGGAAAATCTCAAACTATTTTTCAATTTGCAAGAAAATATAAAAAAAATGTAAAGAAAAAAAAATCAAAAGGTGAATTGCCACCAAATATTTACATGAGTCTGGGTAAATTGAGTAGATTAATAAGAAAATGAAGATAATTAAAACTAAAATTAAAGATTTACTCATCATTAAGCAAAAAAATAATTTTGATAAAAGAGGAAATTTAAGAGAAACTTTTAATGATAAGATACTTAAAAAAAAATTTATATTTGAATATTGTACATCGTCTAAAGCTAACTCCTTACGTGGATTTCATTTTCAACACAAATTTCAACAAGCAAAATATATTAATGTTTTAAAGGGAAAGATAATGGATTGTGTTATTGATTTAAGAAAGAATTCAAAAACATTTGGTAAAATATTTAAGATAATTCTCTCAGATAAAAATTGTCTAAGTTTATATGTGCCAAAAGGATTCGCTCACGCATATTATAGTTATGAAAAATTAAATATAGTTTATTATAAATTAACAAATTATTATAAACCTCAATACGAAAGTGGTATCAATTTATTAGATAAAAAAATTAAAATTAAATGGCCTAAAAGGAATTTTAAAATTTCAAAAAAAGATAATGGGCTTCCTTCTTTTGAGGAGTTTTGTAAAAATTATAAATTTTTGTAATCTGATAAGTCTTTTCCAAGAATAGGAATCTCTTTAACTCTAAAATTTTTATTAAACCAATAGGACATAAATCTTTCTGCAAGAAAACCGTAAATTCTCTGTTGACCATATTCTGAGGTATCATTAAAACCAAAAAGACTTTCACATTTTTTTAACCAAGGAAAAATTGTCTCATAATATTTTTTTAGCAAGTTTGACTTACAAATAAACATATTGTGAGGATTAAATGCATTATTATTTTCCATATAATTTTTAAAGTCCTCTTGATGATTTTTTTCAAGAAGATTTATAGCTTTAGACAAATTTCCTTTACCATGGAATAAATCAAAATGTAATCTCAAATTTCTTTTTTTTTTATTAATAAATAAATTTGGTTCTTTTAAAAATGAAAAAAAATGATTTTTAAAAATTTTTGAAATTTTATAATTCTCTACTGAAAATTTTTCGCCTAATATACATTCATATTTCATATCTTCATTGTTGATTTCTTTAACTATTAATGTTTGAAAACTTTGAAAATTAATATTTTGATCATAAATTTTATTTTTAATGAAAAATTTTCTGTACTGACAAAATCCTACCCAATCTGTTTTAATTTTATCTAAATAATTTTTCCACAACCAATAATGAAATGTATATTCTCCATAAAAAGGGTTTTTTTCTGAAATATTTTGATGACTTTTATCTGTAAAACATTGATTACTAAATTTTTTTTCTCCAAGACCAACCGGTATGTAAGATAATTTTTTAATAACTTCCTCGTGATCAGGATCTAATGTTAAGCAGAATATTGAAATATTTGACATTTTTTTTGGTAGCGAGGGGCGGATTCGAACCGCCGACCCCAGGCTTATGAGTCCTGTGCTCTAACCAACTGAGCTACCTCGCCTCTTTATTAATTAAAGATTAATATATCTGTATAATTATTGTTTACAATATATTCATCTTTTAAATTTTCTAATTCCTGTACAGAAAAATTTTTTTTACGTTCATTTTTTTTTAAATCGTAGAAATATTTATAATTTCTAATTAAATGTGACATTTTTTTAATCCATTTTGCATTAAATAACGAGGGCATGAATTCTGTAATTATAGGAATTTTTTTTAATATTGTTTTTCTTGCTCCTAAAAAGATCTCGGGTTCGTGGCCTTGAGCATACATAAAAATAAGAGAGTTGCCCTTATTATAACTTTTTGTATATTGATCTAGTTGATAGCAGCTAATTTCATGCGCGTTCTTCTCTTTTTTATTCAATATTCTACAATCACCTGAATTTACTCCAAATTGTTTTATAAATAATTTTTTTTTTTTATCGCTCAAAGCAATATTATGAGTACTAATTTTATCCTCAAGAGAATTTAAAAAAATATTCGTTGTTAAAAGTTTAAAATTTATAGGGAAAGGTTCAAACGCAATTGCTTGATTGAAAAGTTTACTTTTCACTGCTGGAATACAGGTTGAGCCTACATGGGCTCCAATATTAATTAAGTTAGAAATTGATCTTTTTTTTTTAAGTAGTTTACAAGCCTTCTTTAAAACGTGAAAATTCCATGAATTATTTATGTACAAATATTTTGCAATATCATCTCCTGATTTCAACAGGTATTTTATTTCACTATTGTTTGATAATAAATATTGTCTGTCAAATTGATTTTTATACTGCGCAGAATTTATTGATTGTATAAATCTTTTATTTTTTATTTTTGAAAATAAAGATAAGGTCTTATAAACCACCGATTCAAAAACTCTAAAAATTCTTTTATTAAAAAACATAAATTATAAATGGTATAATTTTTCCATGCCAAAACAATATTTTGAAAATCTTATTCTTTGGATTGGGAAATCTTTTATTAATTCATCGACATCTTTATTAATTGATGTTTTTAATTCAGCGATTACTCTATCATCATAAATTTGAAAATTAGTTTTGTAATCTCTATATTGTATGTTGGTATCAACAGAAACTCTTACGTCTTTAACTTTGAAATATTCTCTTAAATATTTCACATAAATTTTTGGTAAACATAAGCCATATTGCTCATCAAAAATCCCAACTTTTTTTATTTCTTCAAAAGCTTTTTTGTCTATAATTTTTCTAGTTTTATATCTACCCTCTACTGATGAATTTTTTATTTCATAATAATATTTATGATCATCACTTGACGGATAATTTCTTATTCTAATTTTTTTCCTTGGTACCATACCTTCAATTGAGTCATTATATGTTTGAAGATTTTGATTATCAAAATACAAACTTTCTATTATCCTGGGTTTGTGAAGCGTTTTACAAGAATGAGTATTTAAAAAATGTTTAAAATCAATTAAATTTTCATTTTTTATATAAAGTTTATCCTCGATTCTAAAACTCAAGATTGCTCCTAATATTAATTTTTTGATTTATTGTTTTTAACATAAATTTTTGAAAATTTATCAAAACTTGTTTTTGTTTTAGATTTTAAACAGATCAGTTCATCTATCTCGATATATCCCCCCATAAACTCCTGTTTTTTTTTGTAAGCGGAAATACAAGTATTCGAGTCACTTATCGAAGCATCTTTTAAAGTAAGAACTGAACTATCTTTCGTTGCAACTCCAATATTAGCGATTTGAATATTAATATTTTCAAGATCAACTTTTGATTTTTCACCTATCGAAAGTCCTTTATCTCCACAATTTTTTAACTCTAAATTTTTTAAAATGTATTCTCCATAAGAAAAATCTACACAGTCATTAATTGCATTTGAAATTTTTATTTTATTAAAACTTACATTAGAGAAATCTACATCTAATGCATCGCTAAATGAATTCTCTATATTTACACTTTCGATATTACCACTTGAATTTATAATATTTATTGTATCCTCACAATTAGAGTTATTAGCTTTAATTTTAAGATTTGTTAGTTTTAGGTTAATGAGAGAAACACAGCCTGTTAACCCAAGAGTGTCTATAGGATATTTAGGAGGTAATATTTTTGAATTGTTAGTTCCTTGATTAAGTTGAGTGCTCATTCCAGTGTAATAAATAGAGTAATTGTCTAAATTTCCATCAATCAAATAAACTTTTGATCCTAGCTCTGTCTGTTTGATTGTTATATTTTTCAAATTTTCATCTATTTTTACTTCGATGCCATCCTCAAAAAAAATATTTGTTTTTTCTACTGAAATTTTATTTTTGTAGTTACTTTTTTTTTTTAAACTATTTAAATCAAAATTTTGACCAACAAATTGAAAATTTTTCTTATCGATTTTTAGCTCTCCTTCTAAAAGATCTGCAAATTGATCACTATTTAACACGAGTTTTTCACAATTTTTAAATGCTACTTTACATTTTTCTAATTGATAATTCTTATTAAATTTTACTAGAAGAACTTCAGTGTCTATGTCTTTTATATTTTCATTAAATTTAGATAATACATTATCAATTGGTTTAAATTTATTATGCAAAATTAATTCGTTGTTGTCAGTTTGAAGGTAGTTACTTTTAATCTTTGATAAATTTTTTTTTATTTTATTTATTTTTTTTTTCAGTTCTATATCTGTTAATATAAGACCATGTACTTTTAATCCCTTATTAAAGCTTAATAAATTAATTTTATCTAAATCTTTTTCTAACTTTAAAAAAGAATCTTCATAAAAGGTTGAAATTGGCAAACGATAACTTGCTGTTGTTGTGGTGGGTGTGTCTCTATCAATTTCTGGATTTGCATCATAGTTTATTGGTTCAAATAAATTTTCTACTGCATTCCAATAAAATTTTCTAGCGTCTGGACCTAATGCATGTTGACTGTTTGTAGCTTGCATTAATAGATTATATTTTTCAAGACGAATAATATTTGATTTATCAAATAATCCTAAAAGTTCATTATCTAAATCGTAATCAAAAAAGAAATAATTATTTTTATCGTCTTGAAACCTATTTGCCCAATATAGGTAAATTAAGTTTAAATTATTAATTGTTTTTAAAAAAATTTCTTTGTGCACATCGCCTTTCTCAATAACTTTTGAATTTGTTGACTTGGTCAGCATGACTTTCATACTTTTGTTTCTTAAAAATGGCGTTCCTACAGACCAGTTACTTTTATTGTCGTCAGGTATGTCTTTTACTAATTCAAAGAAATATTTTTGATCTCCCTCAAGAATAGGGCCCTCTCTTCTATTATTAAATTCGAGTAATTCTTTCGCAGCTTTTTCTTGAAATAACATTACGGACTCAGTTTCATTAACTCTTGCATGTACTTTTTTAGATCTAGGTGCCAGATATCCTAATTCTCTTAAAAGATTTGTTTGAATGATAACGTCTTCCAAATTACCTCTTACATCTGGCTTAAATAATTTAAATTTTGTAATCCCTTTTATATTTCCATAAGTAAGTATTACGTCTAAGCTTTGAATAATTGAATTTCCCTTAAGAGCAATATGATCTTTTGCATCCCCGCTATGTCTAACTCGGCCGGTCAAAATACAAAAAGAATCATCTTCAAATGTTACTTTAATAGTTGCATCAAATCTTTTCTTAAGATTGTTTGGTATAAATCTTGTATTATGTGTAATAATTCTGACGTTATTCACCGTCCAATTTCGGTAATTATGGGTATCTATCTCTATTTTTTTTATTGATAAATTGTAATAGTTTAAAAAAAAACTTTTTGTTAGTTCACTGGAGCAACCTAAAGGTAAATTTGAAATATTATTTTTTGCAAGTAGGTTATAATAGTTTAAACTTGAAAAAAAAAAGATTATAAAAAGTGTTAAAGCTTTTACTTTTCTCATTGTGAAACTAGTTTAAAACTACATTAATTTTTTCAATATCTTTTTCTTTAGAAAGTTCATCTCTAAATTTTTCTAAAGATTCTTTATTTGCAAAATTTAATCTGTAGTTATATTGTTTGCTTTCAAAATCGCTAAAATAATTTACTAAATTTTCATGTTTTTCAATCTTATCTAATCTTTTTTTTGAAACGATTTCTAAAGTATTGCTAACATTGCCCTCGTTAAATGAGACATTATAAAATGATTTTCCAAATTTTTTGGAGAAAGTTTGAACTAATTTGACTATCAATATTATAATTATTGTACATACAATTAATTGAATTGCCCATTTTGTCCTTACACTTGCGGCTATTCCAATAGTTATTAAAGCAAAGTAAACTACTAACTCTAGCGCACTTTTTACTGGATGCCTAAATCTTACAATCGATAAAGCTCCAATCATTCCTAATGATAACGCAATATTACCTGAAATAGTTTTTGTTATTATATAAGTAATTAAAGGAAGTAACATGAAAGTAACAGTCTGAGCATGTGATTTTGCCCAAGCTTGACCTGTAAAAGTTAGTGAAAATCTTAAAAGAATTCCGCTTGAGACTAACAGTATGATTGGCTTTAATTCATCCACAATGATTTTTATACTTTTTTTTAATCAAATAGCAACAATAATCAAATTTTTACTAAAAATTTGAGGTAGAATCATATTAATCTCAATTTACAATTTTAATTTATTTTTTAATTCTTCCAAGTTTATCTCGATATCTCCAGCCTGATTATTAAAATTAATTGTTTTAGGCATAACACTAATATCATAATAGATATGTTTATTAGCCTCTGCCAAATTCTTTATTACATCACCTGCTGAATTAGGTCTTATTTCAATAATTTTACTTCCTTGTTTGCAAAAAACAATATTAGCAAAACCAGCTCCATGAAGACCAATGATCTCATTAGCATTATAAAATAGCGCAACTTGATCAACAAAACTATAGTCGCTCATTGTTAAATTTTCATAACCAAAATTTGATAATATATTTTCTACCTCCTCTTTATTTATAATATATCTTAATGAGGTTGCGTCTTTTCTATTAATGTAAATCTTTTTCGGAAAGTTTTTTATCTTAGATTTCGTAACTGCTTTTTCTAAGAATTTTAAATTTAGATACTTTGAAATCCAAATTGGTATCTTCAAAGAATCGACATTTGGATCATTTAAAATAGTATATGGATGTGAAGTAATAATTATTTCTCTTGCATAAAAGTGTCTTAATTTTCTACTCGAGAGTCTTTTTTTTTCTTTTATATCTAACAAATCTAAAGTTTCTTTTTGAAATCTTGTATTTAAATCTGGAAATAAATAATAATCTGGATCTAAAGTTTTTTTTTCAAAAATATTTAATCTCGGCAAAACATCAAACATCCAATGCCAATAATTAGAATTACCACCTCCGCCAGTTAACAGTGAAAATACTGCACCATTTATTTTTTTTCTAAATCTTGGTGTCCCTTTTGAAAAAACTGAATTTTTAAGGCAATCAACATTAGTATTATTTCTTAATTGAAAAGATGGACCATCAACAATTTTATTATTCTTTATAATCGCTGTATCGTGAATTCTATCCGTATAAAATGAACAACTTTTACAATTATAAATATTATAATAATTTTCGTCTATTTTGACCTTTGTAAGAATTATATCTTCATCATCAATATGTGATGTTTTTCCATCCACAGTTCCATATATAGTTTTAAAAAACTTATATGAAATTGATTTGAAATAATTTTGTAAGATTTTTTTATTATTTAACATTTTAAATAAAACATAGTTAATATATAAGATTCTATAATGTTTGACTAATTATTAAACACTAATGAATATAAAAAAAATTTTTTATAAATTCACTAATAAAGACAAATATAAGAAGCTCAAAAATAAACTTCTTGTTGATGATAAAATTAAAATTTTAAAATCTGGTTTTGAAGAAGAAATAAATAGAATTTCTCAAGTTACTGAGCAAAAAGAGATATCATTTTTACACTCAGGTCATTTAGGTGATGTTATTAACGCTCTACCTGTATTAAAAGAATTATCACAAAAATCAAAATGTAATTTATATTTACAAATTGGGAAAGATTTAGAGCGCGATGCTATAAACTATAAGCATAAAGGTGATAAAATTTATATGACTGAACGTATGGTTAGTATGGTTTTACCTTTACTAAAAAATCAAAACTATATTAATCAAGTTGAAATATTCAAAGACCAGAAAATTGATATAAATTTAGATTTATTTAGAAAAATACCAATGAATTTTAATTTAGACGAGGTAAGATGGTATTTTCATTTAACTGGAGTTCATGTTGATTTAAGTAAACAATATTTGTTTGCGAATGAACACCAATTAATAAAAAATAAGATTGTTATAATGAGAAGCACAAGAAGAAAAAATACTTTTATAAACTATAAATTTTTAAAAAATTTTAAAGATGTTCTTTTTTTGGGATTACAAGAAGAGTACGATGATTTAAAAAAAGAAATACCTAATTTAGATTTTTATGATTGTAAAAACTTTCTTGAAGCAGCTGAAATAATAAAATCATCAAAATTTTTTATAGGAAATTCTTCTTTTGGATTTACTATAGCTGAGGGGTTAAAAGTTCCTCGTGTTATGGAGTCCTACCCAGATTTTCCAGTCATTTATCCAAGCGGTGGTTTAGGATATGACTTTTATTTTCAAAAACATTTTGAGAAAATCTGCAATAAATTAAATGAAAAGTGTTAAATTGATCTAAACCTTTTGATTGTATTATAAATCTTTTTTATCTGATTATTTTTTAAACTAGCATAAAAAGGAAGACAGATAACTTTTCTAGACAAATAATTAGAGTTTTTCAAATGTGACGTTTTATATTTGTTATATAACTTCATCCTGCATGGTGAATAAAATCCATTTCTAGTTTCAATACCTTTTTTTAAAAGGTTTTTAATCAATTTGTCTCTTTTTGGAAAATATTTTTCATCTAAAACTAGTGCGAAAGTCCAAACAACAGGCGAGACATTTTTATTAAATTTTTGGATTTTGACACCTTTAAAATTAAAAAATAATTTTTCATAATATTTAAAAATTCTTTTTCTTTCTTTTATAATTTTTTCAAACCTTTTTAATTGCGCGCAACCAACAGCTGCCTGTAGATTAGTTAATCTAAAGTTGTGCCCAGGATATACATGTAGGTACCTAGTTTTTAAAACTCCATGAGTTTTTAAAGATCTAACCTTTTTAATAAAACTTTTTCCTTTTTTGGTAACAATCATGCCGCCTTCTCCAGTTGTAATAGTTTTTGTTGCTTGAAAACTAAAAGTAGCAAAATCACCAAAAGTACCTGATTGTTTTTTATAATATCTTGAACCAAATGACTCTGCTGAGTCTTCTAACAATGGAATTTTTCTTTTTTTAGATAATTTAATAATTGGTTTTATATCGCAAACATTTCCATAAGTATGAGTTATAACTATCAATTTTGTTTTTTTTGAAATTTTTTTTTTTATGTTTTCTGCAGTAACGCAAAAAGTATCTAAATCAACGTCTGCAAAAATTGGTTTTAAACCCATCTGTATGGCTAGATTTGCAGCGGCCATATATCCGAAACCAGGAACAATTATTTCATCACCTTTTTTCAAATCCATAGCTAAATAAATTAAGTGAATCGCAGCTGTGCCATTACTTACCGCTATCGACTCTCTCACACTCAAATAATTTGAAAAGTTTTTTTCTAATTTTGTTAAAAATTTTCCGTCAGAAATCCAAGTGGATTTTAAGGCTTCTTTGAGATATTTTTCTTCATATCCATAAAAATCTGGTTTGGCCCAAGGTATCATATATATTTATATTAAGTTATAATCTTTTATTATCTTTTTAAATTCTTTAATGTATATATATCAATTAATTAACACTTTATGGGTAAAATTTTAACAGAAATTTCTCAGGGCGAGTTACTTGATAAACTATCAATACTTGAGATTAAGTTAAAAGAAATTAAAGATAAGTCCTCTCTTAAAGAGGTAAAAAAAGAACACGAAATCTTATCTAAAATAAAATCCGAAAACATTAAAAATAGCGAAATTATTAATGATCTTTTTAAAAAACTAAAGGCAGTTAATGAAAAAATTTGGGAAATCGAGAACATAAAGAGGAATTACGAGAAAAATAAAAACTTTGATGAGGGATTCATTAAAATTTCTCGAGAAGAATATAAAGCCAATGATGAGAGAGCGAACATAAAATCAAAAATAAATCATATTTTAGACTCAAATATTAAAGAAGTTAAGCAGCATGTTCTTTAAAACTTCTTATTAAAACATTAAATGAAAAATATTATAAAGTTATTAGATAAATGTAAGATTTGTGGAAATCGAGACTTAATAGAAGTTTTAACTCTTGATGAGCAATATCTTTCTCCAACTTTTGTTTTAAGTAATGAAAATAATGAATTAGCAGAGATAAAAACACCTTTAACGCTGGTACTTTGTGATAAAAGTAAAAATGAAAACAACTGTGGATTGTTGCAATTGAGGGAGATCACTGAACCAGACTATTTGTATAAAGAGTATTTTTATAGGACTGCCACTAACGATACGATGCGAAAGGATCTGAAAGAATTAGTAGATCAAGTTTTAAAAATTTCAAATCCAAAAAGTAAAGACATTATAGTAGATATAGGAGCAAATGATTGCACAATGTTAAATTTTTATGATGAAAAATTCGATTTAGTGGGATTTGAACCTGCAAAAAATATTAAATTTCTGGATAAAGGAAAAAAAATTAAATTAATAAACAACTATTTCAATTCAAAAAATTTTAAAGATTTTTTTGGTAGTAAAAAGGCAAAGATCATTACTTCCTGTGCAATGTTTTACGATCTTGAAAACCCAATTCAATTTGTAAGTGATATAGAGGAAATTTTAGATAATGATGGTATTTGGTGTTGTCAAATAAGCTACTTAGACTCCATGATAAGATATAATAATTTTTATGATATTTGTCATGAACATTTATCATATTATTCATTAGAAAGTTTTGAATATTTAATTAATAAGCAAAATTTAAAATTATTTTATGCCGAAACTAATGAAGTAAACGGAGGAAGTGTTAGACTTTATATTTGTAAAAAAAATTCAACAAAATATGATAAAGACATGTTCATCAAAAAGTTAAATGATTTAAGAAAAAAAGAAAAAATGCTAAATTTAACATCAATTGAAACTTATTCAGATTTTGAAAACATAGTTAATAATTTAAAAAACAAAACTGTTCAATTTGTTGATAAAATCATAAAAAGTAAGAAAAAAGTCTTAGCTTTAGGTGCAAGCACTAAAGGAAACATCATTCTTCAACATTTTGGTTTAACAAAAGATAAAATTCCTTACATAAGTGAAAGAAATCCAGAAAAGGTTGGATTAAAGTGCTTAGGATCTGATATCGAATTGATTTCTGAAGAAAAAGCAAGGGAAATAAATCCTGAAGCATTTATCGTTTTACCTTGGAATTTTAAAAAGGAGATAGTTGAAAGAGAAAGAAAATATTTAAATGACGGAGGAAAATTAATGTTTGTAATGCCCTTTCCTCATGTTGTGACAAAAGATGGAGAGATTAAACTTTAATAATATGAATAGAAAAGAATATAAATTCTTAAATAATTTAATAAAGAAATACAATAAGTCTAAAGATAAAAAGTTTTATTCGCTAGTCGGTGAACCTTTTACAAATGAGGATATTATTGCAGGTATAGAAACGCTTTTAAGTGGAAGAATAACAATGTCCTCAATTACAAAAAGGTTTGAAGAAAATTTTGCAAAATTTGTTGGTTCTAAACACGCTTTAATGGTGAATTCTGGTTCATCGGCAAATTTATTAGCTTTTTTTTCCTCGATAAACCCAAAAAATTATAAGAGACTACATAAAAATGATGAGTGTTTAATACCAGCAATTTGTTGGTCAACGTCATTATGGCCAATTGTTCAAGCAGGACTTAAGCCAAAATTTGTGGATGTGAGTTTAGATGATTTTAATTTTGATCTAAAAAAATTAGAAAGAAAAATTACAAAAAAAACCAAAGCAATTATGGCTGTTCATGTTTTAGGCAATTCTACCCGTATGTCAAATTTGATGAAAATTGTAAAAAAATATAATCTTACATTAATTGAAGATACCTGTGAGTCATTGGGATCAATTTATAAAGATAAATATTTAGGTACATTTGGTAGATTTGGAACTTATTCCTTTTACGTTTCTCACCAATTAATTGCTGGTGAAGGAGGAATGTTGGTCTGTAATGACAAAAGAGACTACGAAATAGCGCACACTTTAAGAGCTCATGGATGGGATAGAGGTTTAAGAAAAAAACAAAATACAGAGTTTAACTTCATAAATTCTGGTTTTAATTTAAGACCTTTAGACCTAACAGCGTCAATAGGATTAAATCAATTAAAGAGATTAAATAAATCAATAAAAATTAGAAGAAACAATAGAGATAAAATTTTAAAGTCTGTAATGAGTTCTCATAAATGGAAAGATCAGTTGACTTTTTTAAAACCAAATAAAAATTTAAAACCAAGTTGGTTTGGAATTCCAATCCTGCTTAATAAAAAATACGTAAAACAAAAGAAAAAATATCTCAAAAAGTTAAATCAAAATGGAATAGAAACTAGGCCGATTATCAGTGGAAATTTTTTAAATCAACCAAGTATTAAGTTATATAAGCTTAATAGTAAGAGAGAAAAATTCCCAATAGCCCAAGAAATTGAAAATAGAGGTTTTTTTATAGGGCTTCATACTAAAGACATTGAGAAAAAGGAAATAATTAAATTAACTAATAATTTGTTAAGTATTGATTAATAATATATCAATTAAAAAATATTAAAATGCCTAGAAAAACTGCATTAATAACCGGAGTTACAGGACAAGATGGTTCATACCTAACCGATTTTTTGCTTAAAAAAGGATATAAAATTATAGGAGTTAAACGAAGATCCTCTAGCTTCAACACACAAAGAATTGACCATATTTATAATGACATTAAGCAATCAAAAAACTTCATTCCCTATTACGGAGATCTGACTGATTCGAGTAATATTTTAAGAATTATTCAATCAACAAAACCTGATGAAATATATAATCTTGGGGCACAATCTCATGTTCACACAAGTTTTGAAATACCCGAGTATTCTGCTAACGCCGATGCGTTAGGAACACTAAGAATTTTAGAGGCTTTAAGAGTTTTAAAACTTCAAAAAAAAACAAAATTTTATCAAGCATCAACTTCAGAAATTTTTGGTAACACCGAAATTCCGCAAAATGAAAAAACACCTTTTAGGCCGAGGAGTCCTTACGCAATTTCAAAATTATATGCATATTGGACTACAGTCAACTACAGAGAAGCTTATGGAATTTTTGCAGTGAACGGAATTTTATTTAACCATGAGGGCCCAAGGAGAGGAGAAACATTCGTTTCAAGAAAAATTACACGCGCTGTGTCTGAAATTTATAGAAATAAGAGAAATTTTTTTACTTTAGGAAACTTAAATGCAAAAAGAGATTGGGGATCAGCAAAAGATTATGTGGAGAGTATGTGGTTAATGCTAAAAGCTAAAAAGGCATCAGACTATGTAATCTCAACTGGTAAAAGTTATTCGGTAAAAAATTTTGTTGAGGAAGCATTTAAATATATCAATGTAAGAATTGCTTGGAAAGGTAAAGGATTAAAAGAAGTTGGTTACGACAAAAAAACTGGCAAAACCCATATTAAAGTAGATCCTGTCTACTTTAGACCAACGGATGTTGATGAATTAAGAGGCGACTCTTCAAAAGCAAAAAGAGATCTTAATTGGAAACCAAGGACTGACTTTAAAACACTTGTTGGTGAAATGATGAAGGCAGATCTTAAAAAAATTAGATAGACTTAAATTGTAAGTATAATACCAAAAACCGTTACTGCTGATACTGCTGCAACACCTAGAGCTAAATTTCTTTTTTTCTCAATTTTTTTTTCCTCGTTTAATCTCGAAAGAAGGTCAGTAACTTTTACTTTATTTTGAATGTCATTTATTTCTGAATGACTATTATTTGTATCAAATTGTGAACTCATAAGGTTATTAAAGCACATTTCTTCTCAAATAGAATATTTGTGAAGAGCAAAATGGGTTTAATAAAAAACTTGACCCAAAATGAGTTAAAATAATATTTTAATTTATAATAGTTCTAAAGCAGGAGTGTATTTTAAATTTAAAGCATCAGAGACACCCTTATGAGTAATTTCTCCTCTATAAATATTTAAACCAGCTAGAAAATTTTTGTTTTCAGTAAGAGTTTTTTTGTAACCTTGATCTGCTAATTTTAATAATAAAGGTAAAGTAGCTTTATTAAGAGCCATTGTAGATGTTCTTGGAACGCCCCCTGGCATATTTGCAACACAATAATGAACAACCTCATCAACCATATAGGTTGGGTTTGCATGTGTTGTAGGTTTACTTGTTTCTACACATCCTCCTTGATCAATAGCAACATCTACTATTACTGAGCCTCTTTTCATTGTTTTAATCATTTCTTTTGTTACTAATTTAGGCGCTTCTGCTCCCGGAATTAAAACTCCACCTACCAATAAATCACATTCAGAAATTAATTTTTTTAAATCTGTCTTGTCACTCTCTGCAGGAATAATTTTGTCACCGAACTGTTTGTGTAATTCTTCTAATCTTTTTTTTGACTTATCAACCACAAAAACTTTTCCTCTCATACCTGTAGCTATAATCGCAGCATTTTCTCCAACCACCCCTCCCCCAAGTATAACTACATTTGCTGATTCTACACCTGGAGCTCCACCAATAAGTAAACCTCTACCCTTTTGATTTTTTTCTAAACAATGAGCTCCGGCTTGAATGGACATTCTACCAGCCACAGCACTCATAGGGGCGAGTAATGGTAATCGGCCGTCATCATCTGTTACTGTCTCGTAAGCTATACAGATTGATTTTGAATTTATTAAACCTAAAGCTAATTCCTTCGCAGCAGCTAAATGTAAATAAGTATAAATTATTTGACCTTCTCTTATCATATTTACTTCATTCATTTGAGGTTCTTTAACTTTAACTATTATTTCAGCTTTTTTGAAAATTTCTTTTGGAGTATTAATTATTTTAGCTCCAACTTTAAGGTAGTCTTCATTAGTAAATCCTGCTCCTAAACCTCCATTAGACTCGATTAATACTTCGTGATTTCTTTTAACTAAAACTTTAACACTTTCGGGAGTTAAACCTATCCTGTGCTCTTGAAGCTTAATTTCCTTTGGAACGCCAATGATCATTTATGACTTTGAGTAATTAGAAATACCTGTTCTTAATTTTTCTATAATTTCATCAATATGTTTTTTCTCACATATAAATTGAGGTGCAATTATTAATGAATCTCCGGTATTTTTGAAGTTAACGCCAGCATCGTAGCAATGCTTAAAGGTCTGAAAGCCTGCTTTCCCTGGTTTATCTTTCATTTTCATTTCAATTCCACCCATCATTCCGTATCCTCTAATACTGACAACTTCCTTTAAATCTTTCAATGAATGTAAACCATCTTGAAAATATGGAGACATTTCTTTTGCTCTTTTAAAAATATCCTCTTTATCGAAAATATCTTGAACGGCTAAACCTGCGGCAACTGCAACTGGAATTCCTGAATATGTATATCCATGAAATAACTCTGGAGTTCCTTCAGGTGCTGTAGAGCCATCCAAAACTGTATCATAAATTTCTTCTTTAACTGCTACTACTCCCATCGGAACTACTCCATTCGTAGTTGCTTTAGCCATAGTAATTATATCTGGCGTAACTCCAAACTCTTGTGAGGCAAATGCTGAGCCTGTTCTACCCCATCCCGTGATTACTTCATCAAATATTAAAAGAATTTTGTGTTTGTCACAAATTTCTCTTATACGTTTCAAATAACCTTTGGGTGGTACTAAAGTTCCAGTTGAACCCGCAATAGGTTCTACTATACAGGCTGCTATATTCTCACCACCAAAATTCATTGCAATTCTTTCTAGGTCTTCTGCCATTTCAACACCGGTGTCTGGTTGTCCTTTTACAAATTTATGTTCTGGCATGTGAGTATGTCTCATATGTTGAACGCCTGGCATTAATACACTTGCGAATGTTTTAACGTTATTAATCATTCCACCAACTGTAGTCGCACCAATATTCATTCCATGATAACCTCTTTCACGTCCTACAAATCTAAATCTTTTTGAGTCACCTCTTGCTCTATGATAAGCTATTGAAATTTTAATTGCTGTTTCAACTGCGGTAGAACCACAAATAGTATAAAATATTCTATTAATTCCTTCTGGAGTTTTCTTAGCTATTCTGGTAGCCAATTCGAATGAACCTCCATACCCTTGATTAAATGGTTGGCAATAATCTAGTTTATCAAGTTGTTTGGATACAGCTTCGGTAATTTCTTTCCTGCCATGTCCTAAAGGATTACAGAATAGGCCTGAACTTGCATCAATCATTTTTTTACCCTGGTGGTTAGTTAAATAAACACCTTTCGCATCAGTAATTAATCTTGGATTTTTTTTAAATGACTTATTATCTGTAAACGGCATCCAATGCTCGTTTAATGAATTTGGGATGTTTGTTCTATTCGATGAACTCATGTTTAAATTAGTAGACCTTTGTTAAATTAAATCAAGAATTATTGTTTACAATTCAAAGTTGTACATTAAATTAGACCCAATTTCAATTTTCTTGCTATTTACATAAGCCAAAAATTCATTTTAGATCTCAATTAATTAACAAACCATATGGGAGAACTATGAAAAAAATAATAAGCACAGTTCTTGGGATTTTATTTGCGTTTACTCTAACTGCTACAGTAGCTAACTCAGCTGCAAAAGAAGTAAGAGTTGCGTACTTTTTGGAATGGCCATCTCCAAATCTTGAGGACATGAATAAAAAAGCATATTCAAAAGCACTTGGTGTACCGGTTAAGTGGACTAATTTCACAAACGGTGTAGCAATGACTGATGCTATGCTAGCGGGAGATATTGATATATCTTACTCACAAGGTTTAATGCCTTACATAAATGCTGTTAAGGCTAAAGCGCCAATAAGTTTAGTAGACGTTGCAATGGAATACGGAATGGGAGGAACAACGTGTGTTACTTCTAATAAGTCTGGTATTACTAAAGCTAATGCTTCTGAACTTGAAGGTAAAAAAGTAGCAGTTCCACTAGGAACAATGGCTGAATATGTTTTTACTGAAAGTATGAAAATAGTTGGTGCTGACAGAAAAAAAATGAACATTATTGCTATGGACCCTGAAGAAGGTGCAGCAGCATTAGTAAGTGGTGACGTGGTAATGGCATGTCTGTTCGGAGGTAACTCTATTAAATCAGCTACATCTGTTGGAACAAGACTATTAACAGTTGATGAAGCTCGTGCTGGAGGCATCATGGGAATAGATATCGTTTCTGTAACGAATAAATTTATGAAAGAAAATCCTGGTATGTTGAAGGCTTTCGTAGAATTAACTCATGAAGCTAATGAGAGATACAGAAAAGGTGGAAGTGATATGAAAGCTATGTCTAAAGAGTCAGAAATGAAAGTTGCTGACATGAAAGACACTTTAAGTGGCTTCAAATTCTTAACGCCAAAAGAAACAAAAAAATCTATGAAGAGTGGAAACCTTGCTAAGTTTTTAAAAGGTTTTGATACTCCAAGAGGTACAGTAACAACTAAGTTTTTACCGTAGTTCTTGAATAATAAAATTATAGGCACCGATCTAATAAATTGGTGCCTATTTTTTTATAAAAATATCTAATATAGTTCTTTTATGAGTGATCTGATTTCTCAAAATTTAAATATGATTTTTAAAACTCCTAAAGGAGAAACAGTTCATGCTCTTAAAGATTTAAATTTCACAATTAAAAAAGGAGAATTATTAACTGTTCTAGGACCTTCAGGTTGTGGAAAGACGACTTTATTAAATATTACTGCAGGTTTTATTAGACCTACTTCAGGAAAAATTACACTTAACAATAAAGAAATTAACGGACCGGGTGTCGATAGAGGTATGGTTTTCCAACAAGGTGCTTTATTTGAATGGTTAACTGTTGCTGAAAATGTAAATTTTGGTTTGAGGATGAAGGAAGAAGACGTGGCTCAAACTCAAAAGAAAGTTGACGAATGGTTAGATATAGTTGGGCTTAAAGGTTTCGGTAATACACCTACTTATCAATTATCTGGGGGGATGCAGCAACGAGTAGCACTAGCGAGATGTTTAATTAATGATCCTGACTTAATTTTAATGGATGAACCGTTAGGAGCTTTAGATGCTTTGACTAGAGAAAAAATGCAATCTTTAGTTCTTAAAATTTGGAAAGAAACTGGAAAGACTATAATTCTAATAACTCACTCTGTGGAGGAAGCGTTATTACTTGGAGAAAAAGTTTATGTAATGGCACCTAGGCCAGGAAGAATACACAAGGAATATAAATTACCTTTCGCATCGATGGGTCTTAAAGGAGACTTAAGAGATATCAAAAATAACAAAGAGTTCGTATCAAAGAGAGAAGAAATTCTCTCAATGATATGGGACATGGAAGAAGAAATTATGGGAAAAGAAGTTTAAATGATCACAGGTTTTTTAACATTTTTGTTTTTTTTCGCCATAGTAGGCTGTGTTCTCTATGGAAGAAAGTTAATTAGAACTGAAAAAGTTGACGCTGTATTTGGAAATCCTGAGAGAGCAAAAGGAGGAATTCATTGGGTAATAGTAGGCAGCAGCTTTCTTTTATTGATATGGCTTTATTATTCATGGGATATAGCTAAATCTTTTTTTCCAAAGTCAGCAAATGAACTTTGCCAAGTTGGTAAAGTAAATGAGTCACTTCTTTCGCTTAAATATCTTTTTCCAATAGAAGAACGTCAACTTAAGAGTACGTCTGTGATAGAGACTGAAACAGAAAATTTAAATAAAATCAGCACAGAAATTCAAAAATCAGGTATCAAAAATCAAGACAAAAGTAAGTTAGTAGATTTTATCGTACAAACTAAAAATACAATTCCATTACTTACAAATGAACAGCTTTTAAATAGCGATACCAGAGAGCAAATTAAAATAATTAACAAAAAAATTGTGAATTTAACCGAGAACTTTAAAAGAAGCGATTATCCCAATGAGAGTGCTGAACAAGAGATAGAAAGAATTAAAGCTGCTAAAGAAGAGGGTTCTTGGAAAGCATCAAGTACCTCGATTGAAAATACAATTGAAATTCCCTTTATCCCAAAAACCAAGCGAGGCTTAAAATTTCAGGCAGCAGCAATAGAATTAAATTTAATAAGTGATGAATTCTTTGAACTTAGAAATCATAATGAACAATATGCTTCTGCGTTAGAAAAACTTAAAAAAGAAATAAAAGATTATAGAACTAGTTTAGGTTCATCTGAGGAAATTTCTTCTTCATTCGCAAAAGATATTCTAAAAATTGCAAGAAGAATTGAATATGCGAGTATATTCCCACCTAATACTCTTAAAGACATGCAGGCATCAATAATCAATTTTGATAATGTACAAAAAAAAGAACAAGGCACTCTTAGATGGGTTGATATTCTTTTGTTTCCGTCAGGTACGATCATTTCTAGTGGTCCAAGTTGCTCGGAACAAGGATCTGGTAGATGGTTGCCTAAACCATCAGATACATTAAATAAATTTACATTAATGTTGAACCCTAATGTGGGTTACAAACAAATTCCATTAATCTGGTACGAAATGATGGACGTAAGTAAGATCATTGGTTTCTTAATACCTGATTGGTTCGCTGATATTTTGCCTGGGGAATATCCAGTTCATAATGAAAAAGGTGAAGTAAAGCCCAACTTTAAAAGTAAGGTTTTAAGTTTTGTAACTGGAGACTTTAATTTATTTAAAATTCCAATTCCAACTGGCCACATATGGGATTCATTTTTGAGAGTATTTCTTGGATTAGTAGCCGGGATAATAGTTGGTGTTCCATTAGGATTATTCATGGGATTAAACAGATTTGCTAAAGGATTTTTTGATCCTTTGATTGAATTATACAGACCTGTTCCGCCATTGGCATGGGCGCCATTAGTGATTTCAGTACTTGGAATAGACAATCTTGGAAAAGTATTTTTATTATTTATGGTTTCATTATCGATTATGATAATTTCAGCACGAGCTGGCGCCTCAGGAACTCAATTATCAAAAATTCATGCTGCACATTCTCTTGGAGCATCCAAGTGGCAAATACTAAGACATGTTATTTTTCCAAATTCCTTACCAGAAATACTGACAGGAATAAGAGTTGCAACTGGAATGTGTTGGGGAACATTAGTAGCTGCAGAATTTTTAGCTGGAACTACAGGAGTTGGATTCGTAGAAAATGTCGCTAAAAAGTATTTCCAATATGAAGTAATATGGATCACTATATTTATTATGGGAATGTTAGGTTTAATTTTTGATATCACGATTAGAAAGATAATAGATAAAACTATTCCTTGGCGAGGAAAAGGTTAATCAATTTAATAATTTATGATTGGAATTCTTGGTGGCATGGGCACACAAGCAGGCTTAGATTTTTGTTCAAAGCTTGCAAAATTAAATAGAGGAAAAGTAGATCAAAAGTATCCCCTATTCATTTTATATAACAAAGCTAACATTCCTGACCGAAAACAAAATCTAAAAAAATACAATAAAGTTTTGAAAAGCCTTATTCACGGATGTAAGTTTTTACAAAAAAATAAATGTAAGTTTATATCAATCCCATGTAACACTGCACATTATTGGTATAAAGATCTTAAGAAAAAAATAAAGATTCCGATTTTAAATATGCCAGAGATTGTATATTTGAACGCGAAAAAAAATTGTAAAAAGAATTCTAAAATTGGCCTTTTAGCGACAGATGCCACTATTAAAACAGGGGTTTACAGTTATTATTTTAACAAAAATTATAAATTAATATCACCTAATAAAAATCTACAAAGGAAGAGCGTAAATAAATCAATAAAACTGGTGAAAATGGGTAAAACTAAAGAAGCTGAAAGAGCTATTAAACCTGCTGTAAATTATTTGATAAAAATGAACTGTAAAAAAATCATTTTGGGCTGTACTGAGTTGCCAATTGCAATTTTTGCCTATAAGTCTTTTAAGAAAGCTAAGCTTTCAAAAATATTTATGGACCCAAATTTAATATTAGCTGAAGCTTCCATGAGAAAATATAAATGAAAAAAATTTTATTATTAATTTTAATTATTGCCCCCTTTTCTTTAAATGCAAATGAAAATGCTAAAGAAAAAAAAGTTGCTAAATATGTTATGGAAAATATTCAAAAAGATTATGTAAATTGTTATAGTTTCTACAAAGTTGCGGCACAAAGTTTTAAAGATGCTGGAAAAGATAAAAGTATAATAGATAGTCTGGAAAATAGTGCTGATGTGTCTTTAAAATATAATTATGATCTAGGCGAAATAATGGGATTAAATCCTGAGGTTATGTCTCAAATGACTAAAGATAATGTAGAAAAATTTATTAAACTAGCCAAAAAAGATTTTTCCTTACTAGCTAAAGATTATGGCATGATGTGCAAGAATTTAGTTGAGAACCCAGAACAAAGAACAAATTTTTGGGAAAAAAAAGGTAAAAAAAAATTTAAGTGAAAAAAAATCTTCTAAAATCAAAACTTAAACAAATTTTTCTTAAACATAAACTTTCAAATAAACATGCTGAACTTTGTTCCAACTATTTAATTAAAGCTGAAATTCTGGAAGCTAAAGGTCATGGTCTAGCTAGGCTTAAAATGTACTGTGATAGAATTAAAGCAAAAGTTATAAATCCTAAACCCAAAATCAAAATAAAAAAAATAAGTTCTTCAATTTCTTATATTAACGCTGACAATAGTATTGGTTTTGTAAGTGCTGATTTAGGTATAAAACAAGCAATTAAAAATGCTAAGAAAACTGGAATAGGTTTAGTGGCTATAAAAAAAAGCGGACATTACGGACTTTCAAGTTTTTATGCAGAACAGGCGGTAAATAATAAATTGATGGTTTTTTGTTTTACTAATGCACCAGCCGCTTTAGCTCCACATGGTGCAAAGAAATCTCTATTTGGAACAAACCCTATTTGTTTTGGTGTTCCTACAGGAAAAGTTCCTTTTATTTATGATGCCTCAACGTCAATGATAAATAGAGGAACTATACGTAGAGCTGACAAATTAGGTTTGAAAATTCCATACGGTGTTGCTCTTAACACAAAAGGCAAAATTACTACTAACGCTAAAGAGGCCCTTAAGGGCACTCAATTACCTATTGCAGGTTTTAAAGGTTCTGGTTTAGCTTGGATGGTTGATATTCTAAGCGGTGTTTTTACAGGCAGTAGCCATGGAGGAAAAACAAAAGATCCTTTTGATGATTTTTCAGGACCCCAAAATATGGGTCATTTATTTATTACTCTTAATCCAAAAATTTTTATCGGGAATAGGTTTGTTAAAGAAATGCAGAAAAATATAAAGCTTGTCAAAAAACTTCCAAAAGCAAAAGGATTTTCAAATATTTTATATCCAGGTGAAAGAAAAAATAAGACATATAAAAAGAATTTAAATAAAGATATATTTATTCCTACGAAAATTTTAAGAGAAATGGAAAACTTAAATGCTTAGTAAAAAAGATATTATTTGTCCTGAGAATTTACTTAATTTAGCTAAAACAAAAGGACCGGCAAAAGCAGTAATAGTTAACGCGGTAAAGCCGGTTTCAATTGAATCTGCAAAACAAGCTGTAGATGCAAATTTAATTATACCAGTGTTTATAGGTGATAAGTCAGTTATTGAAAGCAATGCTAAGCAATTAAACTGGGATATTTCTAAATATGAATTAATTCATGAACCAGATGAAAATAGTACTGCACCAATCGCAGCAAAACTGGCAAGTGAAGATAAAGTGAAAATAATTGTTAAAGGACATATTCATACAGACGTGCTTATGAAAGCAGTTTTAAAAAGAAATTTGAATTTAATAGGAAAAAAAAGACTAAGTCACATTTGGCATATGACTTTAGAGAAAGACGATAAACCATTTATCATTACTGATGGTGCATTAAATGTATTGCCAAAATTAGAAACTAAAATGCATATATTAAAAAATTCGATAGATTTTGCGAATAGGATAGGAATTGGAAAACCTAAAGTGTCAGTGCTATCAGCAACTGAGGAGATTTTAGACAGTATGCCTAGTTCTTTAGAGGCAAACGAACTTACCAAAAGAGCAAAAGAAGAAGGTTTGAACGCAGAAGTATTTGGACCAATGGCATTTGATAATTCCGTTTCTGAAAAAGCTGCTCAAATTAAAGGGATTAAAAATGTTGTTGCTGGTAATACGGATATACTTTTAGTTCCAAATGTAGAAACTGGAAATGCTTTAGTCAAAATGATGATTTTTTTTATGGGAGCCTGTGCAGCTGGTGTAGTGGTTGGTGGGAAAGTACCTGTTGTAATAACAAGTAGAGCTGATGATACTCAAGCAAGACTTGCTTCCATGGCTGCTGCTGTTGTTGCGCTTTAATGAAAAGACTTTTACCAATTCTAATTTTAATCTTACTTTTGTTAAATACAAGTCCTTCACTTGTATTGGCTCATCACGCTAATGAAAAATACTGTTTTGATTGTATGCACAAATACAAAATAGGTAATAAGAAAAATGACACCTATAATTTTGAGATTAATTTACAAAATAACGATTTATCTAAGAAAGTAGATGAGCAACTTAAAGATAAAAAAACAGGCCTAGTAAGTTATATCTTATTTAAAAATAATAAAATTTTAGTTGATCAAAATAGAAAAAGTAAATACAGAGGAGGTTACTATCCTTCACATTCTGTAGGGAAAAGTTTAGTAAGTCTTGTTACTGGTTATGCTGTATGTGATGGTTATATTAATTCAGTTTTTGATAATATAGATTACCCAACTGTTGCTAATACTTTATACAAAGATCAAAAATTATTAAATTTACTAAACATGCAAGCAGGTGATGAACCCATTGTTGGTCAAAGATTTTATAGAAAAGATAACAGAATTAACGGTAAAGGAACTAATGTTAATTCAACACCTATTAAATCTGTTTTGAAAAGACACTTTGAAGGTAAAACTGGTTATGACCCTGGCAATCATTACAACTATAGTGCCATGACTACTAATGTAATTATGAATTATGTTATTTATAAAACTGGTGATGATTGGGAAAAATTACTACATAAGATATTTGTTGAGGACGCAAAGGTAGAAAAAAGTGTTTATTTTGGAAAGTCTTTAGAAAAACACAAATTCAGTAACAGAAAAAAAGGAGAATACGGTAGATATTCTTTTTATGCACAAAGGTATGACTATTTAAGAATAGCTAAACTAATAATGGATCATTGGAAGAATGATACTTGTGTTGGCAAATACTTAAAAACAATCTACGAGAATAGAGTCGATAAGAAAAAAGATAAATATAGTAAGTTTATCGGTAATCATGCTGCAACACAAAGTTATGGGGGTCAGTTTCACTTTGATCCTATTGGAATTGAAGAAAGACCAATACTAATGATGGATGGTTTTGCAGGTCAACAAGTAGTAATTGATTTTTCTAAGAACAAAATTATCACTGTTCATTCCACTGATGCACACTATGATTGGTATAGTCTTGTTTATTTACAATTAGAACCAGATCTTTTTTATAAACCTGTTAGAAATAACTAAATGAAAAAACTTAAAAACTGGGATAATAAAACCTGGTTATCATCTAAATCGTATATCTCTCAATTTAATAAGTTTCTTAAAAGAAAAAGTAATTTAAATAAAAATTCAAAAATATTAGACATTGGATGTGGAAGAGCAAATATTATTAGCGCCCTTCAACAGAAATATAAATTTAGAAATAAACCCATTGGAATTGACATTGTTAGTAATAAGGGTATTAAAAAAAATATTATATTTAAAAGAGTAGAAGCTTTAAAATATTTAGATAAACAAGAAAAATACGATCTAATCTTAATCAAACAAACTATTCATTTTTTTTCAAAAAATAATTTAAATCGTCTTCTAAATCTTGCTAAAAAAAGATTAAACACCAAAGGTAAAATATTAATTTTTTCTCTAAAAACAAAAAATAATAAGATACCTTGTTTTAAAAAAATGAGAAAAAATTTAGAAAAAAGTTTAAAAAGAGACGAGGTTTTATTTAAGATTATTAAAAAAAACTTAAAAAAAATAAGCTATACAAACTTTAATTTTAAAGTAAGCATCTCTAAACAAAAATACGTGCGAATGATCAAAGAGAGATACATTTCATGTTTATTAAATATGAGTAATAAAGAAATAAAATTTGGTATCAGTGAAATAAAATCTAAATATAAAAATCAAATAAAATTCACTGATACCTTAAAATGTATTAGCTACAGAAAATAATTATTTTCCTGGCTCTTTGTATGATGAAGCCATTTTCTGAGCAGTTTTAGCTATCTCATTTAGATCTACATCTTCTAAAATTGTAAAATCTGAAACAGCACCACTAGAAACAGCAACCATTGCAGCTGCAGCAGCTTGTTCAAAAGTTCCCTCAATCACTGCCATAAAATCATATTTTCCTCTTAGGCCTGAGTATTGAGTTACTTTAGCTCCCACAGAAGCAGCAAGTGCAGATGTAGCAGCTTTTCTGTCTGTAGATGGATTGCTTACAAATCCTGCTAGACCTTTAGCTGTGTAACATCCTAATGTATAAAATTTAGCCATTGTTACCTCCTTTTTTTTATTGACCTGGAGCCTTGTAAGACATTTTCGAAGCTTTTGTAGTAGCCTTAGAAAAATCTATTGCTTCAAGGGCTGATAAGTTTTTCACAGCGCCAGTAGACTCTACCAATAATTTAACAGCTGCGAAGTCATCAAAACTAGGTAGCTCTGCAACTACACAAAAATCGTATGAACCTCTTACAATATCCATTGTATGCATTTTCCCACCTACACCTTGAACAAGTTTTTCAACTACTGCTTTCCTGTCACTACTAGGATCTTTAAGAAAACCTTGAAAAGCTTTTTCAGTATAGTTACCCATAATATACATCTTTACCATATTTTTCTCCTTTCCTATTTCTCGATTATAACTGTACCAGAGTGAGGATCTGTTACTCCTAAATCTGATGACAGCTCTTCTAAA